>NZ_JAVERO010000076.1:0-10071 GCF_034007085.1 Castellaniella sp. | reverse complement strand
GAAGCCGTCGAAGCCCTGTTCCAGCGCCTGTTCTATTCCGAGGAAACCTACGACCTGTCGCGTGTCGGCCGGATGAAGGTCAACAGCCGCCTGGGTCGGGATGCCGACAGCGCGGGCCCGCTGACCCTGACCGACGAGGACATCCTCGATACCATCAAGCTGTTGGTGGAACTGCGCAATGGCCGTGGTCAGATCGACGATATCGATCACCTGGGCAATCGCCGCGTGCGCTGCGTGGGTGAACTGGCCGAAAACCAGTTCCGCGCCGGCCTGGTGCGCGTCGAGCGCGCCGTCAAGGAACGCCTGGGTCAGGCCGAAACCGAAAACCTGATGCCGCATGACCTGATCAATTCCAAGCCGATTTCGGCCGCGATCAAGGAATTCTTCGGTTCCAGCCAGCTGTCCCAGTTCATGGACCAGACCAACCCGCTGTCGGAAATCACGCACAAGCGGCGCGTGTCGGCCCTGGGGCCGGGCGGCCTGACGCGTGAACGCGCCGGCTTCGAAGTGCGGGACGTGCATCCGACGCACTATGGTCGCGTGTGCCCGATCGAGACGCCCGAAGGCCCGAACATCGGCCTCATCAATTCCCTGGCCCTGTACGCGCGCCTGAACGAATACGGCTTTCTCGAAACGCCCTATCGCAAGATCATCGACGGCAAGGTCTCCGATCAGATCGAATACCTGTCGGCCATCGAGGAAAGCAAGTACGTCATCGCCCAGGCCAACGCGGTGCTGGACGAAGACGGTCGTTTCGCCGATGACCTGGTCGCCTGCCGCGAGGCCGGTGAAACCATGCTCACGGCCCCGGCCAACGTGCATTACATGGACGTCGCGCCGTCGCAGATCGTATCGGTCGCAGCCTCGCTGATTCCGTTCCTGGAACACGATGACGCCAACCGGGCGCTGATGGGCGCCAACATGCAGCGCCAAGCCGTGCCCTGCCTGCGGCCCGAAAAACCGCTGGTCGGCACCGGCATCGAACGCACCGTGGCGGTGGACTCGGGCACGACCGTGCAGGCCGTGCGCGGCGGGGTCGTGGATTTCGTCGATGCCGAGCGCATCGTGATCCGCGTCAACGATGATGAAAATGTCGCCGGCGAAGTCGGCGTGGACATCTACAACCTGAAAAAATACACCCGCTCCAACCAGAACACCAACATCAATCAGCGGCCCATCGTGTCGCGTGGCGATCTGGTGGCGCGGGGCGATGTACTGGCCGACGGCGCGTCCAGCGACCTGGGCGAACTGGCCCTGGGGCAGAACATGCTGATCGCGTTCATGCCCTGGAACGGCTATAACTTCGAGGATTCGGTGCTGATTTCCGAGCGTGTCGTCTCCGACGACCGCTACACTTCGATCCACATCGAAGAACTGACCGTGGTGGCCCGCGACACCAAGCTTGGGCCCGAGGAAATCACACGCGATATTTCCAACCTGGCCGAAGTCCAGCTCAACCGGCTGGATGATTCCGGGATCGTGTACATCGGCGCCGAAGTCCGCGCCGACGACGTGCTGGTCGGCAAGGTCACCCCCAAGGGCGAGACCCAGCTGACGCCAGAAGAAAAACTGCTGCGTGCAATCTTTGGCGAAAAGGCCTCCGACGTCAAGGACACGTCGTTGCGCGTGCCATCCGGCATGGTCGGCACCGTCATCGACGTGCAGGTCTTCACGCGCGAAGGCATCGAGCGCGACCGGCGCGCCCAGTCCATCATCGACGACGAACTGCGCCGCTATCGCCAGGACCTGAACGACCAGCTGCGCATCGTCGAAAATGACGCTTTCGACCGCCTGCGCAAGACCCTGATCGGCAAGACCGCCAATGGCGGCCCGCGCAAGCTGGCCAAGAACACCGTTCTGGCCGCCGAATACCTGGACGATCTGGATCGTTGGCAGTGGTTCGACATCCGTCTGGCCGATGAAGATGCCGCCGTTGCCCTGGAACAGGTCAAGGATGCCCTGGAACAGAAGCGCCACCAGTTCGATCTGGCTTTCGAAGAAAAGCGCAAGAAGCTCACCCAGGGGGACGAACTGCCCCCGGGCGTGCTGAAGATGATCAAGGTCTACCTGGCCGTCAAGCGCCGTTTGCAGCCAGGCGACAAGATGGCCGGCCGCCACGGCAACAAGGGGGTGGTCTCGCGCATCACACCGGTCGAGGACATGCCCCACATGGCCGACGGTACGCCGGTGGACATCGTGCTCAACCCGCTGGGCGTGCCCTCGCGGATGAACATCGGCCAGGTGCTGGAAGTCCATCTGGGCTGGGCCGCCAAGGGCCTGGGCCAGCGCATCGCCGATATGCTCGACGATGAACGCGGCGCCCAGGCCAAGGCCGTGCGCAAGGCCCTGGAAACCATCTACAACGCCTGCGGCGGTTCGGTCAAGCTTGACCCGCTGAGCGACGATGAAATCCTGACGCTGGCCGACAACCTGCGCCGTGGGGTGCCCCTGGCCACGCCGGTGTTCGACGGCGCAACCGAGCAAGACATTACCCGCATGCTGGAAATCGCCTACCCGGACGAAATCGCCGAACGCCTGAAGCTCACCAGCGACCGTACCCAGGCCTGGCTGACCGATGGTCGGACCGGCGAACAGTTCGAGCGCCCCGTGACGGTGGGCTACATGCACTTCCTGAAGCTGCACCATCTGGTGGACGACAAGATGCACGCGCGTTCCACGGGTCCGTATTCGCTGGTGACCCAGCAGCCGCTGGGCGGCAAGGCCCAGTTCGGTGGCCAGCGTTTCGGGGAAATGGAAGTCTGGGCCCTGGAAGCCTATGGCGCCGCCTACACCCTGCAGGAAATGCTGACGGTGAAATCCGACGATATCACCGGCCGGACCAAGGTCTACGAGAACATCGTCAAGGGTGATCACGTGATCGATGCGGGCATGCCCGAATCGTTCAACGTGCTGGTCAAGGAAATTCGATCCCTGTCCCTGGACATGGATCTGGAGCGTAAATAATGAAAGCGCTACTCGATCTCTTCAAGCAAGTCTCCCAGGACGAGCAGTTCGACGCCATTCGCATCGGGATCGCCTCGCCGGAAAAGATCCGCTCGTGGTCTTTTGGCGAGGTCCGCAAGCCCGAGACCATCAACTATCGCACCTTCAAGCCCGAACGCGATGGCCTGTTCTGCGCCAAGATCTTCGGCCCGATCAAGGACTACGAGTGCCTGTGCGGCAAGTACAAGCGGCTGAAGCACCGCGGTGTGATCTGCGAAAAATGCGGTGTCGAAGTCACCGTGGCCAAGGTGCGCCGCGAGCGCATGGGCCACATTGAACTGGCCAGTCCGGTTGCGCACATCTGGTTCCTGAAATCCCTGCCCTCGCGCCTGGGCATGGTGCTGGACATGACGCTGCGCGACATCGAGCGCGTGCTCTATTTCGAGGCCTGGTGCGTGATCGAACCGGGCATGACGCCGCTCAAGCGCGGCCAGATCATGTCCGATGACGATTACCTGGCCAAGACCGAGGAATACGGCGACGATTTCCATGCCCTGATGGGTGCCGAGGCCGTGCGCGAACTGCTGCGCAACATCGACATCGATGCCGAGGTCGAAAAGCTGCGCGCCGAACTCAAGGCCACGGGTTCCGATGCCAAGATCAAGAAGATCTCCAAGCGCCTGAAGGTCCTGGAAGGCTTCCAGAAATCCGGCATCAAGCCCGACTGGATGATCATGGAAGTGCTGCCGGTGCTGCCGCCGGACCTGCGTCCGCTGGTGCCGCTGGACGGCGGGCGCTTTGCCACGTCCGACCTGAACGATCTGTATCGCCGCGTCATCAATCGCAACAACCGCTTGAAGCGGCTGCTCGAACTGAAGGCCCCGGACATCATCCTGCGCAACGAAAAGCGCATGCTGCAGGAAGCCGTCGATTCGCTGCTGGACAATGGCCGGCGCGGCAAGGCCATGACCGGTGCCAACAAGCGCCAGCTGAAATCCCTGGCCGACATGATCAAGGGCAAGAGCGGCCGCTTCCGCCAGAACCTGCTGGGCAAGCGCGTCGACTATTCGGGCCGTTCCGTGATCGTGGTCGGGCCGCAGCTGCGTCTGCACCAGTGTGGCCTGCCCAAGCTGATGGCGCTGGAACTGTTCAAGCCCTTCATCTTCAACCGCCTCGAAATGATGGGTCTGGCGACCACCATCAAGGCGGCCAAGAAACTAGTCGAAAGCCAGGAACCGGTGGTCTGGGACATCCTGGAAGAAGTCATCCGCGAACATCCGGTGATGCTCAACCGGGCCCCCACGCTGCACCGCCTGGGGATCCAGGCCTTCGAGCCGCAACTGATCGAAGGCAAGGCCATCCAGCTGCATCCGCTGGTCTGCGCGGCCTTCAACGCCGACTTCGACGGCGACCAGATGGCCGTGCACGTGCCCCTGTCGCTGGAAGCCCAGCTGGAAGCCCGCACCCTGATGCTGGCCTCCAACAACGTCCTGTTCCCGGCCAACGGCGAACCCGCCATCGTGCCGTCCCAGGACATCGTGCTGGGCCTGTACTACGCCACGCGTGAACGGATCAACGGCAAGGGCGAAGGCATGTTCCTGGCCGATCTGGCCGAAGTCCAGCGCGCTTACGACAACCACGAAGTCGAACTTCAGACGCGCATCACCACCCGCCTGCCGGAATACGTCAAGGACGAGAACGGCGAATGGAAGGCGGTCATCAGCCGCTTCCAGACCACGGTGGGCCGCGCCCTGCTGTCCGAGATCCTGCCCCAGGGCCTGCCCTTCAGTGCGCTGAACAAGGCACTGAAGAAAAAGGAAATCTCGCGCCTGATCAATATGGCGTACCGCCGTTGCGGCCTGCGTGCCACGGTGATCTTCGCCGACAAGCTGATGCAGTCGGGCTTTCGCCTGGCCACGCGCGGCGGGGTGTCGATCGCCATGGGCGACATGATCGTGCCGGACGTCAAGAACGAAATCCTGTCCCAGGCCGCGCAAGAGGTCAAGGAAATCGACAAGCAGTATTCCTCCGGTCTGGTCACGGCCCAGGAACGCTACAACAACGTGGTGGACATCTGGGGCAAGGCCGGCGACCGCGTCGGCAAGGCCATGATGGAACAGCTGTCCACCGAGCCGGTCATCGATCGCCATGGCAAGGAAGTCCGCCAGGAATCATTCAATTCCATCTACATGATGGCCGATTCCGGCGCCCGGGGTTCCGCCGCCCAGATCCGCCAGCTGGCGGGGATGCGCGGCCTGATGGCCAAGCCCGACGGCTCCATCATCGAGACTCCCATCACGGCGAACTTCCGTGAAGGCCTGAACGTGCTGCAGTACTTCATCTCGACGCACGGTGCGCGCAAGGGTCTGGCCGATACCGCCCTGAAGACCGCCAACTCGGGTTATCTGACCCGCCGTCTGGTGGACGTGACCCAGGACCTGGTGATCACCGAGGACGATTGCGGCACGACCCATGGCTACGTGATGAAGGCCCTGGTCGAGGGCGGCGAAGTCATCGAACCGCTGCGTGATCGCGTGCTGGGCCGTGTCACGGCCACGGACGTCGTCAATCCCGACACCCAGGAAACCGTGATCCCGGCCGGTACCCTGCTGGATGAAAACCTGGTCGAACTGCTCGACGAACTGGGTGTGGACGAAGTCAAGATCCGCACGCCGCTGACCTGCGAAACCCGCCACGGCCTGTGCGCCCACTGCTATGGCCGCGACCTGGGTCGCGGCGCGCTGGTCAGCAAGGGCGAGGCCGTTGGCGTGATCGCGGCCCAGTCGATCGGCGAACCCGGCACGCAGCTCACGATGCGGACGTTCCACATCGGGGGGGCCGCCTCGCGTTCGGCCATGGCCAGCTCGATCGAGACCAAGTCTGCCGGCACGGTCGGCTTTGCCATCGGCCTGCGCTACCTGACCAACGCCAAGGGCGACCGCATTGCCGTGTCCCGCTCTGGCGAAATCGTGATCTATGACGACAATCGCCGCGAACGCGAACGCCATAAAGTTCCCTACGGCGCGACCATCGCCGTGGGCGACGGGGATGCGGTCAAGGCCGGCGCCAAGCTGGCATCCTGGGATCCGCTGACGCGCCCCATCGTGTCCGAATACACCGGCACGATCCGCTTCGCCAATGTCGAAGAAGGCGTGACGGTGGCGCGCCAGGTCGACGAAATCACCGGCCTGTCTACATTGGTCGTGATTACGCCCAAGACGCGCAGCACCAAGGGCTCCGCCGCACGTCCGCAGATCCTGCTGCTCGATGAGCAGGGTCAGGAAATCAAGGTGGCGGGCACCGATCATGCGGTGGCGATCTCGCTGCCCGTGGGTGCGCTGATCACCGTGCGCGACGGCCAGGCCGTGGGCGTGGGTGACTTCCTGGCCCGGATTCCCCAGGAATCCCAGAAGACCCGCGACATCACCGGCGGTCTGCCGCGAGTGGCCGAACTGTTCGAGGCCCGTTCGCCCAAGGATGCCGGGATGCTGGCCGAAGTCACCGGCACGGTTTCCTTCGGCAAGGACACCAAGGGCAAGCAGCGCCTGGTGATCACCGACATGGACGGCGTCAGCCACGAATTCCTGATTTCCAAGGAAAAGCAGGTGCTGGTGCACGACGGCCAGGTGGTCAACAAGGGCGAGCTGATCGTCGACGGCCCGGCCGACCCGCACGACATCCTGCGCCTGCAGGGCATCGAGCCGCTGGCGTCCTACATCGTCAACGAGGTCCAGGACGTCTATCGTCTGCAGGGCGTGAAGATCAACGACAAGCACATCGAGGTGATCGTCCGCCAGATGCTGCGCCGTGTGAACATCACCAATTCCGGTGACACCAGTTTCATCACCGGCGAACAGGTCGAACGTTCCGAACTGCTGAACGAAAACGATCGCATGGAAGCCGAAGGCAAGATTCCGGCCACGTACGACAACGTGCTGCTGGGCATCACCAAGGCGTCTCTGTCGACGGACTCGTTCATTTCGGCGGCGTCCTTCCAGGAAACCACCCGCGTGCTCACCGAGGCTGCCATCATGGGCAAGCGCGACGAGCTGCGCGGCCTGAAGGAAAACGTCATCGTGGGTCGCCTGATTCCGGCTGGTACGGGCATGTCCTATCATGCTGCGCGCCACGACAAGGAAATCTTCGAGGCCGCCGAACGTGCCGCGGCCCGCGAACTGGCCAATCCGTTCGGGGAACCGTCGGAAATGGCCCACGCGGGTTCGGATGAGGCCGGGCTGGATGCCGATGCATCGGCGGATGGCGAGGCGCCGGCGCAGGATTGACTGTGACGGGCGGCCTGGCCGCCCATCCGCGTCGTGTTTCAGCCCCCGGACTGCGCTCAGGCAGTGCGGGGGTTTTTGTTCTGGACCCTGTCATGACTGATCTCTACGCCGTCATCGGCAATCCTATCGCCCAATCAAAGTCGCCGCTGCTGCACACGGCATTCGCGCGTCAGTTCGGCCATGATCTGCGTTATGACGCCATTCTGGCGGCGCCGGACGCGTTCCGCGAGACCGTCCAGGCCTTCGTCGCGGCGGGCGGGCGTGGCATGAACGTGACGGCGCCGTTCAAGCTGGAAGCGGCAGAACTGGCGGATACCCTGACCGATCGCGCGCGTGCCGCCGGAGCCGTCAACACGCTCACGTTCGGTCCCGAAGGCATCCTGGGCGACAACACCGATGGCGTCGGCCTGGTCGGGGACATCCAGGACCGGCTGGGCTTTTCACTGGTGGATCGCCGGGTGCTGGTGATCGGCGCGGGCGGCGCGGCGCGTGGCATCCTGCTGCCGCTCCTGCTGGCGCGGCCTGCCAGCGTCCTGGTGGTCAATCGCACGGCGGCGCGGGCGCAGGCCCTGGCCGAGGCGATGGCGCATGCCGGCCCCATCCAGGCCGGGCCGCTGGAGGCCGCCGGAGGGTGGGAATACGATGTGGTCATCCATGCGACTTCGGCTGGCTTGAACGAAGGGGAAGCGCCCGCCGTGGATTATCGCGTGGCGGACGATGGTCTGGCCTATGACCTGGCCTATGGTGCGGACACCCCATTCATGCGCCAGGCGCGCGACCGAGGCGCGGCCCAGGTGGCCGATGGCCTGGGCATGCTGGTGGGCCAGGCAGCGGAATCCTATCGCGTCTGGCGCGGTGTGCTGCCCGACGTGCGTCCCGTTCTGGAGCAGCTTGCGCTGGTGTGATGCCGCTGGCGGCCAATCACCCCTGGACACCCGGGGTGATCAGCCCGACGGCGGCCCGCAGGCCCAGCAGATAGCTGTCGGCACCGAAGCCGCAGATCTGGCCGCGTACGATGGGGGCCAGCACCGATTCGTGGCGAAAGGCCTCGCGCGCGTGGATATTGGACATGTGGACCTCGACGACGGGAATCCGCAGGATGGCGATGGCGTCGCGGATGCCGTAGCTGTAGTGCGTCCAGGCGCCTGCGTTGATCAGCACCGCATCGGTGCCGTCGGTGTGGGCGCGGTGGATGCGCTCGACCATGTCCCCTTCGTGATTGGTCTGGAAGCAGCTGAGATCGACCCCCAGTTCCCGGCCCAGCGCCTGCAGGCGCGCGTCGATTTCCGCCAGGGTGATCGAGCCGTATTGCGCCGGATCGCGTTGGCCGAACAGGTTCAGGTTGATGCCGTGCAGGACGAGGATGTTCATGATGAGCAGGAAACGGGCACAAACGTCCATGATAGTACGGAAAGGTTCGAAATCCGGATAGGGTGTGGATTCTGGTGTGCGAGTCCGTAAAAGGGCAGCTTTGCTTCACACGAAAGAATCATGCTACACTTCCTGGCTTGCTGGGTTAATGGCATCTGATTGCGGTATGCGCCGCTTGTCTTGTGCCGGGTTTCCAGCGACATCAGCGGCCGTGCGGCCCTGATGAGCATTCCCTGTGCAAGACCCGCTCTTTACGTCATTCGTTTCAGGCGGATTTTGCGCATGTCGCCTGAAAATGCCCCCGCCGTGTTCTGCGCGGCCAGGCATGTCCGGGCACTCTGAATATCGACGTAAAACGTACGCAAGTACAAAGGATGCGTAAAGGTCATGCCTACCATTGCTCAACTGCTGCGCAAACCGCGCCAAGTCAGTCGCGAGAGCAGCAAGAGCCCGGCGCTGGAAAACTGCCCCCAGCGTCGCGGCGTCTGCACCCGTGTCTACACCACCACCCCTAAAAAGCCGAACTCCGCCCTGCGTAAGGTCGCCAAGGTGCGCCTGACCAACGGCTACGAGGTCATCTCCTACATCGGCGGCGAAGGCCACAATCTCCAGGAACACTCGGTCGTTCTGGTGCGTGGCGGCCGTGTCAAGGACTTGCCCGGTGTGCGCTACCACATTGTTCGCGGCTCCCTGGACCTGCAGGGCGTCAAGGACCGCAAACAGGCCCGTTCCAAATACGGTGCCAAGCGCCCCAAGAAATAACTCATCGCTTTTCCAGCAGTCATCCGATCGCTTCTGATCGGCCGTGCAGCCGCAGCCATGGCTGTGGCACGTAAGTGGCTCTCCGGATGGAAGCCGTGGCCGCGCAGGCGGCTCAACTGAATCGTCACAAGGAAACAAAAATGCCTCGTCGTCGCGAAGTACCGAAACGTGAAATCCTCCCCGATCCCAAATTTGGCAGTGTCGAGCTGGCCAAGTTCATGAACGTCGTCATGCTGTCCGGCAAGAAAGCCGTGGCGGAACGCATCGTGTACGGCGCCTTGGACCAGATCCAGGCCAAAACGGGCAAGGAACCCATCGAAGTCTTCAACACCGCCATCAACAACATCAAGCCGGTGGTCGAAGTCAAATCCCGCCGCGTGGGCGGTGCCAACTACCAGGTGCCGGTCGAAGTGCGCCCCGTGCGCCGCCTGGCCCTGGCCATGCGCTGGCTGCGCGAAGCTGCGAAAAAGCGCGGCGAAAAGTCGATGGACCTGCGTCTGGCGGGCGAACTGATGGATGCCGCCGAAGGCCGCGGCGGCGCCATGAAAAAACGCGAAGACACCCACAAGATGGCCGAAGCCAACAAGGCCTTCAGCCACTTTCGCTGGTAATCCAGCCGGTCAATCACCAGGAAACACATCATGGCCCGCAAAACCCCCATCGAGCGCTATCGCAATATCGGTATTTCCGCGCACATCGACGCCGGGAAGAC
>NZ_JAVERO010000074.1:0-10244 GCF_034007085.1 Castellaniella sp. | reverse complement strand
CCCCAGAGTTTCTGCACCTGCATGAACAGCGTCGTGCCAAATGGCCTGGCCATGAAGGCCAGGGCAAAGACGGCGAATGCGTACAAGGTGCCGGTGAGCGGGTCTGCAAACGGAAAGAACACCTGGGGAAATACGATCACCGAAGCGATGCCGTAGGTAAAGAAATCAAAGTATTCCGAGGTGCGGCCGATGATCACACCGACGGCGATGTCGCTTGGGGATACGGCAGGATGGCCCCCGGCGTGGCGGGCGAGCCTTGCCTGATCGTCTTCCCGGGCGCGCGGTCCGGGCACGTGGGCGCTGAGCGTATGGACAGTCATCGAAGTCTCCTGGTCTGCGATGGGGGGCTGCCCACGCGCAGGCAGCCTCATGCGTAGCATTCCACGGCGACTGGGCCGCCTGCCATTGGACATTACCCGCAGTAACCCTGCCGCCCTCAGGGGCATGAGTCAAAATGTCCAATTTTCACTTCGAATTTTCATGTCTATAGTATCGGCCTCCGATTGACTTCCCCTGGAATCAACACGCAAGGCAATGAGGCACGACAAGATTCTGAAAATACTGCTGGGGGCCGGTGCGGCCCTGCTGCTGGGCGGCTGCGATGCCGTGCTGCTGAATCCGTCGGGCGACGTGGCCCTGCAGCAGCGCAACCTGATCTATACGGCCACTGGCCTGATGCTGATCGTCATTCTGCCGGTGATCATCGCGACACTCCTGTTCGCCTGGCGTTACCGGGCGGCCAACCGCAAGGCGCGCTATGAGGCCGATTGGGACCATTCCACCCGCCTGGAACTGGTGATCTGGTCCGTGCCGCTGCTGATCATCATTGCGCTGGGCAGCATCACCTGGGTCAGTACGCACCTGCTCGATCCCTATCGCCCGCTGAGCCGGATCTCGGCGGATAAACCCTTGGCGGCCGATGTCGATCCGTTGACGATCGAGGTCGTGGCGCTCGATTGGAAGTGGTTGTTCATCTACCCGGAATACGGATTTGCCACCGTCAATGAACTGGCGGCGCCGGTGGACCGGCCGATCCGCTTCAAAATCACGGCTTCTTCGGTGATGAATTCCTTTTTCATTCCCGCGCTGGCCGGTCAGATCTACGCCATGCCTGGCATGCAGACGATGCTGCACGCAGTGATCAATGCGCCGGGAGACTATGTGGGTTTGTCGGCGAATTACAGTGGCGCGGGATTTTCAGGCATGCATTTCCGATTCCACGGCCTGGATCAGGCCGGGTTCGTGGCCTGGATTGAAAAGAACCGTACCGCCGGCGGTGTTCTGGACCGCGCGGCCTACCTGGAATTGGAGCGTCCCAGCGAGAACGAGCCGGTACGCCGCTGGTCGGCCGTCGATCCAGACCTGTATCGCCTCATCCTGAATCGTTGCGTCCAGCCCGGCGCGATCTGCATGAGCGATCTCATGCCGCCTATGGAGAAGTAAAGATGGATTTGCGAACCTGGACCCTGGGCCGGCTCGGCCTGGATGCCATTCCCTATCATGAGCCGATCCTGGTCGCCACTTTCGCTGGAGTGGCCGTGATCGGTCTGGGGGCCGTTGTGGCGGGACTGGATCATCAGCATCGATCACAAGAAGATCGGCATCATGTACATGGTGCTGGGCGTGGTGATGCTGCTGCGTGGCTTTGCCGATGCGGCCATGATGCGCCTGCAACAGTCGATGGCCTTTGGCGATGTGCTGGGCTATCTGCCGCCGCATCACTACGATCAGATCTTTACCGCACACGGCGTGATCATGATTTTCTTCGTGGCCATGCCGTTCATCACCGGTCTGATGAATTACATCGTGCCCTTGCAGATCGGTGCACGCGACGTGGCCTTTCCGTTTCTGAACAATTTCAGTTTCTGGATGACCGCCGGCGGCGCGGCCCTGGTGATGCTGTCCCTGTTCGTCGGCGAATTCGCCCGCACCGGCTGGCTGGCCTATCCGCCGCTTTCCGGTCTGGAATTCAGCCCGGACGTGGGGGTGGACTACTACATCTGGGCCTTGCAGGTTGCCGGGGTGGGCACGCTGTTGTCGGGGATCAATCTGGCAGTCACCATCATCAAGATGCGTGCCCCGGGCATGGAGCTCATGAAAATGCCGGTCTTTACCTGGACCGCGCTGTGCACCAACATCCTGATCATCGTGACCTTTCCGGTGCTGACGGCGACCTTGGCCTTGCTGGGCATGGACCGCTACCTGGGTACGCAGTTCTTCACGAATGACCTGGGCGGCAACCCCATGATGTACGTGAACCTGATCTGGATCTGGGGGCACCCGGAAGTCTACATCCTGATCCTGCCGCTGTTTGGCGTGTTCTCGGAAGTCACCTCCACCTATTGCGGCAAGCGTCTGTTTGGCTATACGTCCATGGTGTATGCCACCATCGTGATCACGGTGCTGTCCTATCTGGTCTGGCTGCATCACTTCTTCACCATGGGTTCGGGCGCCAGCGTGAATTCTTTCTTCGGCATCACGACCATGATCATCTCGATTCCCACGGGAGCGAAGATTTTCAATTGGCTGTTCACCATGTACCGGGGCCGCATCCGCTTTGAACTGCCCATGATGTGGACGGTGGCCTTCATGATCACCTTCGTGATCGGCGGGATGACGGGCGTGCTGCTGGCGGTACCACCGGCTGACTTCGTGCTGCACAACAGCCTGTTCCTGATTGCGCATTTTCACAATGTCATCATCGGCGGGGTGGTGTTCGGCGTGTTCGCCGCAATCAACTACTGGTTTCCGAAGGCGTTCGGCTTCCGCCTGAATGTGTTCTGGGGGAAATGCTCGTTCTGGTGCTGGGTCGTGGGATTCTGGGTCGCGTTCATGCCGCTCTATATCCTGGGCCTGATGGGGGTCACCCGCCGCCTGAGCCATTTCGAGGATCCTTCGTTGCAGATCTGGTTCCAGATTGCAGCGGTCGGGGCTTTCCTGATCGCGCTGGGCATCGCCTTTTTCCTGGTGCAGATCTACGTCAGCTGGCGTGATCGCGCGATGCTGCGCGATGACACCGGTGATCCCTGGAATGGCCGTACCCTGGAATGGTCCACGGCCTCGCCGCCGCCGGAATACAACTTCGCCTTCACGCCGCGCGTCCATGAGCGTGACGCCTGGTGGCACATGAAGCAGGCGGGTTACCGGCGTCCAGAAAGCGGGTTCATCGACATCCACATGCCCAGACATACTGCTGCCGGCTTCACATTGGCCGTGCTGAGTTCGGTCCTTGGCTTTGCCCTGATCTGGCACATGTGGGCATTGACGATCGCAGCCTTTGCCGCACTGGGCGCCGCCACCATCTACCACACCTTCAACTATCACCGCGATACCCACGTCAGCGCCTCGGACGTGGCCCGCGTGGAGCAAGCCCGTACCCTGCAGTTGGCCCGCCATGTCTGATACCCATATCCTGCACGATTCTGCGGCTGGCGGCCTGGCCGCCGCCGACGATTCCCGTTTCATCGTCCGGGAGCCTCATCATCCGGAAAACGGCACGCTGCTCGGCTTCTGGATCTACCTGATGAGCGACTGCCTGATTTTCGCCTGCCTGTTCGCCGTATACGGTGTGCAGGGCAGGGCGTATGCGGGCGGTCCGACAGGGGCCGATCTGTTCGATCTGCCGCTGGTGGCGGTGAACACGGCCATGCTGCTGCTGTCGTCGATCACCTATGGCTTTGCCATGCTGGAATCCCAGCGGGGCCGCTTGCGTGGAACACAGGCCTGGCTGGTCGTGACCGGGCTGTTCGGCCTGGCGTTCCTGGGGCTGGAACTGTATGAATTCCATCACCTGATCGAGCACGGCGCCGGCCCCTGGCGCAGTGCGTTCCTGTCGTCCTTTTTCGCGCTGGTCGGTACGCACGGTCTGCATGTGGCCTTCGGGATCGTGTGGCTCGTCACGCTGTTGTTCCAGCTGGGTCGCCACGGCCTGATTCCCGCGAACCGGCGCCGCCTGATGTGCCTGTCGATGTTCTGGCATTTCCTGGACGTCGTCTGGATCGGTGTTTTTTCCTTTGTCTACCTGATGGGGGTGCTGCCATGAGCCATGACCACACGACATCCGGGCACGACGCGCTCCATGCAGGGCAGGAGGGCCATGCGCCCAGCACCTTGCGGGGCTATCTGACCGGTTTCGTCCTGTCCGTGATTCTGACCGCCATCCCATTCTGGCTGGTCATGGATGGCGTCCTGGCAGATTCCGGCGCTACCGCGCTGACGATCCTGCTGATCGGTGCTGCGCAGATGGTCGTGCACATGGTGTATTTCCTGCACATGAGTCCCCGATCCGAAGGCGGTTGGACCTTGCTGGCGCTGATCTTTACCCTGATCATCGTGGCCATCGCTTTGGCGGGGTCGCTCTGGGTGATGTACCATCTGAACATCAATATGATGCCGGGCCACCTGCACGATATGTCGTCGATGTAGACCCTGCGGGCGCGGCTTTTCTCTGGTTGCGTCCGCTGCCCTGGGATCCGTTTTTCTCCTGTTCACTGTGCGTCATCGCCTCCAACGACCACTGCCCACCGGATGGCTCGTCCTGTGGGGTGTGCTCCTGGCCGCCGCGCTGGGCTGTTTCATCGCACTGGGCACCTGGCAAATGCAGCGCATGCACTGGAAACACGCACTCATTGCCCGGGTCGATGCTTTTCTGCGCGCGCCGGCCGTCCCGGCGCCCGGACCGGATGCCTGGGCCGGCCTGACGACCGAGCGCGATGAATACCGTCGGGTCAAGTTGCAAGGCGTCCTGCTGGATCGCGAGATCCTGGTCCAGGCCAATACCCGACTGGGCGCCGGTTTCTGGGTCATGGCGCCGCTGCGGCGCGAGGGTGGCGGCATTGTGTTCGTCAATCGCGGCTTCGTTGATGCCGCGCACCGTGATCCTGCGCACCGGGGCCAGGCTGCGCCGGCCGGTCCGGTCCGGATCGAGGGGCTGCTGCGCCTGTCCCAGCCGGGCGGCGGTTTTTTGCGCGATAACGCACCGGCCGAAGGCCGCTGGTATTCGCGGGACGTGTCCGCCATGGCCCATGCGCTGGGCCTGACGGCCGTTGCGCCGTATTTCGTCGATCAGATGGGGGCGGATGCGAACGGCGCCGTGCCCCCCGCCACAGGGGATCGCTGGCCTGTGCCCGGCCTGACGGTCGTGCATTTTCGTGATGAACATCTCAGCTACGCGCTCACCTGGTATGCGCTTGCAGCCATGACGGCGGCGGCCATGCTCTACGGCGCACGCCAGGAATGGCTGCGCCGCCGGGCGGCGGGAGCCGCCGCATGACCCAGGGCCGGCCAGTCGTGCCGGATGGTTCGTCTGTGGCGGGCCGGCAGAATCTGCGTCTGCTGGTCCAGTTGCGCTGGATCGCGGTGCTTGGCCAGGTGCTGGCGATCATCGTGGCCGTGGATGGGTTTTCCCTGGCGTTACCCCTGTTCGACATGGCGCTGGTGGTGGCGCTGCTGATCGTATACAACTGCTTCAGTCAGTTGCGCCTGAAATGGCACCTGGCCGTGAGCCAGATCGAATTGTTCCTGGCCTTGCTGGTCGATGTCATGGCGCTGACCGCCCAGCTCTACCTGAGCGGCGGCGCCACCAATCCGTTCATCTTTCTCTATCTGCTGCAGGTGGCCCTGGCTGCTGTCCTGCTGCGGCGGCGCACGACCTGGATGATGGCAGGTGCGACTTCGGCTGCATTTGCCGGGTTGGTGCTGACGCGTCACCACGGCTACACCCTGCCGTTGGATCTGGGCGGTGGGCTGGACAGCCCCTTCGTCCTCGGGATGCTGGTCTGCTTCGCCCTGAATGCGACTCTGCTGGCCGCGTTCATCACTCGCATGACCCATAACGTGCGCATGCGCGATGCGCACCTGGCGGCGCTGCGCCAGCGGGCGGCCGAAGAAGAACACATCGTCCACATGGGCCTGCTGGCCTCGGGCGCTGCGCATGAACTGGGGACGCCCCTGGCGACGCTGGATGTGATTCTGGGTGACTGGGTGCGAACCCCTGCAGTGGCCGGCGACCCAGAATTGCGACAAGATGTGCGGGACATGCAGGCGCAGGTGCAGCGCTGCAAGACCATCCTGAACAGCAT
Source organism: Castellaniella sp. (assembly GCF_034007085.1). GTDB lineage: Bacteria > Pseudomonadota > Gammaproteobacteria > Burkholderiales > Burkholderiaceae_B > Castellaniella. The sequence continues at coordinate 4,164 of NZ_JAVERO010000074.1, read as the reverse complement.
CCTGCTGTCGGCAGGTGAGGTGCGGAGCGAAAGCCTGACGCGCACCACGGTGCTGGCTTTTCTCGATGGCCTGGTTGATCAATGGCGGCAGGCGCACCCTGCGTCCCGCCTGCAGTACGATCGTTGCATCGAAACAGATGCCGTGGTGATTGCCGATCAGGGGCTTCGGCAGATGGTGTTCAATGTCCTGGACAACGCCCTGGAAGCCTCGCCTGCCCGGCAACGGCTCACGGCGACGCTGGCGAACGGCTGGCTGATGATCGAGATCTGCGATCAGGGGCCGGGTTTTGCACCCGAGGTCCTGCGCGAATTGGGCAAACCCTATCGATCCACCAAGGGGCAGCCGGGCAGGGGGCTGGGTCTGTTCCTGGCGCATCAGGTGGTCCGGTCCCTGAGCGGCAGCTTGAGTGTGAACAATGCGCCCGAAGGCGGGGCCTGCGTGACGATTCGCCTGCCCTTGTCTGCCTTGACGCCAGAGGACGACGATGAACCCGTTGAATGAAGTCGGCCCTGCCGCGCAGCGTCTGCTGTTCGTGGTCGAAGATGATGAATCCCTGTCGCAGTCGCTCGCACGCTCGTTCGAACGGCGTGGCTACCGCGTGCTGCGCGCCGACAGTCTGGAGGCCGTCGAGGCACTGCTTGCGCAGGGCCATGTGCCAGACTACGCCGTCGTGGACCTGAAGCTGCAAGGCGAGGCTTCGGGGCTGGCCTGCGTGCGCCGCTTGCATGCACAGGCGCCCGGGATGATGATCGTGGTGCTGACGGGCTTCGCCAGCATTGCCACGGCGGTCGAGGCCGTCAAGCTGGGGGCTTGCCACTATCTGGTCAAGCCTTCGAATACGGACGATATCGAACGCGCCTTCGCCCGCTCCGAGGGCGACGTCCAGACGGCGCTGTCTCCCCGCCAGGCATCGATCAAGACGCTGGAATGGGAACACATCCACGAAGTCCTGGCTGCGAGCAATTTCAATATTTCAGAGGCTGCGCGCCGGCTGGGCATGCATCGTCGCACTTTGGCGCGCAAACTGGAAAAACGCCAGGTTCGCTGACCCCCCCAGGGGTGCGGCATCGACCTGGTTTATTCATTGCTCGTCCAAGCTACAATAACTGCCGCCGCAGGGATATCCCTTGCAGAAAAATCTGATGTCGGCGGGTAGACTGGACGCCGCATTGCCCGGGGCCGGCCCGGCATCGTTTCCCATACAAAGGAGTCCCTTCATGAATCTGCATTCCGTCCTTCGCACGCTCGCAGGCACCGCTGCCATGGTGGGCGCGCTGGCCTGTGCGCAAGTCCAGGCGCAATCCGTGGCGGTCACCTCCATTGTCGAGCATCCCGCCCTCGATGCCGTGAAGGACGGCGTGCACGAAGCCCTGGCGGCTGCCGGCTACACCGAGGCCAAGGGTCTGAAATGGCAATTCCAGACGGCTCAGGGCAATACCGCCATCGCCGCCCAGATCGCCCGCAAGTTCGTCGGTGACAAGCCCGATGTGATCGTCGCCATCGCCACGCCGTCGGCGCAGGCCGTGGTCGCCGCCACCAAGTCCATCCCGGTGGTCTATTCCGCCGTGACCGACCCGGTGGCCGCCCAGCTCGTGCCGGGGTGGGATGCCTCGGGCACCAATGTCACCGGCGTGTCCGATGCGCTGTCTCTGGAAAAGCAGATCGAGCTGATCAAGCAGGTCGTGCCCGATGCCAAGAAAGCCGGCATGGTCTACAACCCCGGCGAGGCCAATTCCGTGGTCGTGGTCAAACGATTGCGCGAATTGTTGTCGCAATCGGGCATGAGCCTCGTCGAGGCCACCGCTGCCCGCACCGTGGACGTGGGTGCCGCTGCGCGCAGTCTGGTGGGCAAGGTCGATGTCATCTATACCAATACCGACAACAACGTCGTATCCGCCTATGAATCCCTGGTCAAGGTCGGCAATTCGGCCAAGATCCCGTTGGTGGCTTCCGATACCGACAGCGTCAAGCGCGGCGCCATCGCGGCCCTGGGGGTGAACTACCGCGATCTGGGCGTACAGACCGGCAAGCTCGTCGTGCGCATCCTGAAAGGCGAAGCCCCAGGCACCATCGCCTCCGAGACCAGTTCCAAGCTCGAACTCTACGTCAATCCCGGCGCTGCCGCACAACAAGGCGTGACCCTGTCCGATGCCCTGGTCAAATCGGCTGCCCAGGTCATCAAGTAATTTCGCGCGCATATCGCGTCCCCGGGCCGCCTGAGAGCGGCCCGGTCGCCATGACGGCACCCGCCATGGGGCCGCGTCCAAAGATTCTTATTCCATGTCCATCTATTCCACATGGGGCGCTCTCGAAATCGGGCTGATCTTCGGCCTGGTTGCCTTGGGTGTCCTCATCTCTTTCCGCGTATTGAATTTCCCCGACCTGACGGTGGACGGCAGCTTTCCGTTGGGTGGCGCAACGGCGGCCATTCTGATCCATCATGGGACGGATCCCTTTCTGGCGACCGGCGCCGCCGCCTTGGCCGCCGGCTTTGCCGGCATGGTGACGGGCTGGCTGAACGTGCAGCTGAAGATCATGGATCTGCTGGCCAGCATCCTGATGATGATCGCCCTGTATTCGATCAATCTGCGCGTCATGGATGCCCCCAATGTCCCGCTGATCACCGATCCGACCGTGTTCACCGTACTGCAGCCCGAGGGCCTCGAAGACTATGTCGCCCGGCCGCTGATCCTGTTGGCGCTGGTGGTGGTCGTCAAACTGCTGCTGGATTGGTTTTTTGCCACCCAGGTGGGGCTGGCGATGCGTTCGACCGGCTCGAATCCGCGCATGGCGCGCGCCCAGGGTATTCGCACGGGTAATATGGTTTTGCTCGGCATGGCGATTTCCAATGCGCTGTGCGGCCTGGCCGGTGCGCTGTTTGCCCAGTCCCAGGGTGGCGCGGATATTTCCATGGGCATCGGCACCATTGTCATCGGCCTGGCTGCCGTCATCATCGGTGAATCCATTCTGCCCAGCCGCCGTCTGATGGTCGCCACACTGGCCGTGGTGATCGGCGCCGTGCTTTATCGATTTTTCATTGCGCTGGCGTTGAACGCAGACTTTGTGGGCCTGAAGGCCCAGGACCTGAACCTGGTCACGGCGGTGCTGGTCACGGTCGCTCTGGTGATTCCGCTTGCCAAGCAGCGTTTCCGCAAGAAAAGGTCCTGACATGTTGAGCGCCCAGAATCTGCATTTGACTTTCAATCCCGGCACGCCGATCGAAACCCAGGCCTTGCGCGGCATGTCGCTGGACATTCCTGCGGGTCAGTTCGTCACCGTCATCGGCTCCAATGGGGCCGGGAAATCCACGTTCCTGAATGCCATTTCCGGCGAGCAGGTCGTGGACAGTGGCGCCGTCCTGATCGATGGCGAGGACGTCACCCGCCAACCGGTCTGGGACCGGGCGCGCAAGGTCGCGCGCGTTTTCCAGGATCCGATGGCCGGCACCTGCGAAAACCTGACCATCGAAGAAAACATGTCCCTGGCCCTGGGCCGAGGCCAGTTCCGCAGTTTGCGTCAGGCCGTGCGCGAGGAAATGCGAGTGCTGTTCCGGGAACGCCTGGCCATGCTGGGGCTGGGGCTGGAAAACCGCCTGACTGACCGGATCGGCCTGTTGTCTGGCGGCCAGCGGCAGGCCGTCAGCCTGCTGATGGCGGCCTTGCGGCCTTCCCGCATCCTGCTGCTCGATGAGCACACGGCAGCGCTCGACCCGCGCACGGCCCAGTTCGTGCTGGACTTGACTGCGCGCATCGTGGCCGAACACGGCCTGACCACGATGATGGTCACCCACAGCATGCGCCAGGCGCTGGACGTGGGCGATCGGACCGTCATGCTGCATCAGGGCAGGGTGGTCCTGGATGTGTCGGGGGATGCCCGTCGCGGACTGGAAGTCCACGATCTGCTCGCCATGTTCGAAAAAGTACGCGGCGAAGAACTAGCCGACGACACCCTGCTGTTGGGATGAGGCAGGACACGAAAGAGTCCCTGCGGACTCTTTCGTGCCTGCCGAATCCGAGCCGCATGCAGGCGGCGAGGTGGGGGGGGCTGCGACAAATTGAGTCCAAGTCCCTGCGGACTCTTTCGTGCCTGCCGAATCCGAGCCGCATGCAGGCGGCGAGGTGGGGGCGACAAATTTGACAAAAAATGCACTCGTTGTCAAAATG
>NZ_JAVERO010000073.1:0-10442 GCF_034007085.1 Castellaniella sp. | reverse complement strand
ACCCGCATGACGATTTCCAGATCCGCGCCCAGACGTTCGCGCTGCGGCGCCAGGCGGCGGGCGTATTCCATGGCAGCCTGGGTGTCGTGAATGGAGCACGGCCCCACGACCACCACCAGCCGGTCGTCCGCCCCATACAGCACATCGTGAATCGCGCGCCGCGCATCATGGACCGTACGGGAAATATCCGCCGTGCAGGGGAATTCACGCATCACGTGGGCGGGCGGGGTCAGCTCGCGGATTTCTCGGATGCGGGTATCGTCGGTATTGTGTGACACAGTCATGCTCCATTCATGGGCCGGATGCAAGGGCGACAACAAAAAAGCCGCCTGGCAGCGCCGGCGGCTTTTTCGGGAATGTGTGGTCTACTTTTTCGTACAGCGATTCCCTTCCTCCACCAGCGGTTTTGGAAACGTAAAAAAGTAGAAAAAGTAAGGAATCGAATGCATTCCTGCATCCTAACACAGCCCGCCCAGCCGAAGCAAGGCAGTCTTGACAGCGGGATCTCGACAACGGTCTGGCGGAAACCCAGCCCTCCTGCCCCCCCCTGAAACACCCCTGGAATCAGAACGTTCTGCATGAATTGATTTGTATTGAAATCATTCTATAATCGATCATTAGCCTAGACATCATTTCATGCGTATCCATCCAGGAGACTCTCCATGAAGCTCAAACACCCGCAATCCCCACGGATTCCCCATCTATTGACTGCGGTAACCGCCTGCGTGTTCGGCCTGGGCAGCGCCGCGCAGGCCGCCGACCTCGACACCATCCGCGATCGTGGCACCTTGCGCGTGGCCGTCGCCAATGAAATCCCCTATGGCTACATGGACCTGAACGGCGAGGCCAAAGGCGTCGGGCCGGACGTGGCCAAACAGATTGCCAAGGCCCTGGGGATCGGCAAGATCGAATGGACCACCACCGCATTCGGCTCCCTGATCCCGGGCCTGCAGGCCGACCGCTACGATATGGTCGCCGCAGAGATGGCCATCCTGCCGCAGCGCTGCGAGCAGGTGCTCTATTCCGAACCAAACAGTTCCTACGGCGAAGGCCTGCTGGTCGCCAAGGGCAATCCGAAACAACTCCACAGCTATGAAGGCTTCGCCACATCGGACCACAAGATCGCCATCATGGCCGGCGCCGACCAGCTGGAAATCCTCCAGGCCCTGAAAGTCCCTGCCGACCGGATCGTCACCATCGCCAATAACGCAGATGCGATCTCCACGGTGACCACCGGGCGCGCGGACGCTTATGCCGCCACCAGCCTGACCGTCGGGGAACTGGCCGCCAAGAGCAAGGGCAAGGCCGAAGCCGCCAGCGACTTCAAGGATCCGGTGGTGGATGGCCAGCCTGTGCGCAGCTGGGGCGGCTTTGCCTTTTCCAAGGATTCGGGCTCGCTGCGCGATGCCGTCAACCAGGAACTGGCCAAGTTCAAGCAGACCGACGAGTGGCAGAAGATCATGAGCCGCTATGGCTTCTCGGCCGAGGACGCTTCCCAGTCCTTCGAGCGCTCCACGGCGCAGCTTTGCACCGGCTGATCACCGCATGGACTGGCTGTCCTATCTGGACCCGCTGCTGCAGGGCGCCTGGGTCACGATCCGGCTCGCCCTGTATTCCACGCTGCTGGGGGCGGTGTTCTCCTTTCTGTTCGGAATCGGCCGCCTGTCGCGTTCCCTGCCCTGCCGCTGGGCTTCGGTCGCCCTGATCGAGATCTTCCGTGGCACGTCGCTGCTGGTGCAGCTGTTCTGGCTGTTCTTCGCCCTGCCAGTTCTGGGGCAGGCCCTGGGCCTGGATCTGCGCCTGCCGCCAGTCGTGGCCGGTACGCTGGCCCTGAGCCTGAACATCGGCGCCTACGGAGCCGAAGTCGTGCGCGGCGCGATCCAGGCGGTGCCACGCAACCAGTACGAAGCGGCCAAGGCACTGGACTTCACGCCGCGCCAGACTCTGTGGCGCATCGCCATCCCACAAGCCATTCCGGAAATGATGCCCAGTTTCTGCAACCTGGCCGTGCAGAACCTGAAAGACACCGCTCTGGTCTCGCTGATCGGCCTGGGCGACCTGGCCTTCCAGGCCGAGCGCGTGCGCAATTTCACCCAGGACAGCGTCGGAGTCTACACCCTGCTGCTGCTGATGTATTTCGGCATGGCGCTGGTGCTGGCCGGCCTGATGCGCCTTCTGGAAACACACGTCGGGCGCTGGCGCGCCAGGGGGATCTGAATGCTGTTCGGCATCGAATGGGACACCACCAACGACTGGGTGTTCGCCTGGTCGATCCTGCCCATCCTGCTGCGCGGCCTGGTCGTCACGATCGAGGCCACACTGCTGGGCTTCGTGGTCGGCGCCACGCTGGGGCTGGTCCTGGCGGCCCTGAAGAGCGTACGCACCCGGCTGATCTCCTGGCCCGCCCGGCTGCTCACGGAATTTCTGCGCGACACCCCGCTGCTGGTGCAGCTGTTCTTCCTGTACTACGTATTGCCGGAATATGGTCTGGTGCTGCCGGCCTTTCTGACCGGTGCGCTGGCACTGGGCGTGCAGTACAGCGCCTACATGTCCGAGGTCTACCGCGCCGGGCTGGAATCGATCGCCCGGGGCCAGACCGAGGCCGCCCGCGCGCTGGATATCTCGCCCCTGCGCACGTTCACAGTCATCATTCTGCCTCAGGCGATCCCGCGCATCATCCCGGCCCTGGGCAACTACCTGGTGTCCATCATGAAGGACGTGCCCGTACTGTCGGTCGTGTCCATCCTGGAAATGCTCAACGTCGCGCGCATCATCGGCGACCGCAGCTTCAACTACATGGTGCCGCTGACGCTGGTGGGCGCCCTGTACCTGATCCTGACCCTGGTCGCCTCCGCCGGCGTGCGCGTCCTGGACGAGCGCCTGCCCAAACGCGGCATCCCGCTGCAATGAACAACGCCATGCCCGATTCTTCGATCCCCCCCGACCCGACCGACGCCATCATCACCATGGACCAGGTCGTCAAGCGTTTCGGCGCTGCCACCGTGCTCGATCACTTGGACTTCCGAGTGTCCAAGGGCGAGAAAGTCACCATCATCGGCCCTTCGGGATCCGGCAAATCCACCGTGCTGCGCATCCTGATGACGCTGGAAACCCTGGATGAAGGCCTGATCCATGTGGCCGGCAAACCCCTGTGGCATGAATACCGCCATGGCCGCCCCGTCCCCGCCAGCGAAGCCCACCTGCGGGCCATGCGCAAGGAAATGGGCATGGTGTTCCAGCAATTCAACCTGTTTCCCCACATGACGGTACGGCGCAACGTCACCGAATCGCCCGTCCATGTGCTGGGACTGTCCAAGGCCGAAGCGGATCAACGCGCCTACGAATATCTGGATCTGGTCGGCATGACCGACCATGCCGACAAATTTCCCAGCCAGCTGTCCGGCGGCCAGCAGCAGCGCGTGGCCATCGCCCGTGCGCTGGCGATGCGCCCGAACATCCTGCTGTTCGATGAGCCGACCTCGGCCCTGGATCCGGAACTGGTCGGCGAAGTGCTGACCGTCATCCGCCGCCTGTCCGAAGAACACGACCTGACCATGCTGCTGGTCACACACGAAATGGAATTCGCCCGCCAGATATCGGATCGGGTGTGCTTCTTCGACAAAGGCACGATCGTCGAACAGGCGCCGCCCGAGGCCATATTCACCGCCCCTCAGGAAGCGCGGACTCGGGAATTCCTGAAAACCTTCATCCAGGCCCGCCAGAACGCCTGAACAGCGGACGAAGGGCCCCAACCCCAGGGGATTCTGGCTGAGAGCCCCCGCCCCCCCCCGACGCGGGCAGGGTCCCTAGGCAACTGCCCGCAGCGGTGTCAGCGCTTCGATCGAGCGCCGCGCTGCAATGTGTTCGGGCCGCGGCTGCATACCATGGAATGGCGCCTCCAGGCGGTTTTCAACACTGTTGTAGACCATGAAGACATTGCTGCGCGGCCAAGGCGACAGGTTGCCGCCTGAACTGTGCAGCGTATTGCAGTCGAAAAACACCACCGAACCCGCCGCGGCCGTCACCGCGTGCAGCCCACCTTTTTCGGCCAGCAGCCGCAGGCTGACCGGGTCCGGCACCCCCACTTCCTGGCGGCGCAGCGAGGTCCGGTAATGATTCTCGGGAGTCTCGCCAATGCAGGCCACGAACTGCCGGTGCGAACCCGGAATCAACGTCAATGGTCCATTGAAGGGGGTGTTGTCCGTCAACAGCACCGAGCAGCTCAGTGCTCGCATGGCCGGCATGCCATCCTCCACATGCCAGGTCTCGAAATCGGAATGCCAGTAGAACTCTTTGCCATCGAGCGCCGGTTTCATGTTCACCCGCGACTGATGAATATAGACCTCGGACCCCAGGATCTGGCGGGCCACGTCCAGCAACCGGGGATCACGCGGCAGGTCGGCCAGGCGCTGCCCCAATTCATGCACCCGGAAGATCGAGCGCAAGGCAGTGCCCCCCGGCTCGCGGATGATCTCTTCGCCTTCGCGCACGTCCGGATCATGTTCCAGCGCCACTGCCTCCTGACGCAAGGCCTCGATTTCATCGGCATCGAATACGTCGGGCAGGACCAGGAATCCGTCCTGCTCGTAGCGCCGCAGCCGGGCCTCATCCAGCGCATCGACATAGCGGCCTTCACCGTAGACCACCGGATCGCCGCGTGCGATCAGCGCCGCATCCCGCCCCGTCCGCGATACATAGAAATCCTTCATCGTCTCCTCACTCCACAGGGATCATGCCACCGTATCGGCCGCCGGATAGACGCCGGAAGCATCATGGACCTCGCGGCCCATCAGAGGCGGGTTGAACACGCAGATCACCCGCAACGGCTGCTGGCCGCCACGCAGCCAGTGCTCATCATGCTGATCCAGGGCATAGACCACGCCTGGGCCCAGGGCGTACTTCCGGCCATCGGCGATGGTCTCGATCTCGCCATCCCCTTCGATGCACCAGACGGCCTCCAGGTGATTGCGATAATGAATATGCGTTTCGGTCCCGGGAAAAATCACGGTCTCATGGAAAGAAAACCCCATGCCGTCCCGGGCCAGCAGCACCCGGCGGCTGGTCCAGTTTTCCGTCACGATTTCCTGGTCAGTCCCGATGACGTCCCGCACGTTGCGCACGATCATCGCCCACCTCCGGCAATCTTCAGCGCCCGAGGCCGAAGCCCTGCCCCAGCCAGGACCTCGCCCACGCTGCGTTCGATGATCTCCAGCCCTTGCAGCAACTGCTCACGCGCAATCGTCAGAGCAGGCAACACCTTGAGCACCTCGTCGCGCGCGCCCGAAGTCTCGATCACCACGCCCTGTTCGAAAGCCCGCCGCGCGATCCGGCCCGCCAGGTCGTCTCCCACCGGAGCAACCAGGCCCTGGATCAGGCCACGCCCGCGCACGCCCAGGCTCGCAGCGCGAAAACTATGCACCAGATTTTCCAGCCAGTCGCGCACCAGACGTTCCTTGGCAGCGACGTCCGCGCTCAGCGTCCCGTCGGTCCAGTATGTTTCCAGCGCCTGGGCCGCCGTGACGAACGCCAGATTATTGCCACGGAACGTGCCGCTGTGCGCGCCAGGTTCCCAGACATCGAGTTCGCGGCGCAGCAGCACCAGTGACATGGGCAGCCCGAAGCCCGACAGGGATTTCGACAGTGTGACGATGTCCGGCGAAATCCCTGCCGCCTCGAAACTGAAAAAGCCACCGGTACGTCCGCAACCGACCTGGATGTCATCGACGATCAGCAACATGTCGTGACGCCGGCACAGGCGTTCCAGTTCGCGCAACCAGCATTGCGAGGCGACATTCACGCCACCTTCACCCTGAACCGTTTCAACGATCACCGCCGCCGGGTGATCCAGACCGCTGCTGGGATCGTCCAGCATGCGTTCCAGGTAGGCCATGGTGTTCACATCCGGACCGAAATAGCCGTCGTAGGGCATGAAGCTGATATTGCCCAGCGCCACGCCGGCAGCCTTGCGGAATTTCTGGTTGGCCGTGGCGGCCAGTGAACCGCCGGACACCCCGTGAAAACCATGCGTGAATGAAATCACATTCTGGCGGCCCTTGGCCTGGCGCGCGAGTTTCAGCGCCGCCTCGACCGCATTGGTGCCCGTAGGGCCAGTAAACTGCAGCACGTAATCCAGGCCGCGCGGTTCAAGCACCAGCCGATCGAAGGTCTGCATGAAATATTTCTTGGCGCTGGTGGCCATGTCCAGGCCATGCGTCACCCCGTCGGACTCCAGATACGCCATCATGCGTTCGCGCAGGACCGGGTTGTTGTGCCCGTAGTTCAAGGTACCCGCGCCACTGAAAAAATCCAGGTAGCCACGGCCATCCTCGTCATACAGTTCCGAACCGCGCGCCTTGCTGAAAATGACCGGAAACGACCGGATGTAGCCCCTGACTTCCGACTCCATCCGGTCGAAAATGCTCAAGTCCATGGGTTCCTCCTTTTCATCATTCATGAAATCCGGCCCGCTTCAGGGACCGGCAGGGTGAACGGACCGATGCGCAACAGCGGCTCGGCCTCGTGGGCGCCCGAGCCGAACAAGGCCGCCTCGAACAAGGTGGTTTCGTCCAGCGCGGCACCCAGGCGCACGGCCAGACGGGCAAACAGCTTGCGCGAGGCCCGATTCCCGGGCCCCACCGTCGTCTCGACCCAGCGGACCGGGGACCGCCCCCGGCGCGACAACAGGCCCAACAGCATGTCCAGGCCCAATCCCCGGCCTCGCGCCCGGGGATCCACCGCTACCTGCCAGACGAACAAGGTATCGTCCCGGCCAGGTGGACGGTAGCCCGACACCATGCCGAGCAGACCATCCTGATCCTCGGCCAGGACGCACGTATCGGAAAAATGCTCGCCCAGGAGCAGATAGAGATAGACAGAGTTCAGATCCAGGGGTGGACAGCGCATCACAAGATCCCGTAGATCCGGCCCATCCGCACGGGCGGGTGGGCGCAGCCGTACCGGCCCCGCAGTCAAACCACCAGTCCGGATTCGGGGGCCACGCCACCCACCGGGACATCCAGCATGGGAGACTGGCTGTCCGCCGCCGGAGCCAGCCCGGTGCCGGATTCGATCAGGTCCACGACTCGCTCCAGCGACAGCGTGATGGTGGCCTGTTCCAGTTCTGGCAAGGCCTGCAGGGCCTCGGCCAGCTTCTGCTGCAGGGGCGAAGGCGTATCCCGCGCCAGATTGCGCCCGGCCTCGGTCGCGCTGACGAATACGATACGGCGGTCTTCACGGCCACGCTCACGCACGATCAGACCCTTGTCCTCCAGGCGATCGAGGATCCCGACGACCGTGCTGGCACTGACATGGACCTCGCGGCTGATCGCGGTGGCGGTCATCGGTCCTTTTTCGATCACGGTCCGCAGGCAGACCAGCTGGGGGCCCGTGATGTGACTACAGGCCGACAACTGCCTGGAATGCAGGGCCACAGCCCGAGTGATGCGGCGCAAGGCCCGCAGGATCCGCAGGTCATAGGCCTGCTGCGCATCCGTCTGGGTATTCATGGCGATGGAACATCCTCAAAAAATTGATTTCTGTTGAAATGATAAGACCATTAATCATATGGGTCAAGAACAAATCCGGCAGGACAAGACCCGCATGGCTTCCCCATGCGCAGCACTCCGCTTGCAGCGCGACTGATCCAGAGGCCCTTCATTTAATTTTGAAATATTTTTTTATTAAAAAAATAAAGGCCGTTGAATTCAGCTTGTTCCTCCTGTATGCCCTGGTCCAAAACCCGTAAAATTCAAGATTCCCCAGGACAAAATCGGGGGAAATAATAGTGCAGGCCACAAATATCCTGACAAAGAACTTATAATCCCTCACGAGATCAGGGGCCTTTCTCTGGAGCTCATTTTTTTTGACAGGTTCTATTTTGCTGGCTGACCCTCCTTCTTCCGGGCCAATCCGCAGGGCCAATGCGCCACGGCGCATCCCCGTGGCACCCGAATCGACGCGGTGTTCCACCTGTATGCTGAACGCCATCTGCCTGCCGCTGGGCATGACCCGGCAAGACGTGGCCAAGATGGACGAACTGATCAAGGAACGCTTCCGTCTCCCCAAAGGGGGGACACTGTATCGCCAGGGCGATGCCTCCGAGGCGGTCTACGGCCTGCGGTCCGGGTCGCTCAAGACCCAGATCGAGGATGCCAATGGCCAGGTCCAGATCACCGGATTCCTGCTGCCTGGCGAAGTTCTGGGCCTGGATGGCCTGATGTATGAACAGCAGGTCTCCCATGCAATCGCCCTGGAAGATTCCGAGGTCTGCATCATCCGACTGGACGAAATGGATCACCTGGCGCCTCAGCTGCCTTCTCTGCAGCGCCAACTGCGCCGCCTGATGAGCAAGGAAATCAGCCGATCCCACCAGTTGCTGCTGGCGCTGGGCAGCCTGCGGTCAGAACAGCGCTTGGCCGCCTTTTTGCTGAACCTGTCACAACGCCTGCAGATACTGGGCTATTCGCCCTATGAATTCATCCTGCGCATGAGCCGCGAGGAAATCGGCAATTTCCTGGGCCTGACCCTGGAAACCGTCAGCCGCCTGTTTTCCCGTTTTGCCCGCGAAGGATTGATCCGGGTCCAGCAGCGCGAAGTCCAGATCCTGGATATGACGAGCCTGCAGGCCCTGTCCGGAACCGACTGCCGCTGACTGCGCCGGCCGGACCGGCACGCAAGCGCCCGCCCTTATTCCACCGGGTCGCCGAATTCGTCCAGTTCGACCCCGCGCGGGGCGATGCGCAGCGTCAACGCACTGGACAAGGCCGCCATGGCCCAGAAGATGAAAAAGCCGACGGTATACACCGTGAATCGGCTCACCTGCAGATGCCCCAAAAACACGACATCCAGGGGATCGACCAGTGCGAACACGATTGCGCTCGTAACACCTGCCATGAGAAAGGACGGCCACAGGACCCACATCAGATTGCGTGCACGCAAAGCCTGCCTCCCATACGTGAACAGTGAACTCAGCGCTGAGTCGTCGAAGCAGCCGGGGCTGTAATGACCAATCCCTGCCGGCCCCCGCCATCGATGATAGCCTGATCTCCGTAGGCCTGGAATGCCAGCACGATGGTGATGACGCAGCCGACCACTGCCACGGCGGGCCCCAGGGCCAGTAGCCAGGGCCAGCGATGCCGCCACCAGGGTTGCCCCTCGGACAGGGTTTCGATTTCCTGGGTTTTCGATACCATGGTGTGTTCCCCTTGATGAGTGTGAACAGTCCTAGTGCGGCACATAGAAACTGGATTGCTCGGTCACCTGCGCAGCCTCGCCGGAATCTCGCGTGCCGGACGTCTCGAACTGGATATCGTACAGCCCCGGCTTGAGTCCGTCGGCCGGCGCCCGCAATACCACGGGGACCAGTCGGTTGGCCGAGCCCTCTACCCGCACCCGGGCAGCGCCTTGATCGGCGGTCTGCAGGACCAGGCCAGGCACCCCCGTAGCACGCAGTTCCAGATCGACCGGGCTTTCGTCGGAATTGATGATCTGCAACCGATAGACATTCTCGATCAGACCGCCGGGGATCTCGCGGCCCAGCGCACCCCGATCGCGGATCACGTCCACTCGCAGCGTCGTGCGCGTGGCCAGCGAAAACACGAATGCAATGGCAATGGCCCCCAGCAGGGCCGAATAGGCCAGCACGCGAGGACGCAGCATACGGCGGCGTACCTGGGACTGAGTCAAGCGTTCGGTGATGGCATTGCCCGACGTGTAACGGATCAGGCCGCGTTCATAGCCCATCTTGTCCATGACCGTATCGCAGGCATCGACACAGGCCCCGCAGCCTATGCACATGTACTGCAGGCCGTCGCGAATATCGATGCCGGTCGGGCAGACTTGCACGCACAAGCTGCAATCCACGCAATCACCCATGCCGGCTTCCTTGTGGTCGATCTTGCGCGAACGCCCGCCCCGCGGCTCGCCACGGACATGGTCGTAGGTCACGACAAAGGTGTCGTCATCCACCATCACGCTCTGGAAGCGCGCATACGGGCACATGTACTTGCAGACGGCCTCGCGCATGAAACCAGCATTACCCCAGGTAGCAAAGGCGTAGAACAGCATCCAGAACCACTGCCAGGGCCCAAGATCAAAGGCCAGCAGATGCGCGCTCAGTTCGCGGATCGGCGCAAAATAGCCGATGAAGGTATAGCCCGTCCACAGCGCCAGGATCACCCACAGGAAATGCTTGGTAGCCTTGATGCGCAATTTCCGGGCGCTCCAGGGCTGCTCGTCCAGACGGATGCGGGCCAGGCGGTCACCCTCGACCTTGGCCTCGATCCACATGAACAATTCGGTATAGACCGTCTGTGGACACGCGTAGCCACAGAACAAGCGCCCCGCCATGGCGGTGAACAGGAACAAGGCATAGGCCGACAGTACCAGCAGCACCGTCAGATAGATCACATCCTGAGGCCACAGCACCATCCCGAACAGATAGA
>NZ_JAVERO010000138.1:0-5187 GCF_034007085.1 Castellaniella sp. | reverse complement strand
CTCGGCCAACAAGCCTGGGCCCAACTGATCGGCCGCCAGGCCGTGCAGCCACACTGCAGCGCAGGCAGCCTCGAAGGCCGGCATCCCCGCCGCCAGCAGGCCGACGATGCCGCCCGCCAGCACATCCCCGGCGCCGGCTGTCGCCAGCGTCGGCGGCGCATTGTCGTTGATGACGCAACGGCGGTCGGGCGCGGCAATCACGGTGTCGGCTCCTTTGAGCACCACGACCGCCCCGCACTGCTGGGCCGCAGCGCGGGCACGCCGCAGCTTGTCATCCCGTGTGCCGGAGACAGCGCCATCGTCGGCTTCCGACGTGGATCCAAAGAGCCGCACGAATTCGCCTTCGTGAGGCGTCAGCACGCACTGTCTGCTCAACGCCGCGAACAAGGTGTCCGGCTGGTCGGCAAAGACACTGAGCGCATCGGCATCCAGCACGCAGGGCCGCCCGGTAGCCAGTACATCCAGGACCTGCTGCCGCCCCAGGGGCGCCCGGCCCAGCCCTGGGCCGATCAACAGCGCGTTGCGGCGCGCGTCTGCCAGGGCCTGGGCCAGCGTGCCATCCGGTGGCAGGGCCTCGACCATGACCGACGTCAGGGCGCCCGCCTGGACCGCCCACACGGTTGGCGGCGTCGCCAGCGTCACCAGACCGGCACCGATGCGCGCGGCCGCCAGGCAAGCCAGGCGGCTGGCGCCCAGCATCCGGTCGCCACCCACGACCAGCGCATGGCCGCGGCGGTATTTGTGACTGTCGGTTCGCGGCCAGGGAAACCGATCCAGCCAGAGGTCGGGATGATTGGCGTGAGCCTCGGGGGCGATGGCTGCCAACGCGGCATCAGGCATGCCGATATCGGCGCAGATCAGCTCGCCGCATAAAGTGCGACCGGGCAGCAGCAGATGACCCGGCTTGCGGCGGCAGAAAGTGACCGTCAGGTCGGCCCGAATGGCGGCCCCCGGACAGCGGCCGCTGGCACCATCCAGGCCCGTTGGCACGTCGATCGCGCACACCGGTGCCGCGGCGGCATTGACCGCATCGATCAGCGCCTGCAGATCGCCGGTCGGCGCACGGCTCAGGCCCGCACCCAACAGCGCATCCACGATCAGGGCGGCGCCCTCCAGACAGGCGGGCGCGGCAGGCTCGACCGCCCCGCCCCAGGATTCGGCCGCCCAGGCGGCATCCCCATGCAAGGCACCCCGGTCACCCCACAGGGCCACACGCACCGTCCAGCCGGCATCCCGCAACAGACGGGCCACGACGAAACCGTCGCCGCCGTTGTTGCCCGGCCCGCACAGCACCCGCACCGGCATCGGCGCCCAGCGTTCGCGGATCGCCTGCGCCACGGCCGCGCCTGCCGCAGCCATCAGCTGCGCGCCGGACACCCCGGCGGCCGGCGCGGCCCGATCGGCCCGGCCCATCTGCGACGGGCTGAGCAAAGCATGCCGCGATAGCGGTGCCGGCACGCCATGGCCGGCGCCTGCATCGACGGAAGGGGGCCCAGCGGACATGAATCCAGCGCCTCAGTCCGGCTGCGCCGCCCGTTGGCGCAGTTCGAATTTCTGGATCTTGCCGGTGGACGTCTTGGGCAGTTCGCCAAACACGATGTAGCGCGGCACCTTGTAGCCAGCCAGATGCGCCTTGCAATGGGCGATGATGTCCTCGGCGTCCACCTGGGCATCGGGCTTGACCTCGACAAAGGCGCAAGGGGTTTCCCCCCAGCGTTCATCGGGCCGCGCGACCACGGCCGCCGCCAGCACGGCGGGATGGCGATAGAGCACGTCCTCGACTTCGATCGAGGAGATGTTTTCGCCGCCGGAAATAATGATGTCCTTGCTGCGGTCCTTGATCTTGATGTAGCCGTCCGGATACATGACGGCCAGATCGCCGCTGTGGAACCAGCCACCCGCAAAGGCCGCTTCTGTTGCCTGCGGGTTTTTCAGATAGCCCTTCATGCAGATATTGCCCTGGAACATGATTTCGCCCATGGTCTGGCCGTCGGCCGGCACCGGCTGCATGGTTTGCGGATCCAGCACGGTGGCCGCTTTTTCCAGGTGATAGCGCACGCCCTGACGGGCATTGAGTTCGGCCCGCTTGCCGATATCAAGTTCGTCCCAGGCGGCATTCTTGACGCATACCGTGGCCGGCCCATAGACCTCGGTCAGACCATAGACGTGCGTCAGGTCGATGCCCAGGGCTTCCATGCCCTCGATCATCGAGGCCGGGGGCGCAGCGCCCGCCACCATGGCCCGGATGCCGGGCGGGATCGTGTCGCGCAGGGCCTGGGGCGCATTGACCAGCATGCTCTGGACGATGGGCGCGCCGCAATAGTGCGTGACGCCATGCTCGCGCATCAGCGTGATCATGGTGGCGGCATCGACCCGCCGCAGGCAGACGTTCACACCGGCCCGGGCTGCCACTGTCCAGGGAAAGCACCAGCCGTTGCAGTGAAACATGGGCAGCGTCCACAGGTAGACGGCGTGCTTGGGCATATCCCATTCGAGGATATTCGACACGGCATTGATGGCCGCCCCCCGATGGTGATAGACCACGCCTTTGGGGTTGCCCGTGGTGCCGCTGGTGTAGTTCAGGGCAATCGCATCCCATTCGTCGTCCGGCATCCGCCAGGCGAATGCCGGATCCCCCGAGGCCAGCAAGGTCTCGTAATCCAGTTCGCCGATAGCTTCGCCCGGGCCATCGTACAGCGGGTCATCCACGTCCACCACCAGGATAGGTTCGGTGCGCGTGCGCAGCGCCAATGCCTGCCCCACGATGCGGGAGAATTCCCGATCAACGAAAAGCGCGCGTGCTTCGCCATGGTCGAGCATGAAGGCGATGGCGGCTGGGTCCAGCCGGGTATTGAGCGTATTGAGTACGGCACCGCTCATGGGGACGCCGAAGTGTGCTTCGACCATGGCGGGTATGTTCGGCAGCATCACGGCCACGGTATCGCCCCGGCCAATGCCGCGAGCGGCCAGGGCGCTGGCCAGGCGGCGGCTGCGCTGGTACAGACCGGCCCAGGTATGGCGAATGACCGCACCACCCTGACCATGCACGATCGCCGTCCGTTCGGGATAGATTTCGGCCGCCCGCTCCAGATACAGCAAAGGCGTCAGCGGCGCAAAGTTGGCCGTATTCCGGGGCAGGTCCTGATCGTATATCGAAGTCATGCGGGTCTCCATCCATCAAATTGAAACTTGCAACGGACCGGCGCTCTCGTCGCACCAGCCCCGTCACCCCTATTTTAGCTGGGTGCCATGCAGACATGCCCGCTTCGACACGCAGGCCCTGTGCAAAGTCAAAGCCCCCAGGGAACCTCCGGATCAAGGATTCCAGACGCCGCCCGCGCGACGGGTCCTGCGCCGCACGGCATCTTCCAGCAAAGCGGCCTCGCCCGGCAGCACCAGGGCCAGCGCGTGACGCGCGCGGGTGGCACCGGTATAGAGCAGTTCTCGCGTCAGCAGCGGAGAGCGCCGATCGGGCAGCACCAGCGCCACCCGATCGAACTCCGAACCCTGGGACTTGTGCACGGTCAGGGCATAGACCGTTTCGACCTCTGGCAGGCGGGCCGGTGATACCCAGCGCACCGCATCCGGTGCCGCGCCGGCAAAGGCCACTCGGACCATCCAGGCACCTTCGCGTTGCGGATCGGGCACGGGCAGGGCCACGCCGATGTCGCCATTGGCCAGCCCCAGGGCCGCATGATTGCGCAGCACCAGGATGGGCCGGCCCGGATACCAGGTGTCCTCGGTCGCCGCGAGCCATCGTTCGGCGCGCAGATGGGCTTCGATGCGCCGATTCAACCCATGCGCGCCCCAGGGCCCATCGCGCAAAGCACACAGCACCTGAAAACGCGCCTGGCTCGCCAGAACGGCGCGCGCCCAGCGATCCCAGTCCGGTAGTGGCGCATCCCATGCGGGCCGCCCGTCCCGGACGGCGCGAAACAGCGCCGGATAGCCGGATTCGTCCAGAATGCCGCTGGCGTGCAGCCAATCGTCGCCGGACGCCGCTGCAGCCCCCACCCGCACCAGGCTCAGGCCGGCGGGCGGATGGCGCAGCAGCCCGGCCACGGCTGGCACATCACCGCGATTCACGGCGTCGGCGAACCGGCCGATGCCGCTGTCGGCACGGAATCTGTGGCTGTGGCGCAACATGACCACCGCCTGATCCAGTGCGGTGCCCGCCGGATCCTGCCAGGCATCGGGCACCGCTTCGCCGCTGCATGCCAACAGGCGCAGGCACTGCGCCGGAGTGTAATGACCGCCCTCGGCACGCTCGCACAGCTCACCCAGCACGGCACCGGCTTCGACCGAGGCCAGCTGGTCCTTGTCGCCCAGCAGCACCAGACGTGCATGGGCGGGCAATGCCGCCAGCACGGCGTCCATCATCTCGATGTCCATCATCGAGGCCTCGTCGACCACCAGTACGTCCAGATCGAGCGGATTGCCCGCGTGAAAGGCAGGACGCCGGGTGTCGGGCCGACTGCCCAGAAGACGATGCAGCGTCAGGACCTGGTCCGGGACGTGTGCCAACGCGGCACGCAGGCTGGCATCGGACGATGCCGCCAGGCGTTCCAGCGCACCCGTGATGGACTCATGCAGCCGTGCCGCAGCCTTGCCCGTGGGCGCCGCCAGGCGGATGCGCAGGCCGCGTTCCAGACCACGTGCCCGGGCCAGGCCCTGCAAGACTGCCAACAGGCGCACGACCGTCGTGGTCTTGCCCGTTCCCGGTCCTCCTGTGACAATGGCAAAGCCATGCAACAGGGCGGTGGCACAGGCGATCTTTTGCCAGTTCGGCTGCTCGGCAGCGGTTTCGGTAAAAACCGCGTCCAGCCAGGCACGGATGGCAGCGGGATCGTGCATCTCTGGCAGTTCCAACGCGAGACGCCGCCCAAGGTCTTCGCGGATACGCCGTCCGGCACGCCAGTAGCGCGCCAGGTACAGGCGATGCCCATGCAGCACCAAAGGCTCAGGGCCATCCCCCTCACCCACGAAATCGGCCGCCGCCAGCGCGCTCAGGCAGTTTGCCAGCCCCCCCTCGATCCAGGATGGCCGTTCGAGCAGGCTATCCTCGGCATCCGCCGCACCCGCCCATGTGTGCTCGTCCGGTGCGCACAGGGCCTTCAGGTCCAGGCAGGGGTGGCCGTGCGCCAGGCGGGCGCTGCACAGGACGGCCAGCCGCACGGCCAGCCTGGG
>NZ_JAVERO010000132.1:0-5517 GCF_034007085.1 Castellaniella sp. | reverse complement strand
GCGCCAACAGGCGGCCAAAGGCCACGTCCAGATCGCGCAGGCCCTCGTCCGGCTGCGCGAATGCCAGCCAATCGGGCCACTCATCCATCATGCCTTTCCCCTGGCTCACCGTCGAACAGCGCATCCAGCGCCTCGACCAGATCCTGCGCAGGCCGCAACGCCATCAGCCCTTGGCCGGGGGCTTCCTGGCCACGCAGGAACAGATACAGCGCGCCCCCCATGTGGCGGGCGTAATCGTAGTCCGGCAATCGGGCGCGCAACTGCCGGTGCAACGCCAGCACGTACATCAGCATCTGCGCATCGTAGCGGGACATGCGCATGGCTGCCGCCAGCGCCTCGGGCGCGTAATCGGCTTCGTGGGGGCCCAGATCGTTGGACTTGTAGTCGATCAGATAGTAACGGCCCTCATCGGACTGCAGAACCAGATCGATGAAGCCCTTGAACATGCCGTTCAAACGCCCCGCGGCCAGTGCCGGGCGAGCGCCGCCGCCAAAGGTCCCCTGGCGCAACAGCGCATCCAGGCGCCCGATGTCCACCTGATGGACCGGCAGCCAGAATTCCATTTCCGGCAGGCAGGCTGGCACACTGTCCAGCCGCAGTACGGGATTGCCCGGCAGGTCCGGCCGCCAGTCCGTGCACGCCAGCCGCAACAGCCAGCCATGCAACGCATCGATATGCGTCTCCCAGCCACGCACGGCGCAGCGCCGGGCGATCAGATCGCGCGCCTCATCGCCCAGGTTGCGGAAACCTCGCCGTGCCGCCCATTCCAGCAAACCGTGCAGGAATGTCCCGGCCCCGCTGCCCCGAGGGAAATCCTGCAGGGCGGAATCGATCAGGGGAGACGCGCTATCCCATGGCCAGCCATCCGGCGCAGAACCGGCCTGACGGCCTTCACGCAACACATCTTCGGCTGCGGTCTCGGGCGCCGCCATGTCGGCCAGGCACAAAGCGGAATAACTGGAAATCCACCAGGGCTGCCCGACCACCGGCGCAGTCAGATGGCGGGCGGCGCCCAGCACTTCCGGTGCCACCTCTGGGAGCGGCGCCGGATCCGGCGGATCCGCCGGCACGCAATCCCAGGCCATGAGTCCAGGGTGGGCCTGCACCAGACTGTCCCAGCCCGTCTGCAAGTCATCACCCAGCAAGTGGCCAATGCCACTGCCTGCCCCGGTCCTGAGCGGGCCCAATGCCATCCAGACCGCATGACGCGCCCGCGTCAAGGCCACGTACAGCTTGCGCACATCCTCGCCCAGGCGCTCACGGTCCAGGCGCTGCCGCTGCTCGGCATCCACCTCCATGACCCATTCCCGGTCCGTTTCCCCAGGCAACAGATAAGGGCCCCGCCCCGCCTCGACCGGCCGCGCCCTGCAGACAAAGGGCAGGAAGACCAGGGGATATTCCAGCCCCTTGGACTTGTGCACGGTCACAACCCGCACCAGACCCTCATCGCTTTCCAGACGCAAGCGACGGTCATCCTCGCCCTGGGGCATCCGGGACTGCCGGCGCACATAGCGCAACACGGCCTGCTCGCCATCCAGATGGGCGGCAGCCTGCTGCAGCAGTTCGGCCAGATGCAGGAAGTCGGTCAGACGCCGCTCGCCTTCGTAACCGTCGGCCAGCAGACGGGCCGGCACACTGAAATCATGCAGCAAGCGGCGCAGCATGGGCAGCACCCCGCGCTGCCGCCAGATCTGATGATAGGCCTGGAACCGTTCGACCTCGGCATCCCAGGCCCGTTCGTCGTCCACCAGCCGATCCAGCGCCTGCCAGTCCAGGCCCAATGCCGGGGTGGCCAGGGCCGCTCGCACGGCACGCTCATCTTCGGGACGCGCGCAGGCCTCCAGCCACAGCATGACTTCGGCCGTCTGCGGCGATTCATACACGGAGTCGCGTTCGGACAGATAGACGCTGCGCACGCCGACCCCGGCCAGTGCGCGGCGCACGGCGCGCGCCTCGGTATGGGTATTGACCAGAATGGCCATGTCGGCCGGTCGCACCAGCGTCCAGCGGTCTCCATCGCGCATGCCCGCCTCGCCCCGGCGGCCCTGCGCCAGCAATTCAGCCACGGACCGGGCGCAGCGTTCGGCAGCCGCCTGCTCGTACTGGGTCGAGGACAAAGGCTTGCCCGCCACTACCGGATCGATCCAGCAGGCGCGCATGGCCGATGCCGGGCGGCCCAGGATCTCGAAACATTCCGGGCGCCCTTGCGCCTGGACCGGATGAAACGGAATGCTCGCCCCTGGAATCCCGGTGGGAAAAGCCCGCGCCCCCCCCAGGGCGAAACACCGATTGACGGCCTCGACCATGGATTCGGAGGATCGGTAGTTGCGCCCCAGGGTCAGCACCCGCCCGTCGCAGGCCCGGTTGGCCCGCAGGTAGGTATGCACGTCAGCGCCCCGGAAACCATAGATGGACTGCTTGGGATCGCCGATGAAGACCAGCGTGGTCTCTGGATCATTGTCGGCGACCCGGTAGACTCGATCGAAGATCCGGTACTGCACCGGATCGGTATCCTGGAACTCATCGATCAAGACCACGGGAAACTGCCGCCGCAAGGTCTGCGCCAGCCGCGCACCCGAGGCGCCTTCCAGCGCCGCATCCAGATTCAAGAGCAAGCCATCGAACCCCAGCAATGCGGCGCCGGACAATACCTGGCGCAAGCGCCGGGCCATCCAGGCCAGTGCGTGCCGCAGCAGGACCGGGCGCACGGCAGGCAGCGCATCCAGATCGGCACGCAGGCGCTCCAGCGCAGCGCTGGCAGGATGCGCCGGCGCGGCCCCGTCACCGTGCCACTTGTCCTGGATGCCTTGCGGTATCAGCCGGTCCCATCCGGTCTTCAGGTCTGGCGCATCCTGGTCAGGATCACGCGCCCAGTCCCGCAATGCCTGCGTCCAACGCCGCAGATCGCTCGACCGGATCTTCACGTCCTTGCCCAATGAAACCAGCCAGCCCTCCAGGGCGTCCGCATGCTCGACCCAGGGGGCCTTGAGGGCGGCCAGGCGTTCCTGCCGCAGATCCCGCTGGCGCGCCAGGACGTCGGCCAGGCTTTCATCGGTGGCCTCGGGCAGAGATTCGCGGGTCAGCAGACCGGCCAGGCTCAGCAGCGCATCGGGTCCGGGCCAGATGGCCAGCACCCCATCCAGCAGATCCGGGTTCAATGGCGCCACATGGGTGCGCCAGTAATCCCAGGCCGTCTGCCGGATCTCGGCACCCAGGTCCGGCTCCAGGCGCTGCTCGAACAGACTGCCGCTGTCAAAGGCGTGTTCCTGCAGGACACGGGCGCACCAGGCATGGATCGTGGAAATGGCGGCCTCATCCATGGACTGCGCCGCCAGATCCAGTGTGCGGGCGCAAGCCAGCCATTGATCCGACGGCCATTCCTGGCGCAGGGACGCCAGGAATGGGTCCATTTCCCCCTGCGCGCCCTGGGCGAACTGGATGGCGGCCTCGGCCAGGCGGCTGCGGATCCGGTCACGCAGTTCCTGGGCGGCGGCCTCGGTGAAGGTCAGGACGAGGATTTCAGTGGGCAGGCGCGGGCGCTGCCCACCATGCCCCAGCACCAGGCGGACATACAGGGCGGCGATCGTCCAGGTCTTGCCCGTCCCGGCGCTGGCTTCGATCAGATGACTGCCACGCAGGGGAAAGCGCAGAGGATCGACCTGGGGGATGGTCTGGTCCAGCCTGTTCATTCCATGGCCTCGCTTGCAATGGGGTATGGCAGGATCGCCCGCGCCGCCGCGCCGTACAGCGTTTCGGCCCAATGGAAGAAACCGCCGTCGGCACACAGGCTGGAAAAATCAGGATAGCAGCGCCGCAGGTACAGATCATCGTCCACCCGCTTCAGGTAGGTATCTTCGGCTGCTCGCCAGGCCGCCCCTCCGGGAACCGGATCGGCGCCAGCCCGCAGCCAGGCGCCCGCCGCATCGATTTCCACCGGCAGCGCGACACGCATGCCGGCCTGCCAGGCAAGCCACACCGCCTGCCATTGCTCGGCGGCCTGATCCGGATCCAGCGGCTCGAAGCGCACGCAACCCTGAGGGCTGACGAGCACGGTCGTCAGGCTCCGGCCATGTGCATGCGCAGCCAGGTGATCCAGCCAGGCCGGCATCAGGGGGGCGATGCGGTAATGCCTGTCGCGCACCAGGTGGCTGGCAAGCAGTACGACCCGGCCCCATCCGCCCTGCTGGTCCCGACGCCAGCCAGCCAGCGTATCCTCGAAACCCGGCCCCATGCCCGGGAGAGCGCTTGCCATGCGCAAAGGCTCGTCCACCACCACAGGCCAGGCCGCGCAGGCCTGACGATAGGGTTCCACCGTCGCCTGCGCGCTGTCGTACAAAACCTGCGCCAGCACATCGCCCAGCGCACCCGCAACCAGCGTGCCACGCCGGCGCATGTGGCCCAGGCAGTCCTGGAAAATCGGGTCGGGATCAGAGGCTGGATCAGGCGCGCGCCGCAAGGCTTCGAGCAGTTCGGCACGCAACTGCCACTGCCCCAACCCGTCCCGGACATATGGTTCGTCTTCATCCAGATCCGGGTCCGGCGCATCGAAGAAGACACGCAAGCGCTGCTGAAAGAAGGCGCGCACGGGGTGCCTGAGAAACCGGCGCAGGTCGTCCAGACGCACGGATCCTTGCAACTGCAGCGGCGGCAAGGAGGACGGCGCGGGCGCTGCCGCATGGCCCGGTTCGCGGGCACTGCGCCATTCAGATGCATAAGTGAACAGCGCGCCGGGCCCTGTGCGCGCCTGCACGGGAAAATAGCGGCGGCTGAAGGGTTGCAGGGGATGATGCAGGCTCAGGGCGGCGGACAGGGCGCCGGCACCGTCCACAGCCTGCCAGCCCCGGTCCAGATGATCCATCAGCTGGGATACCAATACTGAAGGCGGCTGGGGCGTATTGTCGTGGATGCTGTGCCCGACCCAGGAAAGATACAGCTGGTCTCGCGCCGACAGCAGGGCTTCCAGAAACAGGTAGCGATCGTCTTCACGCCGGGAACGATCGCCGGGGCGCGGATGCAAGGCCATCAGATCGAAATCGACCGGCACGCGCTGGCGCGGGAAAGCGCCATCCTGCATACCCAGCAGGCACACGCGCCGAAACGGGATGGCCCGCATCGGCATGAGAGTGGCAAAGGTCACCGCACCAGCGAAGAATCGCTGCGACAGTCCGGCCTGATCCAACTGGCCCAGGCAATGCTCGGCGACAATGGACACCGGCACAGGTTCGTCGACCCCGGCCGCCTCGCACAACAGGGCCCAATCCTGCAGGATTTCCCGGAACCGCGCCAGCGTGTGCTCGTCGTCATCCGAAACGGGCAGGAAACAATCATCCAGCAGTCCACCCAGGAACACGAGCCATTGCGCAGGCGAGGCGTCCCGGCTCAACTGCCGCCAGTGACGATCCAGCGTATCCAGCAGCCGGGCCAGCGCACCCAATGCCTGGGCCTGCAGCCCGCCGGTTTCACCGTAGGGCTCGATACCGCCCCAGGCCGGCGCATCAAGGCCCGCCGCATAGCCCA
>NZ_JAVERO010000071.1:0-10758 GCF_034007085.1 Castellaniella sp. | reverse complement strand
GCCGGAGTACTGGCCGTGCTGGGCTATTCGGTGAACGAATCCGTGGTGGTCATGGACCGGATCCGCGAAAACTTCCGCAAGCAGCGCAAGGCATCGGTGCGCGAGATCATCAACGCATCGATCACGCAGAACATTTCCCGGACCATCATCACCCACGGCTCCACCCAGATGATGGTGCTGTCCATGTTCTTCTTCGGCGGCCCCACCCTGCACAATTTTTCCCTGGCCCTGACGATCGGGATCTGGTTCGGGATCTATTCGTCGGTATTCGTGGCCGCGGCCCTGGCGATGTGGATGGGCATCAAGCGCGAGGACCTGGTCAAGCCGGTCAAAAAGGACGAACCGGAAGTCGAACTCGGGTAAATCCGTTTCCTGTCCGCCTGCTTCCTGGGCCGGCGTCTTCGGACAGCCGGCCCTGTTTTTTGGGTTCTTGATCCGTGCGCGGCAACGGGCGGTTGTCGGAGAACCACCCGCCACCGTCCCGCAGCGCCGCCAGCACCTGGACTCATCCACAGTACAATTGAAGGTTTCCAGACTTTTACGCCCCCGGGATATAAACCCGTCACGGCACCCAACCATGCAAGAAACCACCCTGCGCCGCCCCGGCGTCCCGCCTGCATCTTCAAACACCCGCCCCGCCGCCGACCCAGCCCAGGACCAGGCCCTGGCCGCCCTGTTGCAACCGACAGAGCCCGGCCGCGTAAAAAAACTGTTCATCCGCACCTTCGGCTGCCAGATGAACGAATACGATTCCGAAAAAATGGCCGATGTGCTGCACGCCGCCAAGGGGGTGGAACTGACCCAGACCCCGGACGACGCCGACATCATCCTGTTCAACACCTGTTCGGTGCGCGAAAAGGCCCAGGAAAAGGTCTTTTCCGATCTGGGTCGCGTGCAGCACCTGAAACAGCAGAACCCCGGCCTGGTGATCGGGGTCGGCGGCTGCGTGGCCAGCCAGGAAGGCGAGGCCATCGTGCGCCGCGCGCCTTATGTGGACGTGGTGTTCGGCCCCCAGACCCTGCACCGCCTGCCGGAACTCATCGACCAGCGCCGCGCCACGGGACGGCCCCAGGTGGATATTTCCTTCCCGGAAATCGAAAAATTCGATGCCCTGCCCCCCGCCCGGATCGACGGGCCGGCCGCCTTCGTCTCCATCATGGAAGGCTGCAGCAAATACTGCAGCTTCTGTGTCGTTCCTTATACCCGTGGGGCCGAGGTTTCGCGGCCATTTGACGACGTGCTGGTAGAAATCGCCGACCTGGCCGACCAGGGCGTACGCGAAATCACCCTGCTGGGCCAGAATGTCAACGCCTACCGGGGACCGGCCGGCGCCGACGGAGCCATCGCCGATTTCGCCATGCTGCTGGATTATGTCCACGACATCCCCGGCATCGAACGCATCCGCTACACCACCTCGCATCCCAAGGAAATGACCGCGCGGCTGATCGAGGCCCACGGCCGACTGCCCAAGCTCGTCCCCTTTCTGCACCTGCCGGTCCAGGCCGGCAGCGACCGGGTGCTGGCCGCCATGAAACGCGGCTACACGGTCCTGGAATACAAGTCGATCATCCGCCGCCTGCGCGCCGCACGGCCCGACATGACGCTGTCCTCGGATTTCATCGTCGGCTTTCCCGGCGAAACCGAGGCTGACTTCCAGAAAACATTGGATCTGGTGCGCCATGTGGGTTTCGACCAGTCGTTCTCCTTCGTGTATTCGCGCCGCCCCGGCACGCCAGCGGCCGATCTGCCCGACCACACGCCGGAAGCCGAAAAGCTGGATCGACTGCACCGCCTGCAGGCCCTGATCAACGAACAGGCCGCCGCCATCAGCCGTTCCATGGTCGGCAGCGTCCAGCGCCTGCTGGTCGAAGGTCCATCCAAAAAGGATCCCGGCGACATGAAAGGCCGGACCGAAAACAACCGCATCGTCAACTTCGCCGGCCAGCCGCGCCTGATCGGACAGATGGTCGATGTGCGCATCACGGCGGCCCTGACCAATACCCTGCGCGGCGAAATCATGACGAACGATACCCTGCAATGACCGCTGCCCCACGCTCTGGCGGCCCCAAGGCCCGCCCGCTCACGCTGCAACTGGACGCCGACAACACCCACCTGGCCAATCTGTGCGGACCGCTGGACGAAAATCTGCGCCAGATCGCCCAGGCCTACGGAGTGGAGATCCAGCGGCGCGGCAACCGCTATACCCTCCGGGGCGTCCAGGCACGCCCAGCCGCCCGGGCGCTGCGCTGGTTCCACGAACGCGCGGCCCAGGCGCCACTGTCCCTGGACACCCTGCAACTCGGCCTGGTGGAACTGGGTGCCCATGCAGGCACGGCCCCCGAAGACGCGCCCGGCTTGCCCGATCTGCCGCCCGTGGACGATGCCAGCCTGAGCCTGCGCACCCGCAAGACCGACCTGCGGCCACGCACCCCGCGCCAGCGCGACTATCTGAACGCCATCCTGAAGCATGATGTGACCTTCGGTGTCGGGCCGGCCGGCACCGGCAAGACCTGGCTGGCCGTAGCCTGCGCCATCGACGCGCTGGAACGCGAATCCGTGTCCCGGCTGGTGCTGACGCGCCCCGCCGTGGAAGCAGGCGAACGCCTGGGTTTCCTGCCTGGCGATCTGGTGCAGAAAGTCGATCCCTACCTGCGACCGCTCTACGATGCCCTGTACGACCTGCTGGGTTTCGAGCGCACTCAGCGCCTGTTCGAAAAACAGACCATCGAAATCGCTCCGCTGGCCTACATGCGTGGACGCACGCTGAACCACGCATTCATCATCCTCGACGAGGCGCAGAACACCACGCCGGAACAGATGAAGATGTTCCTCACCCGGATCGGCTTCGGCAGCAAGGCCGTCATCAATGGCGACCCTTCCCAGGTGGACTTGCCCAAAGGCCACCAGAGCGGCCTGCTGCACGCCCTGGACGTGCTCGATGATGTACCGGGCATTGCCCAGACCCGCTTCACCAGCCGCGATGTGGTGCGCCACCCGCTGGTGGGCCGCATCGTCGAAGCCTACGAACGGGCGGGCGACCATGTATCCTGATTTTTCCCTCTCGGTCCAATACGCCACCGAAGCACCGACGCTGCCTCGCTGGCGCCTGCGGCGCTGGACGGGGCGCGCCCTGGCCCTGGCCCTGGCCCCACCCGAACCCCGTGCCGGCAGTCCGGTAGCCTTGACCCTGCGCATCGTCGGCGCCGAAGAAAGCCGCACCCTGAACGCGACCTGGCGGCAGCGCGATTACCCCACCAATGTGCTGACTTTCGAATACGGCGCTGATCCGTCCGGCCTGATTCTGGGCGACATCGTGCTGTGCCTGCCCGTGCTGGAACGCGAAGCCACCGAGCAAGGCAAGCCCCTGCTGCACCACGCCGCCCATCTGGTCACCCACGGCGTGCTGCATGCGCTGGGCCACGACCACATCGAAGCCGACGAAGCCGCACGCATGGAAGCCCTGGAAGCCCGCATCCTGGCCGCCCAGGGCATTCCGAATCCCTACATCGACGACGACCACGCCTGAAACCGATCGTTTATCGGTTATGCTACAGAATCCGTCACTCGTCCCCAGGACAATGTCAGAACCCCACACACCTGACCCGGAGCCTCGACCGCCCCGGTCCACACGTTCCTTGTTTTCCCGCTTCAAGGCCCTGCTGCGCCCAGCCCCGCCTGCCGACCGCGACGATATCCGCGCGGTCCTGGAAGCCGCCCATGACCACTCCGTCCTCGACGGGGAATCGTATGCCATGATTTCCGGGGCGCTCACGGTCGCGGACAAGACCGTGGCCGACATCATGGTGTCGCGCGCGCGCATGGACCTGCTCGATATTTCCCGCCCCCTGGCGGAACTGATGCCCAGCATCACCGAAACCGGCCATTCCCGCTTTCCCGTCTACGAAGGCGACCGCGACAACATCATCGGCGTACTGCTCGCCAAGGATCTGTTGCTGGCCCTGGCCGATCACGCGCTGGACATCCGCGCCCTGGTGCGCCCGCCGGTCTTCATCCCGGAATCCAAGCGCCTGAACGAACTGCTGCATGAATTCCGCGTCAGCCGCAATCACCTGGCCATCGTCATTGACGAACATGGTGGCGTCTGTGGCCTGGTGACCATGGAAGACGTGCTGGAACAGATCGTCGGCGACATCGAGGACGAATTCGATGACGAAGATGAAAAGACCATCTTCCGCACCGGCGAAAACAGCTGGCGCGCGATGGGCTCCGCAGAAATCGAGGATTTCAACGAAGCCTTCGGCGTCCAACTGCCCGACGAGGATGCCGATACGCTCAACGGCTGGCTCGCAGCCGAACTGGGTCACATCCCGCGACGCGGCGAGCGCCACGAAGGCCACGGCCTGGTCTTCACCGTCGTAAGCGCCGATAGCAAGCGGGCGCGCTGGCTGCACATCCAGCGGCTGCTGGATCCAGGCCCGCCTGCTTCCGAACATGCCGCCTGAACATCCGCCAGCAGTGCTGCCAGACAGGCCCCCGGCCGCTGCCCGGCGCGCCTGGCGCAACCCTCTGGCAGCACTGCTGGCCGGTGGCCTGCAGGCGCTTTGCTTTGCGCCCGGTCCCCTGCCCGCCTGGAGCCTACCCTTTGTGCAGATCGCCGCGCTGACCGTCCTGGCCGCCCTGACATTCCAGGCCCCCGGCCCACGTCGGGCAGCAGGCCTGGGCTGGCTGTTCGGCCTGGCCCAGTTTTCCATCGGCGTGTACTGGCTGACCATCAGCATGCACGAATTCGGTGGCCTGCCCCTGCCGCTGGCCATCCTGGCCCTGCTGCTGTTCGCCGCCGCGATGGCCATCTACGCAGCGGGCGCCTGCGCCCTGACCGCCTGGTTGTGCGCCGGCCATGGACAGCCCGAAAGACGCGCCTCGCGCCAGATCCTGAACGCCGTCATCTGGGCTTCGGCCTGGACGCTGTCCGAGTGGCTGCGCGGCACACTGTTCACAGGATTCACCTGGCTGAACATCGGTTATGCACATGCCGAAGGCATGTTCGCCGCCTGGGCGCCGCTGGCCGGTGTCTACGGCCTGGCCTGGCTGGCGGCGTTCTCTGCCGCCGCCGTCGCCCTGATGATCCGCGCCAAGGACACGGCCTACGACCGCAGCGCCGCCGCCGTCGTCGGCCTGGCGCTGCTGACCGGCCTGCTGGGCATCGTCTGGAGCCACATCGAATGGTCGCAGCCACAGGGCAAGCCCGTGATGGTGCGTCTGGTCCAGCCCGCCATCCCGCAGTCGGAAAAATTCCTGCCTGAACGCTTCCTGTCCACCCAGGCCCGTATCCAGCAGCTGGCCTCTCTGGCTCCCAAGAGCGAGGCAGACCGCCCCGCCGTGGTCATTCTGCCGGAAACCGTGTTGCCCATCTTCCAGGATCAGGTACCCGGGACCGTCTGGCAGCAATGGCGCGAAGCCAGTGAATCAATGCACGCGCCCTTCGTGCTGGGCGCGCCGCTGCACGTCAACACACCGATGGGCGACCGCTATACCAACGGCGCCATCGCCGTGCGGCCACACGCGCTGGCCTCGCCCCAATCCGACCACGACTGGCGCTACGACAAACGCCATCTGGTGCCTTTCGGCGAGTTCGTCCCACCCGGTTTCCATTGGTTCGTGCGCGCGCTGCAGATCCCCCTGGGTGACTTCGACCGGGGAGCCGATCACCAATTGCCGCTGGCGGTCGATGACCAGCTGCTGGCCGTCGATATCTGCTACGAGGACACCTTCGGCGAAGAAATCGCCGCCACCGTCGCCTCCAACGGACCCGATGCGCCAGGGGCCAGTATCCTGGCAAACCTGAGCAACCTGGCCTGGTTCGGCGACAGCTGGGCGCTGCGCCAGCACTTGTGGATTTCCCGCATGCGGGCCCTGGAGACCGCGCGCCCCATGGTACGGGCCACCAATACCGGCGCAACCGCCGCCATCGATGCCCAGGGCCGGGTACTGGGCCTGCTGGAACCGAACCGCCCCGGCATTCTGGACGCCGAGATCCAGGGGACCCAGGGACTGACGCCCTATGTGCGCTGGGGCAATGCGCCCATCCTGGCCTGGACGCTGCTGGGCCTGCTGCTGGCCGCCCGGGCCCGGCGGCGAGCAGACCCCACGTAAGACTCCCGGCCCGCAGCCCCCCACGCGCGGCTTGCAGGCCGATCCGATTCGTCTGGCATAGGACAGTCCTCAATGGACTGCCCTATGTCCCGCCTCATCCCGCAGGCGCTGCTCGAACGCAGCCTGATCCAGGGGTTCGTCGAACCAGTAGCCCTGACCTTCATCACAGCCCGCATCGCGCAGCAGTTCATATTGGATCTGGCTGGCGATGCCCTCGGCGGTCACCCGCAGACCCAGGCGATGCGCCAGGGCGATCAGCGCCTCGCAGACCATGGCAGCATGCTGACCATCCAGCAACCGCTCCGTCGTCGCACGGTCGAGCCTGAGCGTCTCGAACGGCACTTCATGCACCGCCAACAGGGCCGGCATACCGATCGAGACAGCCCCGACACTGAATCGCAAGCCGGCATCATGCAGACCCCGCAGCCGGATCCGCATCTGGGGATCCTCGGCCACCAGCACCTGTTCGCTCAGTTCCAGCACCAGGCAGTCCGGCGGCAAACCCAGCGTATCGAACAGCCCGAACACAGCATCCAGGCCAGTATCATCCCCCAGGCCCAACTGGGCGGGCGACACATTGATCGTCAAGCGCAAGTCCGGGGCCAGGTCCTGGCGCCAGCGGGCCAGCTGGTGGATGGCCTCGCGGAATACCCAGTCGCCCAACGGACGGATCAACTGACGCTCCTCGGCAAAAGCAATGAAGTCCGCAGGAGAGATCACGCCAAATTCCGGATGCCGCCAGCGCAGCAGCACCTCGGCCTGGACAATGCGCCCCGACTGGAAGGCATGAATCGGCTGGAACAGGAGAAAGAACTGCGAATCCTCGATCGCCTGCGGCAGGGCATACATCAGATCGCGCTGCATGCGCGCGCGTTCACGCATGCTCTGGTCGAAATAGTGATAGCAGTTCCGGCCGGACGCCTTGGCGACGTACATGGCCATGTCCACATGGCGCATCAGGGCCTCGGCATCCTCGGCGTCCTGGGGATACAGCGCCACGCCCAGACTGGCCGAAACCCGTAGGGGGTCACCGCCCAGGCGGTAGGATTGCGTGATCCGATCCAGGATGGCACGGCACAAGTCATCGATGTGTGCCTTGTCGGAAGCGTTGCTCAGGAGAATGACGAACTCGTCCCCCCCGAGACGCGCCACGAACGAGCCATCAGGGGGCGCACAGGCCTGCAGTCGCCGGGCGACCTCGATCAGCAGGCGGTCCCCCGTGGCATGGCCCATGGAGTCGTTGATTTCCTTGAACAGATCCAGATCCAGGAACAACAGCGCCAGGGATTGCCCAGACCGATCTGCGGACTGGACAGCGGCCCGCAGGCGCTCGTTGAAATATTGGCGGTTCGGCAGGCCGGTCAGGGGGTCGTGATGCGCCTGGTTCCAGATCTGGGTTTCGATCTGCTTTTTCTGGGTCACGTCACTGAGCATCGCAACCCGGCAATTGATCGAACCATCATGGTTCCAGGCGGTGTCCATGACCACGCGCTCGGCATAGCTCTCGCCCGATTTGCGCTGTCCCCAGTATTCGCCTTCCCAGCGGCCCTGCGTATTGATGGCGTGCCACATGTCATCGTAGAAATCACGGTTGTGGCGACCTGGCCGCAGCAAGGGCAACAATTCGCCCGCGATCTCGTCGGGCCAGAATCCCGTCATCCGCGAATAGGCGGGATTGACGTCGATGACGACCCCAGCGGAATCCGTGATGGCAATG
Source organism: Castellaniella sp. (assembly GCF_034007085.1). Taxonomy (GTDB): domain Bacteria; phylum Pseudomonadota; class Gammaproteobacteria; order Burkholderiales; family Burkholderiaceae_B; genus Castellaniella. The sequence continues at coordinate 2,927 of NZ_JAVERO010000071.1, read as the reverse complement.
GCCTCGCTGCTGTTCTCGTAGGCAATGGCCGCCAGCTGGGCCGAGGATTCCGCCTGCTTGCGTTCGGTGATGTCCTGAACGATTCCGATGATGGACACCTGTTCGCCCATTTTCACCGTCGAACTGAATACCTCGATATCGATCTCCGTGCCGTCCTTGCGGCGGCCTCGGCGCTCGAAACGCAGTGTGCCATCCCGCCGGTTCTGGCTGGCCTTGATCGATTCAGCCATCAGGAACCGTTCACGCGGGACGACGATGCCCAGCAGCGTCATGGCATCGATCATCTCGTGCGGTTCGTAGCCGAAGATCTCGGCCATCTTGTGGCTGACGAAGGTGAACCGGTCCTGCTCGACCAGGAAGATCCCCACGATGGAATTGGACGCCAGCCCCTGGAAAATGGTATCGGCCCGCAGCAGTCCGGCCTGATTCTCGCGCATCTTGGCCAACAGATCATGGACCTGCCGGATGCCGTCATTGAAATCCTGGACGACCTGGCCAAATACGCCCGATCCCCGATACGCGACCCGGACATCGTAATGCCCTCGAACCAGTTCCCGGCACGCAATCCGCAATTCCCTCAGGGGACGGACCAGGTGACGGCGCAACAACAGGTACAGGCCCAGCAGCACGATCAGATCGAACAACACCAGCCCGCCGCTCATCAACAGCGCGTGGTCCTTGCCCTGGAGCAGCAGAGGCATCAGGGTATCGGCGCAGGCATCCAGTGTGGCCAGCAAGGTTTCGGCGTCATCGGCCACCCACTGGCGCTGGATGACCTGCGGCAGGGATTGCGTCTCGGATGCTTGCTCGTCGCGTACGTAAGTGCCCAGCAGCGCGGTCTGCAGCCGACCGCGCAGGATCGCCCAGTCACGCCGGATTCGGGGCAGAAAATCGCGCACGGATGCATGCGTCAGCGCGGGAATCTCGCGGCCGTCGATGACGCCGCCCTGATCCAGGGCTTGCATGGCGCGATCCATGAAATCCATGTCCTGGCTGATCTGCCCGGCCTGCACCAGCGCACCATCCGACAGGCGCATCGCCCGCACGGCCAACTGCTGACTGGAAGCGCGCATGTGATCCAGCGTCATGGCCTGGCCCAGCGCGCCGTCATAGCGCGACAGCAGGGAATGCACGATGACGGCATTGCCCAGTACGAAGGCCAGCATCAGCAAGAAGAAGACCGCAGACACCGTCCCCGGTCCAAAAGTGCTCCTGGCCGCCTGCCAGACCCCGCGCGATGTGTGAGGGCTCATGCCTTCCCTGTGAGATGTATGACAGTGATGACAGGCCAATGCACAGCCCAGGTCGCCATCCCAGGCATGTTAATGGATACGCGAAAAAGGACAACACGCTAACAACCCGAAACCACAGGTGGAGATCGGGGTTTTGGTCCGGTGTGGTCAGACCAGTCTGGCCAGGGAGACAATGAGAATGAATAGAAAAAGCCCCGTTGGTCGCAACCAACGGGGCCTTGGATTCTTTGGCGGAGCGGACGGGGCTATTTCCCGGCTTGCCAAATTACCTTGCAAATCAGCAGGTTAGAAAGTTGTGTTGGGTGAAAACTACAAAAAACTCTACCTGAACATTTACCCATTGTAGCAGTCCGGGGGTTCTACCGCACTATTTCCGCGTCCCGACGCGTCCCCAAGTACCGAAAATATGTTCTTGTCTTACGACCTCATAGGCTAACGCTTGAAAATTACTATTTTTTGCGCAAGCAACAAAATTGATTAATAGCCTTTGTTTATCAGTATCTTCAATTGTTTTAGGGGGTTGAAAAGTAGAAGATTTAACGTATATTCCAAGCGGGAGTTAATTATGGTCTATTTTTAATGGTTTTAATCTCTACTTTGTTTGATTAATTCCACTGATTAACTATAATATAAATACCCTAAGTATACGAAAAGTATCACCTCTAACGAAAGTTAGGGGTTTTTTATTGTCTAAAATAAATATTAGTTAATTCAAATAACAAACTATAATCGCATAAGCGAAAGAATAATTTATTTAGAGAAAACGGATGCGGGCGCGTCGGGACGCGAAAACAGAGCGTATGTAATTCCAGGTTAATAACTAATAATTAAGTTCAAGCGTAGCAGTAAGACCGTAAGGTAAGGATTCTAATGTCCTTGGACGAAAAGGCCCGTAGGCCGCTAATGTCGCCTGAATTAAATCTCTATTGTTGAGATAACAATTTAAATTGGTGAATTAACAACTAATTAGTTTCCTGAAAATCTCTAATAATCACCTCCTTGTCTCTTACTCTCTTTTATATACTATCTTACTACTCTCAAAACCCTGATAAACAAAGGCTTTAGCTCTAAAATAGTTTCCTATAGAAGAAACTTAATAGTTTCCTGTAGAAGAAACCAAAGTTTCCTTTAGAAGAAACTTTTTTTAGTTTCCATTTTTTATTTACTTGATTCTTTTGAGAAACTTTATATACTATATTAGAAACTGAAAGGAATAATAAAAATGAATACTATACAAAATACAACTAATGATAATTTTGCCGGGTTTGCTACTGACATAGAAAAGTTAGATGATAATGATGAGTTTAAAGACATCAAACAGGTTAATGCGAAAGTTTATATTGAAAGAGCACCGAAGGTATCTATTAAAAATGAATTTGTTTTATTCTTTGTAGATAACTTTAACGAAGTGATGATTAAATACAATCTAACACAAAGAGAGATTAAAGTTATTTTTGCCATATTGAATAAAATGTCTTACGGAAATCAATTAAACATTACACAAAAGGCAATTTCCCAAAAATCAGGAATAGCAAAAGCCCACGTTAGCACTATATATAAATCATTGATTGAGAAAAATATACTTATTCGTTATGAAGATGGATCAATTTTCTTTAATCCAAATTTAGCATTAAAAGGTCTAACGCATAAGTTAAATAAAGATGTTGTTAATAA
>NZ_JAVERO010000070.1:0-10773 GCF_034007085.1 Castellaniella sp. | reverse complement strand
AATTACTTGATGATTTTGGCGACGACGCCGGCGCCCACGGTGCGACCGCCTTCGCGAATGGCAAAGCGCAGGCCTTCTTCCATGGCGATCGGCGCAATCAGGCTCACCGTCATCGACACGTTGTCACCAGGCAGCACCATTTCCTTGTCGGCCGGCAGTTCGATCGTCCCGGTCACGTCCGTCGTGCGGAAGTAGAACTGCGGGCGATAGCCCTTGAAGAACGGCGTGTGACGACCGCCTTCTTCCTTGGACAGAATGTACACCTCGGCCGTGAAGTCCGTGTGCGGCTTGATCGAACCGGGCTTGGCCAGCACCTGGCCGCGCTCGACTTCTTCGCGCTTGGTGCCGCGCAGCAGAATCCCGACGTTGTCGCCCGCCTCGCCCTGATCCAGCAGCTTGCGGAACATTTCAACGCCCGTGCAGGTCGTCTTGATCGTGTCGTGGATCCCCACAATCTCGATTTCCTCGCCCACCTTGATGACACCGCGCTCGACGCGACCCGTCACCACCGTGCCACGACCCGAAATCGAGAACACGTCTTCAACAGGCATCAGGAACGCACCATCGACCGCACGCTCGGGCGTCGGGATGTAGCTGTCCAGCGCCTCGGCCAGCTGCATGATCGCCTGCGCACCCAGCGGACCTTCGTCGCCATCGAGCGCCAGCTTGGCAGAACCCTTGATGATCGGCGTGTCGTCGCCAGGAAAGTCGTACTTCGACAGCAGCTCGCGCACTTCCATCTCGACCAGTTCCAGCAGTTCCGCATCGTCGACCATGTCGCACTTGTTCAGGAACACCACAATGTAGGGCACACCCACCTGGCGGGCCAGCAGAATGTGTTCGCGCGTCTGCGGCATCGGGCCGTCAGCGGCCGAGCACACCAGAATCGCGCCGTCCATCTGCGCCGCACCCGTGATCATGTTCTTGACGTAGTCCGCGTGACCCGGGCAGTCCACGTGCGCGTAGTGACGGTTGGCCGTCTCGTATTCCACGTGCGAGGTGCTGATCGTGATCCCGCGCGCCTTTTCTTCGGGCGCGTTGTCGATCTGGTCGTAGCCCTTGGCTTCGCCGCCCAGCGCCTTGGCCAGCACCGTCGTGATCGCCGCCGTCAGCGTCGTCTTGCCGTGGTCAACGTGGCCGATCGTACCCACGTTCACGTGCGGTTTGGTCCGTTCAAACTTGCCTTTTGCCATGGCTGACTCCTGACTATGGAATGATCCAAGATGTTGTGGTGCCCATGATGCGGATCGAACGCATGACCTCTCCCTTACCAAGGGAGTGCTCTACCACTGAGCCACATGGGCGGTATTCATTTCGACATCCGTCGAACCGGACCCGCTTTGGAGCGGGTGAAGGGAATCGAACCCTCGTCGTAAGCTTGGAAGGCTTCTGCTCTACCATTGAGCTACACCCGCGATTCGGATCCCTGCCGACGTCCGCGCATGTGGCGCTGGATATCGTTCGCCTGGTGGTGGGGGTTGGATTCGAACCAACGTAGGCGCAAGGCCAACAGATTTACAGTCTGCCCCCTTTAACCACTCGGGCACCCCACCGAAGCGAATCACGAATTATGCAGATATTCTGCTGTAATGTCAAGCAACCGCATCGCGTTCCGCCAGCACGGAACCCAGGCCCTGGCGTTCCAGCAGCGCATCCAGATGCGCCCAATCAGAAAACTCGATCACCAGTTGCCCACCCTTGCGGGCGCCCGTCCGGATCTTCACTGAAGTGGCCAGATGATCGGACAGCGCTTTTTCCAGGCGATCGAGGTCCCCGCAGCGGGCACCCGCCTGCCCCCGGGCCGTGCGGCCAGCCGGCACAAGAGGCTCATCGGCTTCGCGCAAGGCACGCGCAACGCGCTTTTCGGTTTCTCGCACGGACAGGCGCCGGGCGATGACCTCGTTGGCCAGCAGGATCTGCTGTGCAGCATCGGTAGCCAACAAGGCCCGCGCATGACCCATGTCGATGTCACCGGCCAGCAGCATGGTCTGCACAGGTTCGGCCAGGTTCAACAGACGCAGCAGATTGGTGGTGGCCGAGCGCGAACGACCGATGGCAGTGGCGGCCTGTTCATGGGTCAGGCCGAATTCATCCAGCAGGCGGCGCACGCCATGGGCTTCTTCCAGCGGATTGAGATCTTCGCGCTGGATGTTTTCGATCAGCGCCATGACGGCGGCATTTTCATCCGCCACGGGCCGCACCAGGACAGGAACCACATCCAGACCGGCAATCCGGGCAGCGCGAAATCGCCGTTCGCCAGCGATGATTTCATACTGACCGGGCTCGTCTTCTAGGGGCCGCACCAGAATGGGCTGCATGATGCCCTGGGCACGGATGGATTCGGCCAGATCATTGAGCGCGCCTTCGTCCATTCGGGTCCGCGGCTGGTAACGGCCCGCGCGCAGCGCACTGACCGGCAACTGGTTGGGGGAATCGTCCTTCTGACGCCCCACCGCGTCCAATGCACCATTGTCCGCGCCCAACAGGGCGTCCAGTCCGCGCCCGAGTCCTTTCTTGCGAGTGGCCATCGTGTGTGTGTCCTATGAATACTGCCGGGCAGACCTTCAGGCCGCGCGCGGACGAATCTTGCCGCCAACACGGCGGATGAGTTCCTCGCCGAAGGCGAGATAGGCCCGGGCTCCCCGGGACGACTTGTCGTAGACCACACCCGGCTGGCCATAGCTGGGGGCTTCGGCCAGTCGCACGTTGCGCGGCACGACGGTTTTGAAGACCTTGTCCCCGAAATGCGATTCCAGCTGGGCAGAAACCTGCTGCTGCAGTGTCATCCGGGCATCGAACATGACACGCAACAAGCCGATCAGTTCCAGGTCCGGATTCAGATTGCGGTAGATCCGCTTGATCGTGTTGACCAAGTCGGACAGCCCTTCAAGCGCGAAATATTCGCACTGCATGGGAATGATCACGCCATGAGCACCCGCCAGGCCGTTGAGCGTCAACAAGGAAAGTGTCGGCGGGCAATCGATCAGGATGAAATCATAATCCAGGGAAACCGCTGCCAGCGCCCGCTTCAACTGCGTTTCCCGGTCGTCCATCTGCACCAGGTCAATTTCGGCACCGGACAATTCTCGATTCGAAGGCAGCACGTCGTAGCCCCCGGTTTCGGAACGGATGCGGGCCTGCGCGACACTGGCTTCGCCGATCAGCACCTGGTACAGGTTGACCTCGGCCGCATTCTTGTCGATCCCGCTGCCCATGGTGGCATTGCCCTGCGGGTCCAGATCAACCAGCAACACTCGCTGGCCGTGCAGGGCCAGCGATGCGGCCAGATTGATGGCCGTGGTGGTCTTGCCCACGCCCCCCTTCTGGTTGGCAACGCAGAACACTCGGGCAGATTTCGGACGGTCGACAGTCATGGGGTTCCTTCGGGACCGGTTACGGCCTGTTCATATTCGAGTTCCAGCAGGCAACGGCGCGCATCCATTTCGGGTACATGCAGTTCGACGGCATGTTTCACGAACCAGCCCATATCGGTTTGAAGCGCAGCCCGTTCAGCCACAGGGTCCTGCCCCTTCATGGCCAACATGACGCCGCCGCAAGCACGGTGATGCGCAGCCACACGTACAAAATCCGACAGCGAGGCAAATGCGCGCGAAATCACCAGATCAGCCTTCAGACTATCCATGGATTCAACACGGCCATGTTCGACACGCACGTTTTTCAATCCCAGAACACCGGCTGCCTGGCGGATGAATGCGATTTTTTTACCCACTGCATCCACGCAGACAACAGACCAGTCCGGCTGACAGATGGCCAGAATGATACCCGGTAAGCCGGCACCCGAGCCAATGTCTGCAATGCGCAGGCCAGGACGTGCCCACCGCGCCCGTAATTCGGGCACGATGGCCAGGCTGTCGAACACATGCTGTACCAGCATTTTTCCAGGATCGCGGATGGCAGTCAGGTTGTAGGCCTTGTTCCAGCGTTGCAACTGTTCCAGATAGCCCAGCAACGCGGGAATGCATGCATGATCCTGCGCCATGCCCAGGGCATCCAGAGCCGCCTTCAGGCGTTCCCGGAATTGGGGGAAAGGGACGTTGTCGATCATGCCGCCTGGCGCCCGCGCGCATGTCGCTTCAGGTGGACCAGCAGCAAAGACACGGCGGCCGGCGTGACGCCGGAAATCCGCGCGGCCTGCCCCACCGTGGCAGGCCGCGCGATTTCCAGGCGCTGACGCACCTCGGTCGATAGACCAGCAACACCCGCATAATCGAAATCATCTGGCACCACCTGGTCCGCCTGGGCCTTCTGACGTTCGATTTCGCTCTGCTGCCGATTTACATAGCCGGCATATTTGGCCTGGATACCAACCTGTTCCGCCTGGATAGGATCTGCCAGTCCGGGGCCGGCCAACAGTGTGCCCTGCCCGTCCCGCAATGCCATCAAGGCATCGTATTCAACCCCAGGACGACGCAGCAGATCCAGCAGGCTGGGATGACGGTCCTGCCGCTGCAAGGACAGCTGTTCGCGCGCGTGAGCTTCCAGCACCGCCGGATTGATGCGGGTTTCCCCTAGTCGTTGGATTTCGGCCGCCACCGCATCACGCTTGCGACTGAACGCATCCCAGCGGTCATCATCCACCAGACCCAGCTTGCGCCCCATTTCGGTCAAACGCAGATCAGCATTGTCCTCGCGCAGGCTGAGCCGGTATTCGGCCCTCGAAGTAAACATTCTGTATGGTTCTGTAACACCTTTAGTTACGAGATCATCCACCAGTACCCCGAGATAGGCCTGACTGCGATCCAGCGTCCAGGGATCGCGTCCCATGACTTGCAAAGCCGCATTGGCACCTGCCAATAAGCCCTGAGCGGCGGCTTCTTCGTAACCCGTGGTGCCATTGATCTGTCCTGCAAAGAACAGCCCTCGAATTGCGCGGGTTTCCAGCCAGGCATGCAGATGCCGGGGATCGAAATAATCGTATTCGATCGCATAGCCGGGCCGCATGATGCGGGCATTTTCCAGACCGGGCAGACTCCGCACCAGCGCAAACTGGATATCGAACGGCAAGCTGGTCGAAATCCCGTTTGGGTAGATTTCACGTGAAGAAGCACCTTCCGGTTCCAGAAAAACCTGATGGCTGGTTTTATCAGCAAAACGATGAATCTTGTCCTCGATCGAAGGACAATATCGGGGACCAACCCCTTCGATCGTGCCCTGATCACTGTACATGGGCGAACGATCCAGACCGGAACGCACAATATCATGTGATCGTTCGTTGGTATGCGTAATCCAGCACGGTACCTGATCCGGGTGCATATCGGCGCGCCCCAGAAAAGAAAAGACCGGCACTGGGTCTGTATCCCCCGGCTGGACTTCGGTCCTGGAAAAATCGATGGTGTTTGCATCGATGCGCGGTGGCGTTCCCGTTTTCAAACGCCCCTGAGGCAGCTTCAATTCCCGGAGTCTTTGCCCCAGACTGGTCGCTGGTGGATCGCCCGCACGGCCCGCTGCGTAATGTGAAAGCCCCACATGCATCAAACCATTCAGGAATGTACCTGCAGTCAAGACCACGGCCCGTGCCCTGAATATCAATCCAATCTGGGTGTGCGCACCCACAACTCGATCACCTTCCAGAACCAGATCGTCCACAGCCTGCTGAAAAATCATCAGGTTTTTCTGGTTCTGCAAAACCATCCGCATGGCACGGCGGTACAAAGAACGATCCGCTTGCGCACGCGTTGCCCGGACAGCAGGACCTTTTGAACGATTCAGCACTCTGAACTGAATACCCGCCAGATCCGTCGCCCAGGCCATGGCACCACCCAAGGCATCGATCTCCTTGACCAAATGCCCCTTTCCAATTCCCCCGATGGAAGGATTGCAGGACATCTGACCCAAGGTATCCATGTTATGAGTAAGCAAAAGTGTGGACGCACCCATGCGAGCCGAAGCCAATGCAGCTTCAGCCCCCGCATGACCGCCTCCGATCACAAGGACATCGAATTCTTCAGGATAGTTCATAAGGAAAACAGAAGGACTTCTGAAATTATACTTCTTGCGTCTTCCATGAATGTTTCACGTGGAACAAATCATCCATGTTTCACGTGAAACATTAAGGGACCTATGAATCAACTAGCGGTGAGCAGGCGATTGTGGGTCTAGATGAAACGCAAGGCGCAAACCGCAGCGGTCACCGCTCAATCCCGAGGATGAACAAACAACGCAGCAGACTGCTTAAATGCAGGAACTTACACGGCGCGAGAATCTACTTAGAGATTCCTTAGAGTGTTTGACGTCGGTAATGTTCCACGTGAAACATAGAGGATCTAAGGAAAGATTAATTGTGTATAAGGCTGTGGACAGTTGTTTAACAAGCAGGTACAAGTTCTGTATGTGTGCTCTGAATGAAAAAGGCACTCCGAAGAGTGCCTTTCCAGAAACTGCCTGCTGATTTACAGCGGGCGAATCTCAGCTGCCTGGGGACCCTTTGGGCCATCCTTGACTTCGTACTGCACGGCCTGACCTTCGTTCAGGCTGCGATAGCCGCGACCCTCGATTGCAGAGAAATGCGCGAACACATCGGTCCCGCCAGCATCCGGTGTAATGAAACCGAAGCCTTTCTCAGCATTGAACCATTTGACTTTGCCCGTTTGAGCCATGATCTGAAACGTCCTAAATAAATGAAAGAAAACAATGAATCAAGAACGCTGAAACGAAACAGATCGTGCCGGAGTGCGGGTAGCGACAGGGCAAACCATGTGCGAAACGTGCGTACTGCTAGATTGCATTGCACCAGGGAGCATAACTACGCAATGTTAAAAGTCAAATCATAGTTTTCCCTTATGCGCGATTTTATCCTCAACTGAGCTTGTCGTGGGTGAAATCTCGATCTGAATTCAACATCAACGACGGTAAAACCACACATGCTGCCTACGCCCCTATCCAAGCTGCCCGATATCGGTGGCACCATCTTCACCGAAATGAGTGCACTGGCCCAGGAATGCCATGCTATCAATCTAGGACAAGGGTTCCCAGATTACTCGCCGCCTGAAGCATTGATCCAGGCGGTCAGTGAAGCCATGTTTCAAGGCCTGAACCAATATGCTCCCATGGCAGGTTTGCCGCAACTGCGCAATGCCATTGCATCAAAACTCCAGTCCCAACATGGTCATGCATACAAAGCCGAATCCGACATTACCGTAACCGCCGGGGCGACAGAAGCCCTGATGTGCAGTTTGCTGGCGCTGGTCCATCCTGGGGACGAAGTCCTGTTGATTGATCCTGCTTACGATCTGTACGAGCCTGCAATCCGGCTGGCGGGTGGCAGGGCCGTGCGCATCCCCATGCATCCCCCCACAGAGGCCGACCCTGTTTTCCGGATGAACTGGGATCGCATGCTAAGCGCTTTGAACCCAAAAACCAGGATGCTGGTACTGAATTTTCCACACAATCCGACAGGAGTCACGCTCAAATCCGAGGATCTGGATGCGCTTGAATCTTTGATCGAAAAACAACCAATTTTGTTGCTGTCGGATGAAGCCTATGAGCACATCGTGTTTGATGGGTGCTCGCAACTCAGTCCTGTCTCGCGTCCAGCCCTGGTTGAACACACGGTGCTGGTTTCATCTTTTGGCAAGACGTTTCATGCCACAGGCTGGAAAGTCGGCTATTGCTGCGCTCCTGCGCATGTGATGGCGGAAATCCGCAAGGTTCATCAATACACGATTTTTTCAGTCAGCACGCCCATGCAGGCGGGCATTGCTGCTTATCTGAGCAGAACTGATGCTTTTTCGGGTCTGTCTAACTTTTATCAGAAAAAAAGGGATCGTCTGGTTTCGGGTCTGAAGAAAACCAGGCTTCAACCAATGCATTCAGAAGGGACGTTTTTCCTGTTGGTGAACATGTCCGCCCTGGGTCAGAGGCTGGAAAAAGAAATGGCTGTCCGGCTGACTCGTGAAATCGGTGTTGCCAGCATCCCTGTGTCGGCATTTTATGCCGCGCCGAATCGGCCTGAATCGAACCATCAACTGCTTCGACTGTGTTTTGCCAAACAGAACAGTACGCTGGATTTGGCGTTGGAACGTTTTTCGAAACTTTGAACTGGAATGATGCTGGCTGGGGGATTCCTGTTTTTTGTTCTTTCTTGTTTATGAAATTGATAGGAATGATGGAAGCCTGTGGATAAGTTGAATAAAATAGAAAACCCTTTAATATCAATAGGCTGTTGGAAAATTTTCTGTTGATGATCTTGTGTGCTGCCTTGGCATGCTTTGGGGATGGTTTTCATGCCTGGGAAAACATCCGGACTTATACACAATGTGTCTACAGGATAGGCACAGAAAGCGGCCTCTGGACTTGTCCACAGGCCATGCCGAGCCCATCAGGGGACGGACGCGCCTCCGATCGTCGGGGTTCTGGTGCCGTCATCGAACAGCAGGGTGCGTTCCGGCCATAGCATGGCCGCCAGCCGATAACGGTCCTGCGGCTCCTGTCCAAGAGATTTGCGGTGCCGCCAGCGAGCACCCACGGAATAATCGATGCAGAAGGCCTGTTGATGCAGGCCATGCCAGGCGGTAGGGGCGACGCCTTCGAACAGTCGTTTGTAGCGCCAGGCAGCGCCGTGGTCGGGAGATTCGAGCAGCCGCCAATAGTGGCCCATCAGAACCGGCGTGGGATCAGGGTCTTCGTTCCACCAGGCGGTGCGGTCTGAATAGCGCCAGCGGTGGCCTGAAAAGAAGGGCTGCGTGCTGCGTGCCTCGATGCCGGATGTCAGCCGCTTGATCGGGTTGATGCGCTGTTCCAGCAGTTCAAAGTCGGCCACGGCGTCCAGGTAGGGAGGGGGATCATCCGGATCTTCGAGCTGTGTGCCCCAGCGATCGAGTTCTGCAAGGTAGCGGGCATGCAGGTCATCGGCCCGGGCGGCCTGCAGGACATTGAGTTCCTGCTCGTGGATCAGTTCCAGGATGTGGCCGCAGGGAACGTCGGCAATGGCCTGGATGGCGGCGGGGTCCCAGCTTGCATGCACGATGCGCAGTCCCGGCATGCGGATGGCCAGGGGCAGGCCACACAGGAAATCACGGATTTCTGGGCGTTCGCGGGCCGAAGCGCGATTGAATGGTGCATAGAAAGGGGTATCGGAAGCCTCGCGGCTGTCGAAAAACCAGCCGGAGCCGTCTTTTGCATCGTTGGCCAGCAGATTGATTTCATGGTTGCCCAGGATGGCGATTGCGCGTCCCTGGTCCATGAGTTCCCGCACACGATGGATGACGGCTACGCTGTCCGGTCCACGGTCGCACAGATCGCCGATGAAGATCAGCAGGCGGTCTTGTGTTTCCGGATGTCTGTGCAACTGGTCGAGCAGGGCATCCAGCGCCTGGATTTCGCCGTGGATATCGCCGATGATGGCCAGTGGTTGAATGTCCAGCGTATGGAGTAGTGTGGAGTTCATCACCCTATTGTCCTTCGGGAAGGGATTCAGGACAATGGATGCGATCCATTGCGCCAGTGCAAGGTTTCATTCCTGGTATCGATCCACGAAGGACTGGCATGCGGTAGAGTGAACGTGGGTGAACATACGCCCGGACACCAGACCACAGGAGAGTTCACATGGCAAAGGACATCGTGCTGGCGACGGATGGTTCTTCGTACAGCCTTCAGGCAGCGCGCTATATCGCGCAATCCGGCTTGTTGCCCGATGGTGGAATGGTACGGGTTCTGCATGTGATGGCCAATCTGCCTCCCAGGGTAAGCCGTTTCCTGGATGCAGGGGCGATTCAGGATTGGTACAAAGAAGAATCCGCCAAGGCCCTGGAACCGGCCGCAGAAATCCTGCAACAGGCTGGCGTACCGCACGTCGTTGATTCCCGGATTGGTTTCGCACCCCAGGAAATCACGCGCTATGCCGACGAAGTCGATGCTCACATGATCGTGATGGGCGCGCATGGCCGGGGCGTGCTGCTGGATGCCGTGATCGGTTCGGTCGCAGGCCGGGTGCTGGCCTTGACGCATCGGCCGGTGCTGCTGATCCAGCGTCCGGCAGATGACCCCGATCAGCCCCAGTGATTGGTTTGGCCGGGTTTTGTCTTGGGACGGCCCGGCGACAAAAAAGGCCCCCTCTGGGGGGCAGCAAGCAGGCAAAGCCTGCGCGGCCGTGGGGGCTTTTCTTTTTTTGCCGGGCCGACAACAGGGTCAGGCGCCTGGATCGATCCGTCGCGTCATGTAGCGGGCCGCTTGTTCGTAGCCGGCCAGGCAGGCGCGTTGGCGATCATTCAGTTCCGTGCAGGTGCGGTAGCCATGCGCAGCCCAGAATGGTTCGGAATCCTGGACCGAAATCAGGGCCGAATGCCGCAGTCCGTTGGCCTGTGCGTGTGCCCAGGCATGCTGGATCAATTGCTGCGCCAAGCCAAGACCTCGTGCCCGGGGATGGATGGCCAGGTCGTGCAGGTACAGGGTATCGCCGTCGGGTGATGGGTGAAAATCGCCGTTCAGGGGCGCCAGATGCCCCTGGTGCGTGGGGTAGGTGAACAGATAGGCACACAGGCCATCGCCGTCCTGGATGCCCCAGATCCAGTCTGGGGCGGCCTGTAGACGGCTGGCCAGGACATCCGCCGATTCGAGCATGGACGCACCATAGCAATGGGCCTGGATCAGATCCAGGTCGGGCAGGTCGGCGGAATTCAGCGTGCGGTGAATCATGTCGGGTGATGCGGGTTGATCACACGTCGATGTTCCCCGCCTGCAAGGCGTGTGTTTCGATGAAGGCGCGGCGCGGTTCGACGTTGTCGCCCATCAGGGTGACAAAGATCTCGTCGGCGG
>NZ_JAVERO010000068.1:0-10980 GCF_034007085.1 Castellaniella sp. | reverse complement strand
CCACGGCCTGGTCGTATTTCCCGGCCAACAGGGAACTGCCCAGCAGCGCCTGGCGTTCTGCGGGCGTGGCTGGGCCGATGCGACTGCCAGGCGCCAGCATCCAGACGCGCTGTGTGGGCGTGGGCTGACCCTTGGGGTCCAGCAGGGACACCAGAGCCTCGCCCACGGCCAGTTCGGTGATGGCGGCCTCGATGTCCAGCCCCGGGTTGGGCCGCATGGTTTGCGCCGCAGTCCGGACGGCCTTCTGGTCGCGCGGGGTGTAGGCGCGCAGGGCGTGCTGCACGCGATGGCCCAGCTGGCCCAGGACGGCGTCGGGGATGTCGGCGGGGCTCTGGGTCACGAAATACACGCCGACACCCTTGGAACGGATCAGGCGCACGATCTGTTCGATCTTTTCCTGCAGGGCTGCAGGAGCGTCCTTGAACAATAGGTGGGCCTCGTCAAAGAAGAACACCAGCTTGGGTTTTTCCAGGTCGCCGACTTCGGGCAGGCGTTCGTACAGATCCGCCAGCATCCACAGCAGGAAAACGGCGTACAGCCGCGGGGACTGCATCAGCCGGTCGGCGGCCAGGATATTGACCATGCCGCGTCCCTGGGCATCGGTGCGCATCCAGTCGAAGACGTCCAGCATGGGTTCGCCGAAGAATATTTCCGCGCCTTCGGATTCCAGGCGCAGCAGACTGCGCTGGATGGCACCGATGGAGGCCGAGGAGACCTGGCCGTAGCGGGTGCGCACTTCGGCGGCGTGGTCGGCCACGTATTGCAGCATGGACCGCAGGTCTTTCAGGTCCAGGATCAACAGGCCCTCGTCGTCGGCCACACGGAAGGTCAGTGTCAGCACGCCTTCTTGCGTGTCGTTCAGATCCAGCATGCGCGACAGCAGCAGCGGCCCCAGGTCGGATACCGTAGCGCGGATTGGGTGGCCCTGTTCGCCGAAGATGTCCCAGAGTGTGGCCGGACTGTTGCCCCAGATGGGTTCTGGCAGGCCCAGGTCGGCCAGCCGCTGGTTGAGCTTGGGTGATGGTGCGCCCGCCTGAGTGATGCCGGTGAGATCCCCTTTGACGTCGGCCATGAAGACCGGCGTGCCGATGCGGGAAAACGCTTCGGCCAGCACTTGCAGGGTGACGGTCTTGCCGGTGCCGGTAGCACCGGTGATGCAGCCGTGGCGGTTGGCCAGCTGGGGCAGCAAGGCGGCCTGGACGTCGGCGTTGCGGGCGATGATCAGGGGTTCGGCCATGGGGGCTCCAGGGAAGGGGATGAGATCAGGATACTCGAATATGGGCGGGGCCGGCATTCAGGCATCCGATGCGGGCGGCCTGCGCGAAACCGTCGGCGCGCAGCAGGGCGAGGACTTCGTCGGCGGCTTCTGGTGCGCAGGCGACCAGCAGGCCGCCGGAAGTCTGCGGATCGCTCAGCAGGGCGCGGGCCTCGTCGGGCAGGCCGGTGTCCAGCGTGACCTGGGCGCTGCAGGCGTGCCAGTTGCGCTCGGATGCGCCGGTGTGAATGCCATCCCGGGCCAGATCCAGGGCCGGCGCCAGCCAGGGCAGGTCGGCGTAGGACACGGTGGCGCTCAGATCCGCGCCTCGGCACATTTCCAGGGTGTGGCCCAGCAGGCCGAAACCGGTCACGTCGGTCAGGGCATGCACCGTGTCGAGTTCGGCCAGGCGCGTGCCGGGCGTATTCAGCCGGGTGGTGCTGGCGATCATGGCGCGGTAGCCTTCGGCGTCGAGCCGGTCCTTTTTCAGGGCGGCCGACAGGATGCCCACGCCCAGGGGTTTGCTCAGGATCAGGACGTCGCCTGCGCGGGCACGGTCGTTGCGCTTGATGTGGTCCGGGTGGGCCAGACCGATGACCGCCAGGCCGTAGATCGGTTCCACGGAATCGATCGAATGACCGCCCGCGATGGGGATGCCTGCCTGCTGGCAGACCGCAGCGCCGCCGGCCAGGATGGCGGCGATGGTGTCATGCGGCAGGGTCTTGATCGGCATGCCGACCAGGGCCAGCGCCAGGATCGGGCGCCCACCCATGGCGTACACGTCGGACAGTGCGTTGGTCGCGGCGATGCGGCCGAAATCATGCGGATCATCGACGATCGGCATGAAGAAATCCGTGGTGGCGATCAGCGCCTGTTCGTCGTTGATGCGGTAGACGGCGGCGTCGTCGGATGATTGCGTGCCCACCAGCAGCTCGGGGAACGGCCCGGCAGGCAGGGCATCACGCATCAGGCGCGCCAGCACGTCCGGGGCGATCTTGCAGCCACAGCCTCCACCATGGGACAGAGCAGTCAGGCGGGGGGCGGGAGTCGTGATGTCGGGGGCGTTCATGGGATGGGAATATCCAGGGTTGAAGACTGATGGATCAGGCCGAAATGTGCAGTTGTTCGATCAGGGCGCGGGCCTGGGCGTGGTCGTCGTCGGCGGTGGGGTCGTAGTCGAATGTCATGGCCTGGTCCAGTCCTGCGTAATGGGAACCGCTGCTGCGGCGGTAGGCGGGGTCGTAATGGGTTTCCACCAGGGCCTGGAACAGTTCGGCGCGCCGGTTGGCGGCAATCAGGGCCTGCCAGTCGCGAATCGTCTGGCGGCTGTGCAGCCCGATCAAGCGTTCCAGGGTCCGGCCGAAATCGTCTGGTGTGTCGAACAGGTGGGCATAGTCCTGCAGCAGGAATGTGATCCGCTGCGGCAGGGCGGCATGCACGCGCACGCAGCGGCCCGCGTGCATGGCGCGCAACAGGGTTTCGGGCAGGCTCAGCTGGCCGATGCGCCGGCTTTCGGCCTCGACGAAGACGGGGCGGGCCGGATCCAGGGTCTCGATGGCCTGCAGCAGGGCGGATTCGAAACCGCGCTGGCTGGGCTGTGCTTGATCCGGCAGCGCGCCCAGCAGCGAACCGCGATGCCGGGCCAGGCCTTCCAGGTCCAGGATCTGTGCGCCGGCAGCACCCAGCGATTGCAGCAGGCGGGTCTTGCCCGACCCGGTAGGGCCAGTCAGCACGACGCAGTCCAAGCAGGTCGGGCGGGTGGCCAGGCTGTTGATCACATGGCGGCGCCAGGTCTTGTAGCCGCCGTCCAGTTGGCGGGCTTTCCAGCCGATCAGGTTGAACCAGGTGGTCATGGCGCCCGAGCGCTTGCCGCCGCGCCAGCAATAGATCAAGGGCCGCCAGGCGCGGGGGCGGTCGGCGAACAGCGTTTCCAGGTATTCGGCAATGTGGCGCGCGACCAGGGCGGCGCCCAGGCGGGTGGCCTTGAAGGGCGATTCCTGGGCGTACATGGTGCCGATCAGGACGCGTTCTTCGTTGCTGAGGACCGGCGCGTTCAGGGCGCCGGGGATGTGGTCGTCGGCGTATTCGGCTGGCGTGCGCACATCGACGATCTCGTCGAACTGTCCGAGAGCGTCCAGGCCGCAGCGTTGCGAGCCCTGGGGATGCGGTGTGGGAGTCATGGCGGGGATTGTAAATCCGCCGGGGCGCGGCTGCCTGCTGCACATGCGCCGGATCCGTGGTGGGTGCTGAGGGGTTCGAACCCCCGACCTACGCCGTGTAAAGGCGCCGCTCTACCAGCTGAGCTAAGCACCCGGATGCCGTGATGGATGACCCTGGCGATTGCCAGAGCACAAGGGCGCATTATAGCGGCTTGTATCGTTTCGTGGCCTGCTTGCTGCCTCAAGGGAGGCTCTTTTTGTCTCTGGTCTGCCAGAAGACAAAAAGCCACCGGCGATGCGGTGGCCTTTTTCGGGAGGCGCCGGATTATTTGGCGTTCACGGCGTCCTTCAGGGCTTTGCCCGGACGGAATTTCGGCACGCGGGCCTTTTTGATCTTGATTTCTTCGCCGGTGCGCGGATTGCGGCCGGTACGGGCGGCACGTTCGGACACCGCAAAGGTGCCGAAGCCGACCAGCGTGACCGAGCCCTTCTTTTTCAGGGTGGTCTTCACGGCGCCCACAAAGGCTTCCAGGGCACGGCCCACGTCAGCCTTGGAGAGATCGGTCTTGGAGGAAATGTGCTCGATCAGCTCGGTCTTGTTCATTGATGAAATACCCCTGAGGTTTATTGTGGCCTGGCGGACGATCCGCCAGACGTTTGATGGATGATGGTCAGTCGCAGCCGAGCCGATCCGATTTCAGAGGCCGCAGGACAGCGGGATTCCGGTCGGTTCGGAGGCTAAGCCGTATTAAGCCTTCGAAAGCCTGGGGTGTCAAGAACAAATCGCTGGAAACCCGCATGTTTCCTGACGTTTGTTAAAAATCCCAACACTGCCTAGGGGAATACCCCACACCAGGAATCAGGCTTGAATGGCGTCCAGGGCTTGGGCGAAATCACCGATCAGGTCGGCTTCGTCTTCGATCCCCACCGAGATGCGCAGGAAGCCGTCAGGAATGCCCATCAAGGCGCGGCGTTCCGGACCCATCTCGTAGTAGATGGTATGGGCGGCGGGGAGCACCAGGGTGCGGTTGTCGCCCAGGTGGGTTGCCAGCGCAGCGACACGCAGGCCGTTCAGGCAATCGAAGACATCCACGCAGTCGTGCAGTTCGACACCCAGCAGGCCACCGAAACGGCCGCCGAACCACTGCGTGGCGCGCGCGTGCTGGGGGTGGCTGGGCAGGCCGGGATAGTGGACCTTGCCGACCAGCGGGTGGCTTTCCAGGAAACGCGCCAGTGCCAGGGCATTGGCGCAGATGCGGTCCATTCTCAGCGCCAGGGTCTCGGCGCCGGCGGCAAGGCGGTGGGCCACGTCCGAAGACAGGGTGCCACCCATGTCGCGCAAGCCCTTTTTCTTGATTTGCAGCAGGCCCCAGGTGTGGGGATCGCCTTTGCGGTACTGCTCGTAGATGTGCGGGAAGTCGCTCCAGTCGAACAGTCCGGTCTGGGTGACGGCGCCGCCCAGGGCATTGCCGTGGCCCCCGATGTGCTTGGACAGGGAATTGATCACCAGGGATGCGCCGAAATCCCGGCCTGGGGCCAGGTAGGGAGAAGACAGCGTGCCGTCCACCACGTAAACCAGATGGTGCGCCCGGCACAGATCGCCGATCGCCTTCAGATCGGCGATCTGGGTGCCGGGGTTGGCGATGGTTTCGACGAATACCATGCGGGTGTTCGGCCGGATCGCCGCCTCGACCTGGGCGGCATCCGTAGCGTCCACCAGGCTCAATTCGACACCGAAGTTTTCCAGCGTCATCAGCAGGCTGTTGGTGTTGCCGAAAATGTACTTGCTGGCGATCAGGTGGTCGCCATGGCGCAGCAGGGTGAAGAATGTCGCGTTCAGCGCCGCCATGCCCGTGGCGAAGGTCACGGTGGCCTGCGCGTGTTCCATGTCCGTGATCTTGTCTTCCAGCGAAGCCGTGGTCGGCGTGCCCTGGCGGGCATAGGTGTAGCCGGCCTTGCCCTGGAACACGGCGGCCAGTTCGCGGGCGTCGGCGTAGGCGTATTCGGTGGAAGGGTGGATGGACTGGTGGATGGCGCC
This sequence comes from Castellaniella sp., assembly GCF_034007085.1. Lineage (GTDB taxonomy): Bacteria > Pseudomonadota > Gammaproteobacteria > Burkholderiales > Burkholderiaceae_B > Castellaniella. The sequence goes on along the minus strand of NZ_JAVERO010000068.1, from coordinate 5,528 downwards.
ATACGCCAACCGGGCGAGGTGGTCAGCGTGGACGAGTCGGGTGGTGAAACCTTGATCGGACATGGAAAGGCGGTGCGAATGAATTGAACGGGATCGGCATGGCCTGGGGCGTGCCGGAACATTATGCGCTTTTTTGTCCTGGGGCTGCGCTGCGGTTCGTCAGGCGGACCGTCTCTGGCGCACGGACTCGTACAGACAGATCGCGCTGGCGACACTGACGTTCAGGCTTTCGACCGAACCCTGCATCGGAATCGACACGAGTTCGTCGCAGGTCTCACGGGTCAGGCGGCGCATGCCTTCGCCTTCGGCCCCCATGACCCAGGCCATGGGCCGGCGCGCATCAACCTGGTGCAGGCTGTGCGAAGCGGCGTCATCCGTGCCCACCAGCCAGACGTCGCGTTCACGCAAGGCGCGCAGTGTCCGCGCCAGGTTCGTGACCATCAGATAGGGCACGGTATCGGCTGCGCCACAGGCCACGCGCTGGACGGTCGTGTTCAGGCCGACGGCCCGGTCTTTCGGGGCGATGACGGCATGCACGCCGGCGGCGTCGGCCGTGCGCAGGCAGGCTCCCAGGTTGTGCGGGTCGGTGACACCGTCGAGCACCAGCAGCAGGGCGGGTTCGTTGCGGTCTTCCAGTGTGTCCAGGACTTCGTCGATCGACACCGCCAGGGGGCGGGGACGAGCCAGGGCCACGATGCCCTGGTGGCGCACGCCGCGCGCCAGCCCTTCCAGGCGCTGGGCGTCCGCTGCGTGCCAGCGCACGTGTGCGGCTTCCAGCTGGGCGATGCAGTGCCGCATGCGGGCGTCCTGGCGAGTGGTGTCCAGGTAGACGTCGCGGATGGAGTCCGGGGCATGGCGCAGGCGCGCCTGTACGGCGTGGAAGCCGGCCAGGATTTGTTGGGATGACATCGGTCAAGGGCCTATCGGAATTGGGCGTTGTCGCTCACCGCCGTGCCCGGCGGTGAGCCCTTCGGGCATTGTAGTGTGGGCGCCCGGAGTGCGGACAGGTGTCGCACCACCGGGCCTGGGTCAGGATCGCCGTTTGCGTGCCGTGTCCTGGCGGGCGTCGCGCTTGGCCTCGGCGCGTCGTTGGCGGGCCGTGGTGCCGCGCAGGGCGGCAGGCTTGGCGCCTGCGGCTTTCTTGTAGGGGCGTGCAGGGGTGCGGGGGTCGCCTTCGATTTCGGCTTGCAGGGACTTGAAGTCCTCGCCCTTGACCGGGCGGAAGTCGATGCGCCTGGCCTCCAGGTCCACGCGGGACACCTGCACCTGCAAGGCGTCGCCCAGCTGGTAGCGCAGGCCGGTACGCTCGCCGCGCAGTTCGTTCAGGGCCTCGTTGTACTGGAAATAGTCTCCGCCCAGTTCAGAAATATGCACCAGCCCTTCCACATAGAGCGTGTCCAGGGTGACGAATACGCCAAAGCTGGTGACGCTGCTGATCCGGCCGCTGAAGACTTCGCCTACGTGTTCGCGCACGAACCAGCATTTCAGCCAGGCCTCGACATCGCGCGAGGCCTCGTCGGCGCGCCGTTCGCGGGCCGACAGCAGTGCGCCCAGGGCCTCCCAGGCATCGCGTTCGCGGATTTTTGCGGGCAGGGCGGGGTCGGCAGGCTGGCCCGGCAGGGTCGGCGGCTGGTAGCGGCGCCGGTGCAGGATGCACCGGATGACGCGGTGCACCAGCAGGTCCGGATAGCGCCGGATGGGTGAGGTGAAGTGCGCATAGTGTTCGTAGGCCAGCCCGAAGTGCCCCGTCTGCTCGGGACTGTAGATGGCTTGCTGCATCGAGCGCAGGCACATCGTCTGGATCGACTCGAAGTCCGGCCGCGCCCGGCTGGCCTGGATCAGGCGGGCGTAGTCGGCGGTCGAGGGGTCGTCGCCGCCATCCAGCGCCAGCCCCAGGTGACGCAGGAAATCGCGCAGCGCCTGCAGTTTTTCCGGCGTTGGGCCGTCGTGTACGCGGAACAGCGCCTGGGCCTTGTTGCGCACGATGAAGTCCGCCGCGCAGGTATTGGCCGCCAGCATGCATTCCTCGATCAGCCGGTGGGCGTCGTTGCGTGCGTAGGGTTCGATGCGTTCGATGCGGCCCAGGGGATTGCAGACGATCCGGGTCTCGACCGTGTCGAAATCGATGGCGCCACGCTTGCGCCGCGCCTGTTCGAAAGACTGGAACAGATCGTAGGCCGTCTGCACGTGGGGCAGCAGTTCGCCCAGGGCCTGCGCAGCCGGGCCGGTGGGCTGTTGCAGGGCTGCCCAGATATCCGTGTAGGTGGTGCGGGCATGGGAGTGGATGACGGCCTCGTAGAACTGGTAGGCCGCGACGGTGCCGGCCTTGGTGCCGCCTGCCGGGATCATCATGTCGCAGACCATCACCAGGCGGTCCACGCCTGGGTTCAGCGAACAGATCCCGTTGGACAGGGCTTCGGGCAGCATGGGGATGACGCGGCGCGGAAAATACACGCTGGTGCCCCGGTCCAGAGCGTCCTCGTCCAGTGCGGATCCGGGCTGCACGTAGTGGCTGACATCGGCGATGGCCACCAGTAGCCGCCAGCCGGGCCGCGCGCGTTTGGCCGTGCCCAGGTCAGCGGGCATGCAGAACACCGCATCGTCGAAATCGCGCGCGTCCTCGCCGTCGATGGTGATGAACGGTACGTCTCGCAGATCGATGCGCCCGGCACGTTCCTTGGCGAGCACGTGGTCGGGGATGCCGGCCAGCTGACGGCGGGTGGCATCGGAAAATTCCACGGGCACGTCGAACTTGCGCACGGCGATCTCGATTTCCATGCCGGGATCGTCGATTTCGCCCAGGACCTCGATGACGCGGCCCAGGGGCTGGATGTGGCTGGCCGGCTGGCGCAGGATCTGCACCGTGACCACCTGGCCCGGTTCAGCATCGCCCGTGTCCTGGGGGGCGATCAGGATGTCGTGCTTGATGCGCTGGTCTTCGGGTGCGACGATGAAGGCGCCGTGCTCTTTCAGGAACCGGCCGACCAGTTTCAAGGTGCGCCGTTCGATGACTTCGACGATGGCGCCTTCCGGGCGGCCGCGGAATTCGCCGGACTCTTTGACCCGCACCCGGTCCCCGTGCAGGACCTTGGCCATTTCGTGGGGCGACAGGAACAGGTCCTGGCCGCCCTCGTCGGGGATCAGGAAACCGAAACCGTCCCGGTGCCCCTGGACGGTGCCGGTAATGAAGTGTGTGTTGTTGCAGATTTGCAACCTTCCTTGGGGGTTGTAGCGCACCTGTCCATCGCGTTCCATCGCTTTGATGCGGCGGATGAAGCCCGTGGACAGGGGGATCGTGGCGTGGGTGGCATCGGCCAGGGCTTCCAGGGACAGGGGCTTGCCGGCTTTGCGCAGCGTGTCCAGCACCAGTTCGCGAGAGGGGACGTCAGGGTCGAAATCAGGGGGGAGACTGTGTGCCAGCGGGGTGGAAGCGTCGCGGTTATTGTCGTTGTTGGTTCGCTTTTTCAAAGGCTATTTGCATCCAAAAAAATTGTGTTGTATAGTTCTGTCTTCGCTTTACGGCGCGCTTAAAAAACGCGGCGGATCAGCGAAGACAATAGCATACACGGTATGCCGTGCCCAGGTGGCGGAATTGGTAGACGCGCATGGTTCAGGTCCATGTGCCGCAAGGTGTGGAGGTTCGAGTCCTCTCCTGGGCACCACTTCTCTTGATCGGGAAGTCCAATTCAGTATCAAGCATCAGGTCGAAACCCGCATGGACATCAGGTTCTGCGGGTTTTTGCTTTGGGCTGCCGGATGCGCCGGCGTCAGTGCGGATCAGGTGGCCGCGCCATCCGCATGGCGTAGTACCATCACAGGCCTGGACGCCGGCCCGGTGGTCGGCGCAAAGGCGGAGCATCCACAAGACCCATGAACAATCCCACAGCACGATCCATTGCCCTGGTGACCGGGGCTTCTGCAGGCTTTGGCCGGGCGATTTGCGAACGATTCCTGCGTGACGGCCGTCGCGTCATCGCCGCCGCGCGGCGGATGGAACCCTTGCTCGAACTTCAGCGCTGGCACGGTGATGCCGTGTTGCCGGTGACACTGGACGTCCGTGACGAACAGGCGATTGCGGCCATGAAGGACGCCTTGCCCGAAGACTGGCGCGCCATCGACATCCTGGTCAACAACGCCGGTCTGGCGCTTGGGACCGAAAAGGCCCACGAGGCCGTGCTGTCCGAATGGCGGACCATGATCGACACCAACATCACCGGCCTGGCGCTGATGACGCATGCCTTTCTGCCGGGCATGGTGGAACGCAAGCGCGGGTTGATCGTCAACATCGGCTCGATCGCTGGCAAATATCCTTACCCGGGCGGCAATGTCTATGGCGGCACCAAGGCTTTCGTGGCGCAGTTCAGCCGCAATCTGCGCGCCGATCTGGCGGGTACGGGGGTGCGGGTCACGGACGTGCAGCCCGGGCTGTGCGGGGATACGGAATTTTCGCTGACCCGCTATCGTGGGGATCAGGACAAGGCCGCTGCGGTCTATGCCGGCGCCCATCCGCTGGGTCCGGATGACATCGCGGAAGCGGTTGCCTGGGTGGCGTCCCTGCCGCCGCGCGTCAACATCAACGAGATCGAACTCATGCCGACCTCGCAATCATTCGCGGGCCTGACCATTACCCGGGATCAGTGACCGCAGTGGGGCGCTTTCAGGCCCGCACCTCCTGTCGCTGGTCGGCCAGGATGGTGTCGATCGGCAGGTGCAGGTGCCGCCGTTCGCCATCGGCGTGGACGGTCAGGGTATGGCGCGTTTGCGCGTCATCTTGCGGGATATCAAGCCGTAGTTGCAAGGGCAGCGTATCATCGCTGCTGGGCATGGCTGATTCTACGGGGCGGCCATTGCCCAGCAGGGTTGCCTTCCAGCCTGTGGGCACGCCGTCCACCGACAGGGCCAGCCGCTCGGGCGGGGTGGCCCGGTTACGAAGATGCAGGGCGATGGTCGATGTCTCGCCCGCTTTCAGGGTCAGGGCAGGGTAGTCGGTGGACAGGTCGATGCCCGGGGGCGCGCTTTCTGCAGCAAGCGCGGCGGTCTGGAAGCTCAGGGCGCACAGGACGGCGGCCCATAATGTAAGGTATCTGGACATGATTTCGTTCGGTTTGTCGTTCAGGTTGATCTGCCCGGTTTGGCTCGGGTCTCCTGACCTTAGGGACCCGGCATGGCTGCTTCAAGTTTCAATAAAATCGTAAAAATCCGTTTCTATCTGTGCGGCGCCTTGTTTATTGAGAACAGTTATCATTTCTGCTAACATCGCGCCTCTATCTCCCGCTTCCTGCTGGCCCATGTCTTCCGGTTTTTCTCCACCTTTCGCTCCGCAGAAGATCATCGCCGCTTGTGTGGCGCTTGGCCTGCATGTGGCCGTGCTGGCGATGGTGTTGTCGGCGCCGGTGGCCGAAGTCGCGCAAGGCCAGCCCGATGCGCTGGACGTGCAGTTCGTGGAACTGGGGCCGGCGATCGAGCCTGTGGCGGTGGCAGAACCTCAACCGTTGGTGGAAACACCGCCCGAACCGGAACCCGAACCC
>NZ_JAVERO010000002.1:0-58567 GCF_034007085.1 Castellaniella sp. | reverse complement strand
TAGCCCGAATCACCAAACGCAATAACCAGTTCACGCAACTCCGGCATTTCCGGAAAGGGTCGGCCAATGTCGGGAGCTGTTTCCAGCAGCAGGAATTGCCTTTCAATAGCCTGACCGGCTCGTCTGGCGGCTTCTGGTGCCTTGGTTTGCAGGAACAGACGACACCGCTCCAAGCCTGCTGACGCGCCTTCGGTGACGATTACTTGTGGCACTCTGGCACCGCCTTTTCCTCATCGGTTCCCCAGGTGTTCAGCCAAGTACGAACTTCCTGGCCGGTCAGGTGGCGGCCTGTTTCCTTGTAAGCAGCCCAGGACGCCAAGGCTTCCTGCTTGAAGTTCTCTCGCGCTTCCTCGCGCTCGACGTACTGCCGAATGGCTTCGAGCATGATCCAGTGCGGTGAGCGGCGGCGCTGGCCAGCCAGATGCTGGACACGGCCTTTCAGGCCGTCGTCGATCTTGAGAGATGTTGCCATAATGGGCCTTTTATCACTTGGTAATACCTAGTGATATTAGTTTGTTCGTGAGTTGTCGTCTACCTCCAAATCCAACGGCATCACCGAAGGATTCCACACCAAAATGGAAATGCTCTCGCGCAGGGCGTATGGCTTCAGGAATTTTGAGAATTACCGCTTGAGGGTCTTGGCCCAATGCGGTTGGAACGGTGTCGTCAACCGTGTCTGATGAATGCCCATCCCCCGTTAATGGGGTAGAGCCGGTAGAGCCTAGAGCCTTTGAACCGTGTTGGAACAACACGATGGTGGCCCGGGGCGGAATCGAACCACCGACACAAGGATTTTCAATCCTCTGCTCTACCAACTGAGCTACCGGGCCAAGACGCAAAACTATACATGAAAATTTGATTCTGTGCAGGGAATCCTCGTCCAGATGCTCTTCCGGCATTCCCTGGCCGCCCCTGCCGCTCTATAATACAGTCCATCCTGATGTGCAACTTTCTTTTGCGGGCATGTCCGTCAACGTCCTGACCTTTGGCTTGAACCACGTTTCCGCGCCGGTTTCCGTGCGCGAACGCGTGTCGTTCCCGCTCGAACTGGTCAAGCCCGCGCTTGCCGCCCTGCGGTCCGCCTTTGGCAACGGCGTGCGCGAGGCCGCCATTCTGTCAACCTGCAATCGCACTGAAATCTACTGTGCGGCCGATCCCGGGGTGGCCTCCGAATTGCCCGCCTGGCTGGCGGATTTCAACCGTCTGGAAGCCGGCCTGTTGGCGCCGCACCTCTATCAGTATCAGCACAACGACGCCGTCCGTCACGCCTTCCGCGTGGCCAGCGGTCTGGATTCCATGGTGCTGGGCGAACCCCAGATCCTGGGCCAGATGAAAGACGCCGTGCGCGCGGCCGAGCAGGCCGGCGCGCTGGGTACGCTGTTGCATCAGTTGTTCCAGCGCACTTTTTCCGTTGCCAAGGAAGTCCGCTCACAGACGGCCATCGGTGCGCATTCGGTGTCCATGGCCGCCGCCGCCGTGCGCCTGGCCGAACGGGTGCTGGGGGACCTGTCCTGTAGCAACGTGCTGTTCATTGGCGCGGGCGAAATGATCGAACTCTGCGCCACGCACTTTGCGGCGGTGCGGCCGCGCCAGATCGCCGTGGCCAACCGCACGCTGGAACGTGCCGAGACCCTGGCCGCCCAGTTCGACGCGCGCACGCTCAAACTGTCGACGCTGCCGGACCATCTGGCCGAATTCGACGTGGTGGTGTCCTGTACGGCCTCATCCCTGCCCATCCTCGGCCTGGGGATGGTGGAAAGGGCTGCGCGCGTGCGGCGTCACCGCCCCATGGTCATGATCGACCTGGCCGTGCCACGCGATATCGAACCCGAAGCCGGCCGCCTGGCCGACGTCTACCTGTACACGGTCGATGACCTGGGTCGCATGGTGCAATCGGGCACCGACGCGCGCCGTGCTGCCGTGGTCCAGGCCGAGGCCATCATCGAGGCCCGGGTACAGCATTTCATGCATTGGCTCAGCAACCGGGCAATCGTCCCGGCGATCATCGACTACCAGCGCAGCGCCGATGCGTTGCGACAGGCCGAACTGGCCCGCGCCCGGCGCCTACTGGCTCGCGGTGACGACCCTGAAGCCGTGCTCGAACTGCTGGCGCACAGCCTGACGCACAAATACATGCATGGCCCGCTGGCTGCGCTGAACCGCAGCGAAGGCGCCGAACGCGCCCATCTGCTGACGCTGCTGCCCCGTCTGCTGCCCGAATCCGGCACCCGCCGCCGGTAGCGGCGATTTCTCTTTCTTCGTGCCGATCCGGCCCCGTCTGGTGCCGGGTCCAGGCTTTCTTGTGACTCTCCGGAAACATCCCGCCCATGAAAAGTTCGATGCGCAGCCGCCTGGAACAGCTCACTCACCGGCTGGCCGAGATCGACGCGCTGCTGTCCGAGCCGGACAGCGCCGACGACATGGACCGCTTTCGCAAATGGACGCGCGAACGCGCCGAACTGGAGCCCGTGGTCCGGGCTTTTGAGGCCTGGCAGCGGGCGTATGATGACCGGGACGCGGCGCGGGACATGCTGTCCGATCCCGACATGAAGGCCCTGGCCGAAGAAGAGCTGGCGGGTGCCGACGACCGCATCGAGGCGCTGGAGGGAGAATTGCAGATCCTGCTGTTGCCGAAGAATCCGGATGATGACCGCAGTGTCTTTCTGGAAATCCGCGCGGGCACGGGGGGCGATGAGAGCGCCCTGTTTGCGGGCGACCTGTTGCGCATGTATACCCGTTACGCGGAAATCTGTGGCTGGCGGGTGGAACTGATGTCCGAGAGCGCATCCGAATTGGGGGGCTACAAGGAAGTCATCGCCCACGTCGAAGGCGATGGCGTCTATGGGCGGCTGAAGTTCGAGTCCGGCGCCCACCGCGTCCAGCGTGTGCCCGAAACCGAATCCCAGGGGCGGGTCCATACGTCGGCCTGCACCGTGGCCGTGATGCCCGAGGCCGATCCCCAACTCGATATCCAGATCGACCCCAATGATCTGCGTATCGACACGTTTCGCGCCAGCGGGGCCGGAGGGCAGCACATCAACAAGACCGATTCGGCGGTACGTATCACGCACCTGCCGACCGGCCTGGTGGTGGAATGCCAGGACGACCGTTCACAGCACCGCAACAAGGACAAGGCCTTGCAGGTGCTGGCCGCCCGGCTGAAAGATCGCCAGCAGCAGGAAATCCATGCCCGCGAGGCGGCCCAGCGCAAGAGCCTGGTGGGCTCGGGCGATCGCTCCGAGCGCATCCGCACCTATAATTTTCCGCAGGGTCGCGTCACCGATCATCGCATCAACCTGACGCTGTACAAGCTGGCGCAGGTGATGGATGGTGACCTGGTCGAATTGACGGATGCCCTGTTGGCCGAACACCAGGCTGAACAGCTCGCTGCGCTGGCGCTGGAATGAGCCTGACCTTGCGCGAATCCCTGGTGACCAGCGCCTTGCCGCGCCTGGAAGCCCAGCTGTTGTGGCAGCGGGTACTGGGCGTGCCGCGCGCCTGGCTGATCGCGCATGACACCGACCCGCTGGATCCGGCGCAGGTCGCCGCCTATCGGGCGCTGGAGGCCCGCCGGCTGGCCGGCGAGCCGATCGCCTATATCCTCGGGTATCGGGAGTTCTTCGGGCGCAATTTCCAGGTCACGCCAGCGGTGCTGATTCCTCGGCCAGACACCGAACTGCTGGTCGAATGTGGCCTGCGGGCGATCCGGGACGTGCGCGCGCCCCGCGTGCTGGATCTGGGCACGGGCAGCGGCATCGTTGCCGTCACGTTGGCGCTGGAACGGCCCGATGCGCAGGTGCGGGCGACCGACTGCAGTGCCCAGGCCCTGGACGTGGCGCGAAAGAACGCAGGCGCTCTGGGGGCAAAACTATGGTTTTCGCACGGGAATTGGTACGATACAGACCTGGGTTCGGGGCAGTTCGACCTGATCGTCTCGAATCCGCCGTATATCGACGCGCGGGATGGGCATCTTGGGCGGGGAGACCTGCGTTTCGAACCTCTGGGCGCCCTGACCGATGGGGCCGATGGCTTGCGGGACTTGCGCGCGATCGTGCGGGGGGCGCCGGATCATCTCGCCCCAGGCGGGATTCTGTGTGTGGAACATGGCTGGGACCAGGCTGAATCGGTGCGCTCCCTGTTGCTGGACCGGCGGTTTGACGCTGTGTCCAGCGAGCGGGACCTGTCCGGCATCGAGCGTGTCACCCAGGGCCGTGCCCCGGCCTGAATTTTTTCCGCCAGGCTGCCGCAAGTGCAGCGTGGGGGGTTATCAAGCGAGACCAACATGAGCGAAACAGTCCAATCCGAAGTCCAGAATTTCATCCGTGAAACCGTCACCGGCCACCCGGTCGTCCTGTTCATGAAAGGCACGGCCCAGTTCCCGCAATGCGGTTTTTCCGGCCGTTCTGTCCAGATCCTGAAGGAAGCCGGGGTCACCAAGCTGGTGACCGTCAATGTGCTGGAAGACCCGGAGGTCCGCCAGGGCATCAAGGACTACGCCAACTGGCCGACGATTCCCCAGCTCTACATCAAGGGCGAATTCATCGGGGGCACCGACATCATGAACGAAATGCACCAGAACGGTGAACTGGCCCAACTGCTGAAGGACGCCGGGGCGATCGAGTGAATTCCCCCAGGGGGCCTGCCGAACACGTCCCGCGCCTGGTTGTCGGAATCAGTGGCGCAACCGGGGTTCGGTACGCCACGCGGCTGCTGGAAATCGCGCGGGAACATGGCGGGGTGGAAACCCACCTCGTCATGTCGCCTTCGGGCGTGCTGAATGTCCGCCATGAACTGGGCCTGGATCGCCAGGCCGTGCATGCGCTGGCCGACCACGTCCACAGCTATCGGGATGTGGGGGCCGTACTGGCCAGCGGCAGCTTTCGCACGGCCGGCATGGTGGTGGCGCCCTGTTCCATGCGGACGCTGGCCGCCGTGGCGCACGGTCTGTCGGACAACCTCATCACGCGGGCGGCGGATGTCACGCTCAAGGAACGTCGCCGGCTGGTGCTGATGGTGCGGGAAACGCCCTTCAACCTGGCGCATCTGCGCAACATGACGGCCGTGACCGAAATGGGCGGGATCATTTTTCCCCCGCTGCCGGCGTTCTACCTGCGCCCGGCCACATTGGATGACGTGATCGATCATACGGTGTGCCGCGTGCTGGAATTTTTCGATATCCATGTGCCCGGGCCGCAATGGGAAGGCCTTGACGATCCGGGTACGCCTCCGCGCACAGAGACCGTTTGATGCGTGGACCGCTGCTGTTTCCAGGAATTGTGCATGATCAAGAAAGTCCCTGTGTCCCAACTGTGCATCGGCATGTATGTGCATGATCTGGGTGCTTCCTTTTTGGATCACGCCTTCTGGCGTTCGCGGTTTCTGATCCACAACGAGCGCAAGCTGCGCCGCCTGCGGGAATCCAAGCTGGAATGGGTGCTGATCGACACCAGCCGGGGGGTGGACCTGCCCACGGGCGGGACCGGTGCCGTGGCTGCGCCGGCTCCGCAGGCAGCCCCCAGTGTGGCGGCGCCTGCCACGAAGGCGGTTGACGACGCTGCGCCCCCGCCCGCGACGACGGAGCAGCAGGCCTTTGATGATGCCAAGGACATCATCGACGGCTCGCGCGAGCAGGTCCAGCAGTTGTTTGTCGAAGCGGATCTGGCAGGCAAGATCGATCTGCGGCAGATCGAAGGCCTGGTCCAGGACATGGCGGATTCCATCGAGGGCCATCCGGATGCGCTGACCAGCCTGGCGCGCATCAAGCGTGCCGATCAGTACCTGTATGCCCATTCTGTGGCGGTGTCGGCGCTGATGACGGCCCTGGCGCGGACCCTGGGTCTGTCCGATGAACAGGTCCATCTGGCTGGCATGGCTGGTTTGCTGCACGACATCGGCAAGGTGCGCGATCCCGACGAGGCACCCGGCAAGCTGGGCCGCCCGGTCCAACTGGCCCAGGAACTGCAGCGCAAACACCCGCAAAGTGGCGCCGAAGTGCTGCGCCAGGACCCAAGCGTGCCGCCCGAAGTCATCGACGTCTGCCTGCACCACCACGAGCGCATCGACGGTACGGGTTTCCCGGACGGCCTGGCCGGGGAACAGATCAGCCTGTTGGCCCGAATGGCGGCCGTTTGCAATTATTACGACGACGTCACCTCGACGCGGCCTTTCAAAAAAGGCTGGGATCCGGCGTTTGCGCTGTTCAAGATGCTGCAATCCTCGGGGCAGTTCGACATGGATGTCCTGGGCGCTTTCGTGCGCACGGTGGGGCGCTATCCGCTGGGTTCCATCATCAGTCTGACGAACAGCGAACTGGGCCTGGTGGTGGCGCAGAATCCAGGCATGCCGGAACTGCCGGTGGTCAAGATCTTCTATTCGATCCGCTGGAGCCATGCCATTCCGGAACGCCGGGTGAATCTGGCCGATCCGGATTGTCCCAGCCGCGTCTTGCCCGTGGTTGCGCCGGTGGACTGGGCCCAGTCGGGCCTGCCGGTGCCGCCCATCATCTAGGGCCTGGACGCACAGGGCCAGGGCTGGTGGGAACTATCCTGCGCGGCAGCCAGCGCCAGAACATCCACGCAGCGACGAACCCCAGGGCGCCAATGGCGGTGATGCCGCTGGCCAGTGACAGGGCGGCAGTGATGGCCGACAGCAGCAAGGGGCCGCCGCCGCCGCCCAGGTCGGTGATCAGGCGCCAGATGCCCAGGAATCGGGTGCGATCGGCAGCAGGAGACGCATCGGCGCCAATGGTCATGATGATGCCCGAGCCGATGCCATTGCCCATGCCCAGCACGGTACTGACCACCAGCAGGCTGGAGAATCCCGTGGTCCAGGGGATGGCGATCAGGCTGGTGCCCATGATCAGCATGCAGGGCAGGGCCACCCAGAGACGCCCGCGCAGATCCATGACCCGGCCAGCCGGGTAGAACAGCAGCATGTCCACGCCGCCCATGATGCCGTAGATCAGGGCGGTTGCAGTTGCGTCCAGGCCGATCTGGTCGGCCCAGAGCGGAATGACGATCTGGCGGCAGGACCGGATCGCTGCGACCAGCGCCGTGGAAATGCCCAGCGTCAAAAAGACTCGCGCGTGTTCTCGGGCCAGCCTCGTCAGGGGGGAGTGGGGCCTGCCGTGGGCGGGGGCATCGTCGCGGGGGTGGAGATCCGGGACGGTCAGAGCCAGGATGCCGGTCCCCAGAAACGCCAGGATGGCCGCCCAGTAGGCTCCGGAAAGCCCCACCAAGTGGATGAAACCGGCGGCCAGGAAAGGGCCGGTGAACAGGCCCACCCGCATGGTGCCGCCCAGGGTGGACATTGCTCGTGCGCGCATCGAGGGCGGAACGGCCTCGATCAGATAGGTCTGGCGCGCCAGCATGAAAACGGAACTGGCCAGGCCGATCATCAGGACGCCCAGGCCAAAGACCCAGGGGGTATGGGCGGCCAGGCACAGCACCAGAGCGACCAGGCTGAACAGGGCAGCGCCGACCATGGCACGGCGTTCTCCGTAGCGGTTGGCCAGCATGGCGGCTGGTACGTTGGCCGCCATGGAGCCGATGCCGATCAGGGCCACGATCAGGCCCGCCTGCGCCGAACTGGCACCCAGGTCGCGGGCGCTCAGCGCCAGGACCGGGAAGATCGCGCCTTCGCCCAGTCCAAAGAGCAGCGAGGGGCCGAACGCTGGCAGGGCGATATGGATCAGGCTGAAGGTATCGGGATCGGAGGGCTTGCCAGCGGGACGTCGTGGCCAGATCGGCATGTGTTGTGCGCGGAACAGTCGATGGTTGCAGTGGATTTCCCTATCGCGGCCGTGGGATTGGCTGGCACCAGATCGGAACGCGCTAGCGTTTTTACCGATTGCGGGAAGCTTCAAGGTTCGTGCATTATGCCCCCGCTCTCGCCCGTTCACAAAACGGCACATTTGACCGGTTTACCAACCAAACTTAGGGGCTCTCTCTCATGCAACGTCGTTCCTTCCTCAAGAAGGCGGCCCTTGGCGCGGCCGCTGGCGGCGCTACCCTGGCCGCTCCCGCTTTTGCCCAGGAATCACCCACGATCAACTGGCGTCTCGCTTCCAGTTTTCCCCGTAGCGCCGACGCCATCTATTCCGGCGGCGAAAACATCGCCAAATTCGTGTCCGAGGCGACTGGCGGCAAATTCCAGATTCGCGCCTTTCCCGGTGGCGAGATCCTGCCCGCCCTGGGCGTGCTGGACGGCGTGCAGAACGGGACGGTCGAATGCGGCCATACTGCGTCCTACTACTATTTCGGCAAGGATCCGGCCCTGTGCTTTGATGGCGCCGTGCCCTTTGGCCTGAATACCCGCCAGTACAACGCCTGGGTGCGTCACGGTGGTGGCCTGCAGATCTTGCGCGAACTGTTCGCCAAGTTCAATATCGTGAATTTCCCCTGCGGCTACACCGGGACCCAGATGGGCGGGTGGTTCCGCAAGGAAATCAAGACGGTCGATGACCTGAAGGGCCTGAAGTTCCGCACGGCGGCCTTTGCCGGGGCCGTCCTGATGAAGCTGGGCGTGGTGCCGCAGCAGATTGCCGGTGGCGACATCTACCCGTCCCTGGAAAAGGGCACCATCGACGCAGCCGAATGGATCGGCCCCTACGATGATGAAAAACTCGGCTTCCATCGCGTGGCGCCGTTCTACTATTTCCCCGGCTGGTGGGAAGGCACGCTGCAAGTGTCCCTGTACGTCAACAAGGACCGATACGAAGCCCTGCCCAAGCATTACCAGGCCGTGCTGGACCAGGCGTCTGCCCTGGCGACCAATACCATGATCGCGACCTATGATGCCGAAAACCCCAACGCACTCAAGCGCCTGATCGGCGAAGGTGCCAAGCTGCGCGCCTTTCCGAAACCCGTCATGGACGCCTGCTACAAGGCGGCCCAGGAAACCTACGCGGAACTGTCTGCCAAGGATCCCGGCTTCAAGAAGATTCACGATGCGTACATGGGCTTCCGGGATCACGAAATCCCCTGGTTCCGTATTGCCGAAGGCAGCTTCGACCAATACATGGCCTCGGCAGCCAAGTAATCGACGCCTCGTGCCGGCCTGCTTTTGCAGGCCGTTCCTGACCCGATCATGTGCTGGCCCCCCTCGCGGGGGCTTGCGCGTGTCCGGTCGTAATCATTTGCATTGGCTCTTACCATGAATGCACTTCTCGCCCTGTCGCGAGCGATCGACGCCGTCAATCGCCGCGTGGGCCGGGCCGTGACCTGGTTGATCCTGCTTGCGGTGCTCGTCAGCGCCACCAATGCGACGGTACGCAAGCTGTTCAACGTCAGTTCCAACGCCTGGCTCGAATTGCAGTGGTATCTGTTCGGCGCCGTTTTCCTGCTGGCGTCCGGCTATACCCTGCTCAAGAACGAACACGTCCGTGTCGATGTCCTGGCCGCGCGCTTTTCCCGGCGCACTCAGCTGTGGATCGAAATCATCGGTGTGCTGTTTTTCCTGCTGCCTGCTTGCGGGCTGATCATGTGGCTGTCCTGGCCGTTTTTCATGGATGCTTTCGTCAACGATGAGCAGTCCTCGAACGCGGGCGGCCTGATCCGCTGGCCGGCCAAGCTGATGATTCCCATCGGGTTCGCCTTGCTGGTGTGCGCCGGGCTGTCGCATCTGATCAAGTGCATCGGCTGCCTGCGCGGCCAGTGCCCCGATCCCCGTGACGTGCATGCGGGCAAGTCCGCCGAGGAACTGCTGGCCGAGGAAATCGCCCGTGAGGCGCAACAGCGCGAGGCCGCCTCGCAGGTGAGGCACTGATCATGGAAGCATTGTTACTGGCCTATATGGCGCCGATCATGTTCGGCATGCTGGTGGTCTTGCTGTTGCTGGGTTTTCCGGTGGCGTTTTCCCTGGCGGCCAACGGCATTCTGTTCGGTCTGATCGGCATTGATCTGGGGCTGCTGTCCCCGGCCTTGTTCCAGGCCCTGCCGCAGCGCGTGTTCGGCGTGATGAGCAATGAATCCTTGCTGGCGGTGCCCTTTTTCACCTTCATGGGTCTGATTCTGGAACGTTCCGGCATGGCCGAGGACCTGCTGGAAACAGTCGGGCAATTGTTCGGGCCACTGCGCGGCGGCCTGGCGATCGCGGTCGTCCTGGTGGGGGCGATGCTGGCGGCCACCACGGGCGTGGTGTCGGCCTCGGTGATCTCGATGGGATTGATTTCGCTGCCCATCATGTTGCGCTATGGCTATGATCGTCGTCTGGCCACCGGGGTGATTGCGGCGTCCGGCACGCTGTCGCAGATCATCCCGCCGTCGCTGGTGCTGATCGTGCTGGCCGACCAGCTGGGCCGTTCCATCGGCGACATGTACAAGGGCGCCTTTCTGCCGGGCTTTGCCCTGACGGGGCTGTACATTCTGTATGTCATCGCGATTGCCCTGTTCAAGCCGAAATCGGCGCCCGCCATTCCGCCCGAGGCGCGCACCTTCGTCGAGCCCAATGGGGGGCATGGCATCCCCTCGCTGCTGGTGCTGATGGCCCTGTCCGTCGGCATCGCCTTTGCCGGTGTGGAATTCCTGCTCGATGACAATGTGCATGTGGATGAGCTGATCGTCACCAGTATCCTGATCTGGGGTGCGGCGGCCTTCGTCATGGCCGTGCTCAACAAGATCCTGCGTCTGGGCTTGCTGTCGCAGATTGCCGAACGCGTGACCTTTGTCATGATTCCGCCGCTGGCGCTGATCTTTCTGGTACTGGGCACGATCTTCATCGGGGTGGCCACGCCCACCGAAGGCGGCGCCATGGGGGCCGTCGGCGCGCTGGTGATGGCGCTGGCCAAGCGGCGGCTGAATCTCGGGCTGTTGCGTCAGGCCATGGACACGACCACGACGTTGACCTGCTTTGTGGTGTTCATCCTGATCGGCTCATCGGTCTTCAGCCTGACCTTCCGTGGCGTGAATGGCGACCTGTGGGTCGAACATCTGCTCACCAGCCTGCCGGGTGGACAGATGGGCTTTCTGGTCGTGGTCAGCATCCTGACCTTCTGCCTGGCCTTTTTCCTGGATTTCTTCGAACTGGCCTTCATCATCGTGCCGCTGATCGGCCCGGTGGCCGACAAGATGGGCATCGACCTGATCTGGCTGGGCATCCTGCTGGCCGTGAACATGCAGACGTCTTTCATGCACCCGCCGTTCGGTTTTGCGCTGTTTTATCTGCGGTCGGTCGCGCCCAAGGATGACTACCAGGATCGGGTCACGGGCCAGACCATTGCCAAGGTCACCACAGGCCAGATCTACTGGGGCTCGATCCCGTTCATCGTGATCCAGATCGTCATGGTCGTCGTGGTGCTGCTGTATCCGGGCATGGTCACGCACTACAAGGCTGATCGGCCCCAGGTGAATGTCGAAGACGTCGAACTCGACATCAGCGGCTTCAGCGGTTATGGCACCGGGGACGATGGCCAGACGTCGGATCAGGACTACAACAATATGTTCAAGTAGGGGGGTATCCTGCCGCTGGCCGCGCACCATGCCCAGCCAGGATTCAAGTGGCATGGGCCGGGCCAGCAGGTAGCCCTGCAGGGCATCGCAGCCGTGTTCGAACAGGAACTTGGACTGCGCCTCGGTTTCGACGCCTTCGGCGACCACGCGCAGGTTGAGCTGGCTGGCCATGGCCAGGATCAACTGGGCGATGGCGATGCTGTCGCTGTCGTTGGGGATGTCCTGGACCAGGCTCTTGTCGATCTTCAGTTCATACAGCGGCAGGCGTTTCAGGTAGGCCAGGTTGGAATAGCCGGTGCCGAAATCGTCGATGGAAAACCGGATGCCCAGCCGGGCCAGAGCCTGCATGCGGCTGGCCACGGCCTGCATGTCCTGGATCAGCACGCCTTCGGTGATCTCGAAGATCAGCCGGTTGCCCGGGACGCCCTTGCTGCCCAGAATGTCACGCACGGATTCGACGAACTGGGACTCCATCAGCTGGCGTGGGCTGACGTTCAGGGACAGGGGATAGGTTTCCCCCGCTGCCTGCAATGCCAGCAGGGCGTCGCAGGCGAATTGCAAGGACCAGGCCCCCAGCAGGCTGATCAGGCCGGTTTCCTCGGCGACGGGGATGAACTGGGCGGGCGGGATCGCGCCCCGGTCGGGGTGGGTCCAGCGGATCAGCAGTTCGCCGCCGGTGATGCGGCCGTCGCGCCCGAATTGTGGCTGGATGTGCAGGGTGAGGCCGGGGGTGTCGATGGCCTGCAGCAGATCGTGTTCCAGCCAGAGTCGTTGCTCGACCTCGGACTGCAGGCTCTGCTCGTAGAACGTGACCTGATTGCCGCCGTTCTGCTTGGCGCGGTGGATGGCCATGTCGGCCTCGCGCATCACGGTGTCGATGGTCTGGCTTTCGGGCAGGATCAGGGTCAGGCCGATGCTGCTGGTGGCGTAGGCGGGCTTGCCCTGAATGGAGAACGCGCTGTTGCAGATGGCGAGCCGCAGTTTTTCGGCCACGTGCATGGCGTTGCGGGCAGCATCGCTGATGGCGATGCCCAGGCCGTCGAGCAGCACGACGAATTCGTCGGCGCTGATGCGCGACACCAGATCGCGGTCGCGCACATTGGTCCTCAGGCGGTCGGCGATGCCGCACAGCACCTGGTCGCCGGTGTCGTGCCCGTGCATGTCGTTGATCCGCTTGAAGCCGTCCAGGTTGATCAGCAGCAGGGCGCCGATGGACCGGCCCTGTTGGGCCGATTCGAGCATCTGCGTCAGGTGGGCCAGCGCCGTGCGCCGGTTGGGCAGGCCGGTCAGTGCGTCGTAGAAAGCCAGGTGGTGGGCGGTTTCCTCGGCGCGCAGGCGTTCGGTGATGTCGGTGGCGACTGTGCAGATGGCTTCCAGGGCGCCGTCCGGGCCGTGCATCGGGGCCTTGATCGTCAGGAACGTACGGGGCTCGCCGTGGCGCGGCCGCAGCGTCATCTGGGATACGCTGCGTTCCTGGGAATCGATGACAGCCTGTTCGCTGAGGTGGATGCTGGCCAGGGAATCGGCGTCGGTCAGCGTTTCGTCGTCGCCCAGGCCGATGAGCCCGCCTTCGCCCAGGCCCAGGAATTCCTCCAGCTTGCGATTGGCAAAGGTATAGCGGTGGTTCAGGTCCTTGATGCTGACGGAGGCATCGATGGCGTCCAGAATGGCGCCCAGGCGGCGTTCGGATCGTTGCAGCAGCTGCCGCTGGCGGCCGAGCTGGATGCGCAGCGCCAGGGAAAAGAGCAGGGCCAGGACCAGCAGCCCGCCCAGTCCGGCAACGATCCAGGCGCCGTACTGGCTCAGCAGGGATTGGGTGCGCGGCAGGCGCCAGCTGTCCAGGGTGCGGTAATAGAATGAATCTGGCGTGGCCTGCCAGGCACCAAGATGGCGGTCGATGGCCGCCAGGACTTCCGGGTGCCGGCCCTTGGGCGTGGCATAGAAAGCCTGGGTAGGCTGGAAGATGATGGGCGTGGCGACCAGATGGTATTGCTGCGCGAACAATTCACCGATATAGAAGTCGGCCGCCACGGCGTCGGTCAGCTGGGACTGGACCCGCTGGAAGCCGAGTTCGAGCTGTTGGACGGCGTCGGCGCGGGCGTCGATCCGCAGGCCGGAGAACGTGGTCTTCAGGTAATCCTGCTGGGTCGATCCGGCCAATACGGCGATCGAATGGCCGTCCAGGTCTTCGATCGAACGCAGAGCGTGGTCGGGCCGGGCGTAGACCTGTGACCAGCTGTGCAGGGCCGGGACATGATGCAGGCCGAACGACTGCGCCCGTTCCGGGGTGTAGTAGACGTCGGGCAGCAGGTCGATTTTGCCATCGGTCAGCCACTGCATGCACTGCGCCCAGTCACAGGCCAGGGGCCGGATCGTCCAGCCTTCCTGGCGGGCGATTTCATTCAGCAGTTCGCCCAGAATGCCAGCCGGACGGCCGTCCCGGGCGATGTAGATATCGGGTTTCTGGCTGTAGATGCCGACGTCCAGCGTCAAGGCGCGGGCGAGCGGCGCGTGCAGGCCCAGGCACAGCGCCAGGGTCGGCAGAAAAATGCCACGGTGCGGACGGTCGCGAGAGGCCATGAATCGGGTTCGGTATCCGGATGGCTGGCGCACGAGCCTTCCCAGGATCGGTGCGCCCTTGGATAAAGCAAATAGAAATCATCATAGTGCCCGTCGTGCGGCGGCAAAGTGTTGCTCAGCCTGCTGGATTGTCACCAGTTGTCGAGATTGTCGGCCATGCAGACACTGTGGCTTGTGCGGCCAGGGTGGACTGGTGTTGAGGGTTGGGGGATCCGTGGGCTGCGGCGTACAATCCCGGCACGCGGTTTCATTCCAATGCATTCCCCCCAAAAGGTGGATCATGTCCCAGCGATTTCTTGCGGATGCGCGTGCCCGGATCGGGCAGTTGCGCGAAGACGGTTTCTACAAGTCCGAGCGCGTCATCGCCAGCCAGCAGTCCGCGCACGTGCGGCTGGGCGATGGCGCTGACGTGCTGAACTTCTGCGCCAACAATTACCTGGGCCTGGCCAACGATCCGCGCCTGATCCAGGCGGCCAGCGAAGGGCTGGCCAGCGACGGCTTCGGGCTGGCGTCGGTGCGTTTCATCTGTGGCACCCAGACCGGGCACAAGGCGCTGGAATCCGAACTGGCTGCTTGGCTGGGGATGGGCGATGCGATTCTGTATTCCAGTTGTTTCGACGCCAATGGGGGCCTGTTCGAAGCCTTGCTGGACGAGCAGGACGCCATCGTCAGCGATGCCTTGAATCATGCCAGCATCATCGATGGCATCCGTCTGTGCAAGGCGCGTCGCTATCGCTACGCCAACAATGACATGGGCGATCTGCGCGCGCAGCTCCAGGCGGCGCGCGATGGCGGGGCGCGGCACGTCATGATCGCCACCGATGGCGTGTTTTCCATGGATGGCATCGTGGCCGATCTGCCGGCGATCTGCGACCTGGCCGATGAATTCGATGCCCTGGTGATGGTGGATGATTCTCATGCCGTGGGTTTCATGGGCGCGGGTGGGCGCGGTACGCCGGAACACTGCGGGGTTCTGGGCCGGGTTCATATCCTGACCGGGACGCTGGGCAAGGCGTTGGGCGGGGCCTCGGGCGGGTATGTCGCCGCCGATCCCGTGATCGTCGATCTGCTGCGCCAGCGTTCGCGCCCGTATCTGTTTTCCAATACGCTGGCGCCGGCCATCGTGGCGGCGTCCCGGCGGGTGATCGATCTGCTCCAGGGCGCCGAAGGCGCCGAACTGCGCGTTCGCGTGCATCGCAACGGCGCGCATTTCCGCCGCGAGATGCAGGCGCTGGGGTTCGATCTGGTGCCTGGGGACCACCCGATCATTCCGGTGATGCTGGGCGATGCCGCCTTGGCCAGCCGCATGGCCGATGCCCTGCTGGCGCAGGGCATCTACGTGATCGGCTTTTCCTATCCGGTCGTGCCCAAGGGCCAGGCCCGCATCCGCACCCAGATGAGCGCGGCCCATGCGCCCGAGGACATCGACCGCGCCGTTCGCGCCTTTGCCCGCGTGGGCCGCGATCTGGGTGTGATCCGCTGACCGATCTTGCCGCCGCCCGGCCGTCCTCGGATTCACATGCCGAAGGCGCGGCCTGGGGGCATGAAGGAGCTTTCATGAGAGCCTTGGCCAAAATGCAGCCCGCTGCGGGGCTGGAACTGGTGGACGTCCCCAAGCCCGTCATCGGACACAATGATCTGCTGATCCGCATTCGCAAGACCGCCATCTGCGGCACGGACATCCACATCTGGAAATGGGATGATTGGGCCGCACGCACCATTCCCGTGCCCATGCATGTGGGCCATGAGTACGTGGGCGAGGTCGTCGAGATCGGTCAGGAAGTCCAGGGTTTCCAGATCGGCGACCGCGTCTCCGGCGAAGGCCACATCACGTGCGGTCATTGCCGCAACTGCCGTGCCGGGCGGCGGCATCTGTGCCGCAACACCCAGGGGGTGGGCGTGAACCGGCCTGGCGCTTTTGCCGATTATCTGGCGATTCCGGCCTTCAATGCATTCCGGATCCCGGACGATGTGTCCGATGACCTGGCCGCCATTTTCGACCCTTATGGCAATGCCACCCATACGGCCCTGGCCTTCGATCTGGTGGGCGAAGACGTGCTGATCACTGGTGCCGGTCCGATCGGGGCCATGGCGGCGGCAATCGCCCGCCATGTGGGGGCGCGCAATGTCGTCATCACCGATGTCAACGATTATCGCCTGGATCTGGCTGCCCGCCTGGGCGCCAGCCGCACCGTGAATGTGGCGCGCGAAGATCTGCGCGACGTGATGCGCGAACTGGGCATGACCGAAGGTTTTGATGTGGGCCTGGAAATGTCGGGGGTGCCCAGTGCCTTTGCCTCGATGCTGGATCAGATGAACCATGGCGGCAGGATCGCCATGCTGGGCATCCTGCCCGATGGCGTGGGCATCGACTGGAGCCAGGTGATTTTCAAGGGCCTGGAGATCAAGGGAATCTATGGCCGCCAGATGTTCGAGACCTGGTACAAGATGGTCGCCATGCTGCAAAGCGGCCTGGACCTGTCGCCCATCCTGACGCACCACTATCCAGTCGCGGATTTCCGCCAGGGATTCGAGGCTATGCTGTCAGGCCGCAGCGGCAAGGTCATACTGCAGTGGGATTGAGCCCTATAGCCTGCGCAACAGCCCGGCAATGTCGGTGCGGTCCAGGCCGCGCGCCAGCGCCAGGCGCAGGGTGATGCGTGCCTGCAGGGGGTTGAGCGCATGGGCCGCCAGCGGGCCGTGGTCGTCTTGGGAATCCGTGACCAGACCGTCCGGCACCCGGCTGGCGCGCACGCACACCAGACCGTGGCGGATGGCCTGGGCGCAGCCCCGCGCGGCGGCCGTGCTCAGGCTGCCGTTGCCCATGGCCGCGACGATGATGCCGCGAGCCCCGGCCTGGATGGCGGCGGCGTAGGGGTGCGCAGGCGCGTCCTGATAGTCCAGAATGATGTCCACTGGCGGCAGTGCGCGCAGACCAGCCAGGGAAAAGACCGCCGCATCGGGCAGGTCGGGTCGCAGGGCGTAGCGTACCTGGCCGTCGGTGATGGCGCCCAGGACGCCGGCGCCGTCCGTCCAGAATGCATCCACCCGGGTCGTATGGCGTTTGGCCGCATGCCGCGCCGCCAGGATGCGGTCATTCATGACGACCAGCACGCCCCGGTTGCGGCTGCCAGGATCGGCTGCCACCAGCAGGGCGTTGAGCAGATTCAGCGGCCCGTCGGCGCTCAGGGCCGAGGCGGGGCGCATGGCGCCCACCAGCACGACGGGCTTGGGGCTGTGTGTCGTCAGGTGGAGGAAGAAAGCGGTTTCTTCCAGACTGTCGGTGCCGTGGGTCACGACCACCGCGTCCACCGCCGGATTGCGCAGGTGGCGATTCACGGTGCGCGCCAGGCGCAGGACCTGGGCCGTGTTCAGGTTCCGGCTGTCCACATTGAACGGCTGTTCGCAGTGGATGTCGGCGATGTCGGCCACCCCGGGGATGGCCGACAGCATGGCCTCGATCCCCTGGGTGACCCGGTAGCCGGTCAGGGTGCGGGCGTCGCCAGCCGTGGCGGCAATGGTACCGCCCGTGCCGATCAGGACCAGGCGTGGTTGCATCAGGGATACAGGCCGCGCACCTGGCGGGCTTCGAGGATGCGGGTGCAAGCCACGATGAAGGACGCCGTGCGCAGTGACACCCCGTGCTGGCGGGCCACCGCAGATACGGAGGCATAGGCGGCACGCATCATGGCTTCCAGGCGGTGGTTGATTTCCTGTTCCGTCCAGAAGAAGCTGGAGAAATCCTGCACCCATTCGAAATAGCTGACCGTGACGCCGCCCGCGTTGGCGACGACGTCAGGGACGATGACCGTGCCTTTGGACGAGATGATGTCGTCGGCCTCGGGGGTGGTGGGGCCGTTGGCGCCCTCGACCAGGATCCGGGTGCGGACCAGGTCGGCATTGTCGCGGGTGATCTGGCCTTCCAGGGCGGCGGGGATCAGGATTTCGGTTTCCAGCGACCAGAATTCCTGGGGCGTGATCGCCTGGGCATCGGGGGCGCCCGCCACGCCGCCGTTTTCGCGTACGTGGTCGAACAGGGCCAGGACGTTCAGGCCATTGGCGTTGTGGACGATACCGGTGTGGTCGTAGACCGCGACGACCTTGGCGCCGGCTTCGTGGAACAGGCGCGCGGCGGTGCCCCCCACGTTGCCGAAGCCCTGGATGGCGATGCGTGCGCCCTTGATGTCGATGCCGGCTTCGCGCGCGGCTTCGCAGGCGGTCACGTACACGCCGCGGCCCGTGGCTTCGACGCGGCCCAGGCTGCCGCCCAGGGAGATCGGCTTGCCGGTGACCACGCCAGTGGTGGTGGCGCCTTCGTTCATGGAATAGGTGTCCATCATCCAGGCCATGACCTGGCTGTTGGTGTTGACGTCGGGCGCGGGGATGTCCTTGTTGGGGCCGATGATGTCGTGGATTTCACTGGTGTAGCGGCGTGTGATGCGTTCCAGTTCGCCCGGGGAATACTTGCGCGGATCGATGCGGATGCCGCCCTTGGCGCCGCCAAAGGGCAGGTTCACGGCGGCGGCCTTGATCGACATCCAGGCCGACAGGGCCATGACTTCCGACAGGGTGACGTCCTGGTGGTAGCGCACGCCGCCCTTGCCGGGCCCGCGCGAAGTGTTGTGCTGCACCCGGTAGCCTTCGAAGTGGGCGACTGTGCCATCGTCCAGTTCCACCGGCACGTCCACGATCAGGATGCGCTTGGGGCGTTTCAGGGTTTCGACCCAGCGTGTCAGGGAACCCAGGTAGGGTGCGACGCGATCGACCTGTTCCAGATAGATGCCCCAGGGGCCGGGGTGATCCGGATCCAGGTAGGAGGGCAGGGCTTGGGAAATCGGCTCGGGCATGATGTGCGACCTTTTGTATGAGTGCAGAACAGACAGTGACATACTACTGGCCCCATTTTAGTGCGGCTGCGGCGTTCTGTGTCCCGATCTGGCCGGAAGGGGACGTGATTCCGGTTATATCGAATCAACGTTTTTTTCGTTCCCTGCCGCCGCGTGGCCGGGCACACTGGTTGCTTCCGCCGGCAGGAAGCCGGCTCATCCTGTTGGAGATCGACCGTGCCGATGCTGCTGCCTGCGCCGCTGGCGGCGCGCTGGGAAGCCCTGCTGGCAGGCCTGGCGCGCATTGCGGAGGTGCATCCGGATGCGTTGCTGGCTTCGTCCATGGGGGTCGAGGATACGCTGCTGATCCACGCCGTGGCGCAGTTGCCCCGTCCGTTGGGCGTCTTCATGCTCGATACCGGCCGCCTGCATGCCGAGACCCTGGGCATGGTGGATGTCGTGCACGCCCGCTACGGCATTGCGGTCCGGGTGATGCGCCCCGATCCGGACGCGGTGCGGGCCCATGTGACCGCGCATGGTGAATTTGCCTTCTATGACAGCATTGAATTGCGCCAGGCCTGCTGCGGCATCCGCAAGGTCGAGCCGCTGCGCCGCGCGCTGGCGGGGCGTTCGGCCTGGGTGACCGGCCAGCGGCGCGAACAGTCCCTGACCCGGGTCGAACTGCCTGAAACCCAATGGGACGACGCCTTCGGCCTGCAGAAATTCAACCCGCTGGCGTTCTGGACAGCTGACCAGGTCTGGGCGGTGGTGCGCGCGCTGGACGTGCCTTACAACCCGCTGCATGACCGGGGCTACCCCTCGATCGGCTGCGAACCCTGCACGCGCGCCGTGCGTCCCGGCGAGGATCCGCGCGCCGGCCGCTGGTGGTGGGAACAGCGTGACAGCCGCGAGTGCGGCCTGCACGCCGGCAATCTGCGCGTGGCCGGCGCGCCGGCCGTGCATCCGCGCGCCTTTATTTCCACGGACACTACGGAAACCCCGACCCCATGAGCACTGCCCTGATTGCCCGAACCCATCTCGATTGGCTCGAATCGGAAGCCATCCACATTCTGCGCGAGGTCGCCGCCGAATGCGCACGGCCCGTGCTGCTGTTTTCCGGGGGCAAGGATTCCTGCGTGCTGCTGCGGCTGGCGGAAAAAGCCTTCCGTCCGGGGCGCTTTCCCTTTCCGCTGATGCACATCGACACGGGCCATAACTTTCCCGAAGTCATTGCCTTCCGCGATCGCCGGGCGGCCGAACTGGGCGAAGCGCTGATCGTGCGCAGTGTCGAGGATTCCATTGCGCGCGGCACGGTCGTGCTGCGCCATGCCAACGATTCGCGCAATGCGGCACAGGCCACCACCTTGCTGGAATCGATCGCGGAATTCGGCTTCGATGCCTGCATCGGCGGCGCCCGCCGGGACGAGGAAAAGGCCCGCGCCAAGGAACGCATCTGCTCGTTTCGCGATGAGTTCGGCCAGTGGGATCCCAAGGCGCAGCGGCCGGAACTCTGGAACCTGTACAACACGCGCGTGCATCCGGGCGAAAACATCCGCGTCTTTCCGATTTCGAACTGGACCGAACTGGACGTCTGGCAGTACATCGAGCGCGAAGGCCTGGATCTGCCTTCGATCTACTACGCGCATGAACGCGAGGTCGTGCGCCGCAACGGCCTGCTGGTCCCCGTCACGCCGCTGACGCCGCCGCGCGAGGGCGAAGCGGTCGAACGCCTGAGCGTGCGCTTCCGCACGGTGGGCGACGTGTCCTGCACCTGCCCGGTGGCGTCTGCGGCAGCCACGCCGGCCGACATCATCGCCGAGACGGCCGTCACCACCATCACCGAGCGCGGCGCCACGCGCATGGACGACCAGACTTCGGAGGCATCGATGGAACGGCGCAAGAAACAAGGCTATTTCTGAGCGCCTTGCCTGACAAGCCCAGGCATCCGGACTTGAGCATCCGAATCGGATCAAGGAAATCACCATGAACGCAATCAATGAACAATGGCAGGCTGCGCCGGAAACCAGTGTGCTGCGACTGATCACCGCCGGGTCCGTGGACGACGGCAAGTCCACGCTGATCGGCCGCCTGCTGCTCGACAGCAAAGGCGTGTTCGCCGACCAGCTGCAGGCCATTGCGGGTTCGAAATACACGCGTGCCCCCAATAGCGAACTGGATCTGGCGCTGCTGACCGACGGCCTGGAAGCCGAGCGCGAGCAGGGCATCACCATCGACGTGGCCTACCGTTATTTCGCCACTCCGGCGCGCAAGTTCATCGTTGCCGATGCCCCTGGGCACGAGCAGTACACGCGCAATATGGTGACGGGCGCTTCGACGGCCGATGCCGCCGTGATCCTGATCGATGCCAGCCGGGCGGGCGACGGCCGGCTGTTGCCGCAGACCAAGCGCCACAGCACGCTGGCCCGCCTGCTGGGGCTGCGCCACATCGTCGTGGCCGTCAACAAGATGGATCTGGTCGGCTGGGACCAGGCGGTATTCGACCGGATCCATACGGCGTACCGGGACCTGGCCGAACGGCTCGGTATACCGGCATTCCACGTCGTGCCGCTGTCGGCCCTTTCGGGGGACAATGTGGTGCGGCCAAGCGACCGGACGCCCTGGTATCCGGGGCCGCCGCTGCTGACCCTGCTGGAAAACCTGCCGGCGGCTGCGGAGCCTGCGCAAGCGCAGGCGCGTTTTTTCGTGCAATGGGTGATTCGCCACAACGGCAGCGGCCCGGGTGCGTTCCGGGGCTACGCCGGACAGTTGCAGGGCGGCACCTGGCGGGTGGGCGATGCCGTCCAGGTCCTGCCAAGTCGCGAACCGGCCCGGATTACGGGCCTGCTGCGCGGCGCGCAGGCGGTCGACCAGGCGCAGCCGGGCGACAGCATCACAGTGGTGCTGGACCGGGACATCGACCTGTCCCGGGGGGATGTGCTGGTCGATGCCCAGGCGCAGCCGGTGCTGGACCGGGATTTTGAGGCCGATCTGTGTTGGCTGGACCAGCAGGCGCTGAATCCGGCGCGGCTGTATTGGCTGAAGCAGGGCACCCGGCTGACCCAGGCGCGCATCCAGGCCGTGCACACCCGGCGGGACATCCATGAGTTGCGCTCGGTCGATTGGAACGGCACCCTGGCCATGAACGACATCGGCCGTGTGCAGCTGCGCACGCGCGACCCCCTGGTGCTGGACGATTACGATGCACTGCGCGCGACTGGGTCGTTCATCCTGATCGACATGGCCACGAACCAGACGGCGGCGGCGGGGCTGGTCCGGCGTTGAATGCGGGCTGCGGCGGTTGTGGCGACGATCGCCGCAGCGGCCCTCAGATCCCGTAGTGTTTCAGTCCGTCCAGGTCCAGCACCTGGACGGCGCCGTATTCGATCTTCAGCAATTGCGCGGCTTCCAGGGTGCGCAGGGCCTGATTGGTGCGCTGGCGGGATATGCGCGCCAGGAAGCCGATTTCTTCCTGTGTGATTTCCAGGCGCGTCGAGTTGCCTGGGTACAGCAGCGGATTGAACTGTTCCGCCAGGCAGCGTGCTACGCGGGCATCGGGTGCCAGCAGGCGGTCATATTCGGCCTTGCCAATGAATTGCGCCACGCGTTCGTTCAATTGGTGCAGCAGGTAGCGATTGAAGGGGATGCTGGCATCCAGCAGCCAGTAGAACGTGTCGCCGCGCAGGCGGGCAATGGTGCTGCGGCGCAAGGCGATGATGTCGTATTTGCGGGCTTCGCGTTTCAGCAGCGAACCCTCGCCGATCCAGCCGCCGGCCGGCACCCCGGTCAAGGATGCCAGCTTGCCGTCGGCATTGCCCACCGAGACTTTCAGCAGCCCGTCGAGCACGCCGATCCAGGCGCAGGCGACCACGCCCTTGTGTTCGATGATGGTGCCGGATTCAACATGCGCCACGGTGGTGTCCTGCAGGACGCGTGCCTGCTGCTCGTCGTCGAGCAGGTCGAACCAGGCGGCGCGGGCCGGCAAAGCCTGAGACAGATTCATGGGGACTTACCCTAGATCGAGATCGAATGTCATACGTGCGACAGTCCGAGCGGGTCGCAGCCTGTACTTTAGTGCACGACACCGCCCATCAGAGGCGCACTAAAAAGGCCACGCGGGTTGCAGGATCCTCGCAAGGCCCAGGAGACATCATGGTACAGGAAACCACCGCCGCGACGACGTTCCCCGCTCTGTTGATGCATCATGCACGGGTGCGCGGCTCGAAACCCGCGATCCGGGAAAAGGATCTCGGCATCTGGCAGACGCTGACCTGGGCCCAGGTGGCGGCCGAGGTCCGGCGCGTGGCCTCGGGGCTGGTCGATCTGGGGGTCCAGGCTGGCGAGCACGTCGCCGTCGTCGGCGAAAATCGCCCACGGCTGTACATGGCGATGATGGCGGCCCAGTGCATCGGGGCGATTCCCGTACCGCTCTACCAGGATGCCGTGGCCGAGGAAATGGCCTACGTGCTGCAGGACGCCGAGGTCGGCGTGGTGGTGGCCGAGGACCAGGAACAGGTCGACAAGATGCTGGAAGTCACAGGCCGCTGTCCGGCGCTGCGGCATGTCGTCTACGACGATCCGCGCGGCATGCGCC
Organism: Castellaniella sp.; assembly: GCF_034007085.1. Classification (GTDB taxonomy): domain Bacteria; phylum Pseudomonadota; class Gammaproteobacteria; order Burkholderiales; family Burkholderiaceae_B; genus Castellaniella. Next base: position 35,123 of record NZ_JAVERO010000002.1, on the reverse strand, counting down.
ATTACGACGATCCATGCCTGCTGGCCTGGGAATCCCTGCTGGCCCGAGGTGAAGACCGCGTGCGGCAGCATCCCGACGAAATCGATGCGCGCATCGCCGCCATTGGCCCCGATGACACCGCTGCGATGTTCTACACGTCCGGGACCACCGGCAAGCCCAAGGGCGTGGTGCTCAGCCATCACGCGCTCATCGACCGGGCGCGGGTCATCGAGCGTTTCGAAGGCCTGACCGACCAGGAAGACGTGCTGGCCTACCTGCCGCCAGCCTGGATCGGGCAGAACATGTTTTCCTACACCCAGTTCCTGACCACGGGCTTCACCGTGAATCACCCGGAATCGCCCGAGACCGTGTCGATCGACATGCGCGACATCGGGCCCACCTATTATTTCGCGCCGCCGCGCGTGCTCGAAGGCCTGCTGACCCACGTCACGATCCGCATGGAAGACGCCGGCCGGTTCAAGCGCTGGCTGTACCGCCAGGCGATGGGCCTGGCGCGGCGGGTGGGGGACCGGATCCTGGACGGCGGCGCTGGCGTTGGCGTGTTCGACCGCCTGAAATACGCCCTGGGCGATCTGCTGATCTATGGTCCGCTGCGCAATGCCCTGGGCATGAGCCGGGTGCGCGTGGCCTATACGGCAGGCGAGGCCATCGGTCCCGATCTGTTCGTCTTTTACCGCTCCATCGGCATCAATCTGAAGCAGCTCTACGGCTCGACCGAGACGTCGGTCTTCGTCTGCGTCCAGGCCAATGGCCAGGTGCGCGACGATACGGTCGGCCCGCCCTGCGAGGGGGTGGACATCCGCGTGGCCGACAATGGTGAAATCCAGCTGCGCAGTCCCGGCCTGTTCACAGGCTACTACCGCAACCCCGAAGCAACGGCCGAATCCTACACGGACGACGGCTGGTATCACACCGGGGATGCAGGCTACCTGGATGCCGATGGCCAGCTCAAGATCATCGATCGCGCCAAGGATGTCGGCCGACTGGCCGACGGCAGTCTGTTTGCGCCGAAATTCATAGAAAACAAACTCAAGTTCTTTGCCTTCGTGAAAGAGGCCGTGGCCTTCGGGGCGGACCGTTCCGAGGTCTGCGCTTTCATCAACATCGACCTGGAAGCCGTGGGCAATTGGGCCGAACGGCGCGGCCTGCCCTATGCCGGCTATACCGACCTGGCAGGCAAGGACGAGGTCTATGCCCTGATCCGGGACTGCGTCGAGCAGGTCAACGCCGACCTGGCGACGGATCCGCAACTGGCCGCTTCCCAGATCAGCCGCTTTCTGATCCTGCACAAGGAACTGGACCCCGATGATGACGAGCTGACCCGCACCCGCAAGGTCCGCCGTGCCTTCATCGCCCAGAAATACGCTGTGCTGGTCGATGCGCTGTTCGAAGGCCGTGCCAGCCAGTTCATCGAAACCGAGGTCAAGTTCGAGGACGGCCGCACGGGCCGGATCTCTGCCGACCTGCGGATTGAATCTGCGGCCGTCATGCGGCCCGAACCCCTCAAGAAGGTAGCCTGAATGATCCAGATGGCGACAGCACAGACCACGGAGACGGCGCCAGGTGGCGCTGCGGACCGCGCCGGGCGCATCGGCGAGGTCATCCTGGACCTGCAGAACATTTCCCTGTCCTTTGGCGGTGTCAAGGCGCTGACGGACATTTCCTTCGATGTGCGCGAACACGAGATCCGCTCCATCATCGGCCCCAATGGCGCAGGCAAGAGTTCGATGCTGAACGTCATCAATGGGGTCTACACGCCCCAGGAAGGCCGCATCCTGTTGCAGGACCAGAAATTCACGCGGATGAATCCGCGCCGCGCTGCAGAAATGGGCATTGCCCGTACCTTCCAGAACCTGGCCCTGTTCAAGGGCATGAGCGTGCTGGACAACATCATGACGGGCCGCAACCTGCGCATGCGCAGCGGTGTGCTGGCCCAGGCGTTGCGCCTGGGTTCGGCCGAGCGCGAAGAAATCGCGCACCGGGAAGTCGTGGAAAACATCATTGATTTCCTGGAAATCCAGGCCTGGCGCAAGACGCCGGTCGGGCGCCTGCCCTACGGCCTGCAAAAGCGCGTGGACCTGGGCCGGGCGTTGGCCATGGAACCGCGCATCCTGCTGCTCGATGAGCCCATGGCGGGCATGAACATCGAGGAAAAGCAGGACATGAGCCGGTACATCCTGGACGTGAACGACGAATACGGCACCACGATCGTGCTGATCGAGCATGACATGGGGGTGGTCATGGACATCTCCGACCGGGTCGTGGTGCTGGACTACGGCCGCAAGATTGGCGACGGCACGCCCGCCGAGGTGCGGGACAATCCCGAGGTCATCCGGGCCTATCTGGGCGCCAGCCACTGAGGAGTCGCAATGGGATTCTTATTGGAAACAGTGATCGGCGGGTTGATGAGCGGCATGCTCTACGCCCTGGTGGCCCTGGGTTTCGTGCTGATCTTCAAGGCGTCGGGGGTGTTCAATTTCGCCCAGGGCGCGATGGTGCTGATCGCGGCGCTGGCCATGGCCCGCCTGTCGGGCTGGATCGACGCCTGGCTGGGTGGCGCCTCGCCCGTGCTGGCCAATCTGCTGGCTTTCGTGCTGGCCGCCCTGTTCATGTGGCTGATCGCCGTGCTGGTCGAACGCCTGGTGCTGCGCCATCTGGTCAACCAGGAGGCCACCACGTTGCTGATGGCCACCATCGGCATCAGCTACTTTCTGGATGGCATCGGCCAGATTCTGTTCGGCAGCTCGGTGTATTCGATCGACGTGGGCATGCCCAAGGATCCCGTCATCATCCTGGATACGGTGTTCGACGGCGGCGTGCTGGTCAGCCTGGAAGACCTGACGGCAGCCGTCATCGCTGCCGTGCTGGTGGCCGTGCTGGCGTTCTTCTTCCAGTACACCACCGTTGGCCGGGCCTTGCGTGCCGTGGCCGACGATCACCAGGCCGCGCAGTCGGTGGGCATTCCCCTGAACCGCATCTGGGTGGTGGTCTGGACCGTGGCCGGTCTGGTGGCCCTGGTCACGGGCATTGTCTGGGGATCCAAGTTCGGCGTGCAGTTCACCCTGTCCACAGCAGCCTTGCGCGCCTTGCCGGTGGTGATCCTGGGGGGGCTGACCTCGGTGCCGGGCGCCATCGTCGGCGGCCTGATCATCGGCGTGGGTGAAAAGCTGTCCGAAGTCTACCTGGGACCCTTCGTGGGCGGCGGCATCGAGATCTGGTTCGCCTACGTGCTGTCCCTGGTGTTCCTGCTGTTCCGGCCCCAGGGCCTGTTCGGCGAAAAAATCATCGACCGCGTCTGACAGGAAACCCGACCATGTTCTATCGTGAAAATGGCCAGTTCAAGAGTACCTACCGATCGGACCAGCAGATCTTTCCGATCCGCCAGGACCGCTGGTTCATCTCCGCCCTGCTGCTGCTTGCCTTCGTCGGCGTCCCCCTGGGGGCATCGGACTACTTTCTGCAGGCGATCTTCATCCCCTTTCTGATTCTGGCGCTGGCCGCCATCGGCCTGAACATCCTGGTGGGCTATTGCGGTCAGATTTCCATCGGTTCCGGGGCCTTCATGGCGGTGGGCGCCTATGCGGCCTGGAATTTCGGCGTGCGCCTGGACCTGCCGCTGGTAGCCCAGATCCTGATGGGCGGTGTGTTCGCCACCCTGACAGGTGTGGTGTTCGGCGTGCCCAGTCTGCGCATCCGCGGCCTGTATCTGGCGGTGACGACGTTGGCGGCGCAGTTCTTCATGGACTGGGCCTTCCTGCGCATCCCGTATTTCACCAACTATTCGTCCTCGGGCAATGTGTCGGTGCCGACGCTCGACGTCTTCGGCCTGCCGGTGGTCACGCCCGCGCAGAAATACCTGTTCGTGCTGTGCTTCGTGGCGATCATCGGCCTGCTGTCCAAGAATCTGGTGCGCGGCGCGATTGGCCGGCAGTGGATGGCGATTCGGGACATGGACGTGGCCGCTGCCGTCATCGGCATCCGGCCGGTGTACGCCAAGCTCACCGCCTTTGCCGTCAGTTCCTTCATCATCGGCGTGGCGGGTGCACTCTGGGCCTACATCCACCTGGGTTCCTGGGAACCCCTGGCCTTCGACCTGAACCGCTCGTTGCAACTGCTGTTCATCATCATCATCGGCGGCCTGGGGTCCATCATTGGCAGTTTCTTCGGTGCGGCCTTCATGGTGCTGGTGCCGGTGCTGCTGACCAACGTGCCGCACTGGCTGGGCCTGGACATCCCGGTGGACGTGGCCTCGCACATCGAGCACATGGTTTTCGGTTTCCTGATCGTCTTTTTCCTGATCGTGGAGCCGCACGGCCTGGCCAGACTGTGGAGCATCGCCAAGGAAAAACTCAGGATCTGGCCGTTCCCCCATTGAGGGGCCTTTGGGGCGGCGTTCGAACGGACCCGTTCTTTGTTGACACGATAGGTGCCATACGCACCAGGAGGAGCTACAAATGAAGCATGCATTGACGAAGACCGCCGCCGCAGCGCTGCTGGCTGCCGTCGGGTTGGCGGGGGTCGCGGGCACGGCCCAGGCCGCCGAGGAACAATTCGTCCCGCTGCTCGTCTATCGGACCGGCTCGTTTGCGCCGCTGGGCATTCCCTGGGCCAACGGCAAGATCGACTACCTCAAGCTCATCAACGAGCGCGACGGCGGCGTCAATGGCGTCAAGATCACCTACGAGGAATGCGAGACGGCCTATTCCACCGACAAGGGCGTGGAATGCTACGAACGCCTGAAAAACAAGCAGGGCGGGGCGTCCGGCTTTGATACCCAGTCCACCGGCATCACCTTTGCCGTGACTGACAAGGCGATCGTCGATGGGCAGTCGGTGATCACCGTAGGCTACGGTCTGTCGCAGTCGGCCGATGGCCGGGTCTTCAAATGGAATTTCCCGCTGCTGGGCACGTACTGGACGGCAGCCGATGTCATGATCCAGGACATTGCCAAGAAACTGGGCGGCGAAGACAAACTCAAGGGCAAGAAGATCGCCCTGATCTATCACGATTCGCCCTTTGGCAAGGAACCCATCCCGCTGCTCGAAGAACGCTCCAAGGCCAATGGCTTCGAGCTGCAGCTCTATCCGGTGGCCGCCCCCGGCGTCGAACAGAAATCCACCTGGCTGCAGATTCGCAAGAACCGCCCCGACTACGTCATTCTCTGGAGCGCCGGGATCATGACGCCGACCGCCATCCGCGAGGCGCAGGGCGTGGGTTATCCGCGCGACAAGATGTACGGCATCTGGTGGGCCAGTTCCGAGACCGACGTCCAGGATCTGGGTGACGTCGCCAAGGGCTATCACGGCATCACGATCCAGAACAGCGCGGAACATGGCCGGGTGCATGACGACGTCAAGAAATACGTCTACGACAAGGGCGAAGGCGCCGACAAGGACGGCACCACCTTCGGGTCGCTGGCCTACACGCGCGGCATGATGATTTCCATGCTGCAGGTCGAGGCCATCCGTACGGCCCAGGAAAAATTCGGTAAAGGCAAGCACATGACGCCCGAGCAGGTGCGCTGGGGGTATGAAAACCTGAATCTGGACCAGGAACGCCTGGAACAGCTGGGTTTTGCCAAGCTGATGCGTCCGGTGAAGACCTCGTGCGAGAACCACATGGGCGATGACTGGGCGCGCATCATCCAGTGGGACGGCAAGAAATTCAATGTCGTCTCTGACTGGTATCAGTCCAATCCGAAATACGTGCAGCCGCTGGTGAAGGCTCTGGGCGACAAGTACGCCGCCGAAAAGAAACTGCCGACGCGCGATTGCGCTGCCGAGTAAGCCGTGCCGGGGCCGGGCAGCGCCCGGCCCCCTGGGAGAGGAATCAATGGAAAGCGCACAGGCGTCCGAACCCGCAGTGCTGTTGAACGTCAACGGCATCGAGGTCATCTATAACCACGTCATCCTGGTGCTCAAGGGGGTGTCCCTGACCGTGCCGGAAGGCCGGATCGTGGCGCTGCTGGGCGCCAATGGCGCGGGCAAGACGACCACCTTGCGGGCCATTTCCAATCTGCTGCGCGGCGAGCGCGGCGAGGTCACCAAAGGTGGGATCGAATATCGCGGGGAACGCATCGAATCCCTGTCGCCGGCCGATCTGGTCCAGCGCGGGGTAGTCCAGGTCATGGAAGGCCGGCACTGTTTCGCCCACCTGAGCATCGAAGAAAACCTGCTCACGGGCGCCTATACCCGGCGCCTGAGTCGGGCCGATCTGGATGCGGCCCTGGACAAGGTCTACCGTTATTTCCCGCGCCTGAAACAGCGGCGCAAGAGTCAGGCGGGCTATACGTCTGGCGGCGAACAGCAGATGGCGGCCATCGGCCGGGCGCTGATGGCCGACCCGCGCATGATCCTGCTGGACGAGCCTTCGATGGGCCTGGCGCCGCAGATCGTCGAGGAAATCTTCGAGATCGTGCGCGACCTGAACCAGCGCGAGGGGGTCAGTTTCCTGCTGGCGGAACAGAACACCAATGTGGCCCTGCGCTATGCGGACTATGGCTACATTCTGGAAAACGGCCGCGTGATGATGGACGGCGACGCCCGCGCATTGGCCGAGAACGAGGATGTAAAGGAATTCTATCTGGGCGTCTCGGGGGCGGGGCGCACCAGCTTTCGTGACACCAAGTTCTATCGCCGGCGCAAGCGCTGGCTGGCTTGATGCGAGGGTAATGCCATGCAGGCATATTACGATGCGCGTGAAACCCTGCCTCCCGATGCGCGTGAGCGGCAGCTTTTCGAGCGCCTGCCCGCCGCGCTGGAGCGGGCGCGGGCGCGGGCGCCGGCCATCGCCCGGCAGCTCCAGGAGATCGATCTGGCGGCGCTGGATTCGCGCGCGGCCCTGGCCCGCGTGCCGGTGCTGCGCAAGAGCGAACTGTTGCAGGCCCAGCATGCCGCCCACATGGCCCGCACGGATGGTACCGGCGATGCCGAACGGCAGCGCGTGTTCGGCGGTTTCTCGACGCTCGGCTGGGGCGAGGCGCGGCGGGTGTATGCCTCGCCAGGGCCCATCTACGAGCCTGAAGGTCCGCGCCCGGACTACTGGGGTTTTGCCCGTGCATTGCACGCAGCGGGAGTGCGCTCCGGCATGCTGGTGCACAATTGCTTTTCCTATCACTTCACGCCTGCCGGTTCCATGATGGAAACTGCTGCGCACGCGCTGGGCTGCACGGTGTTCCCCGGCGGGGTCGGGCAGACCGAACTGCAGGTGCGCACCATGGCAGACTTGGCGCCGCATGCCTACACCGGCACGCCCAGTTTCCTGCGCATCATTCTGGAAAAGGCCGACGAAATGGGGGTGGCGTTGCCTTCGTTGAGGCGGGCGTTGTTTTCGGGCGAGGCGTATCCGCCGTCGTTGCAGGCCTGGTTCCGGGACCGTGGCATCCAGGGTTTCCAGGCCTATGGCAGTGCCGACCTGGGCATGGTGGCGTTCGAGACGCCTGCGCGCGAAGGCCTGGTCGTCAACGAGGATCTGATCCTGGAAATCGTCCGGCCAGGGACTGGCCAACCGGTGCCCGCAGGCGAGGTCGGCGAACTGGTGGTGACGACCTTGAATGCGGACTACCCGCTGCTGCGCTTCGGCACCGGCGATCTTTCGGCCTTGATGCCTGGGGTTTCGCCCTGCGGCCGGACCAATCTGCGTATCCGCGGCTGGCTGGGACGGGCTGATCAGACGACGAAAGTCCGAGGCATGTTCGTGCATCCCGAACAGATTGCCCGTGTGCTGGATCGGCATCCGGAAATCAGCCGCGCGCGCCTGGTGGTGTCGGGGGGCGCGGGTCACGACATCATGACGCTGCACGTCGAGACCGGGGGCGCGCTCGATGCCGCAGCCGTGGCCGATACGGTTCGCGAGCAGACCAAGCTGCGGGCGCTCGTCGAAATCGTGGCGGCCGGCAGCCTGCCCAACGATGGCAGGGTGATCGAGGATGCCCGCCACTACGACTGAATGGTCGTGCGACATGGCAGCGGCAGTGATCAACATATAGTGACAGGGCATATTGATTCCCGGGCTCCCTCGGTTACTATGTGCAAATCCGTACAGCAGACCAAGGGAGACCTTTCCATGCGTGGATTCAAACTGATCACTGGCCTGGCCGTCCTGCTGGGCGCCGGCATGCCTCTGGCCCAAGCCGATACCCTGTCCGTGGTCAAGGCACGCGGCGCTGTGCAGTGCGGCGTCACCACCGGCTTTGCCGGGTTCTCGGCGCCGGATGCCAAGGGCGAATGGAAAGGGCTGGACGTGGACATGTGCCGTGCCGTTGCGGCCGCCGTGCTGGGCGATGCGTCCAAGGTCAAGATCGTGCCTCTGAATGCGCAGCAGCGGTTCACTGCCCTGCAGTCGGGTGAAATTGACCTGCTGGCGCGCAACACGACTGTGACGCAGTCCCGCGATACCGCGCTGGGCGCCATTCATGTGGCCATCAACTTCTATGACGGCCAGGGTTTCATGGTGCCCAAGTCCCTGGGCATCGCCTCGGCCCGCGACCTGAATGGGGCCACGGTCTGCATGCAGACCGGCACGTCCAACGAACAGAACATGGCCGACTGGGCGCGTGCGCACAACGTGCAGTACAAGCCGGTCGTGATCGAGCAGTTCAACGAGGTCGTCAACGCGTTCTCGGCGGGCCGCTGCGATGTGTTCACCACCGATGCCTCGGGCCTGGCTTCGATCCGCATTTCCAAGCTGTCCAAGCCTGCCGACTACGTGATCCTGCCGGAAATCATCTCCAAGGAACCCCTTGGGCCTTTCGTGCGGCAAGGTGACGACGCCTGGCTGAACATCGTCAAATGGTCCTTTCACGCCATGGCGGGCGCCGAGGAACTGGGGGTGAGTTCGGCCAACGTCGATGCGCAGCTGAAAAGCGCCGATCCCAACGTGCAGCGCCTGCTGGGCGTGACCGGCAGCGCGGGCAAGAACCTGGGCCTGGACGAACAATGGGCCTACAACATCGTCAAGCAGGTCGGCAACTACGGCGAATCGTTCGAGCGCAATGTGGGCATGGGCAGTCCGCTGCAGATCCAGCGCGGCCAGAACGCGCTCTGGAAGGATGGCGGCCTGCTGTATCCGTTGCCGATCCGCTAATCAGGTTCTTTTTCGGTACACCAGGCTGATGCGCGCGAAGGCCGCCTGGAGTTCCGGCGTGCCGGCCTGGAAGACCACGGGCCGGCCCTTTTGCACGAAGCACACCAGTTTTTTCGAGGCGAACAGCGGAATGAACTTGGTGGACTGGATGTCGGCCCAGGGGACTTCGCGGCGCGTGATCCAGGATTGACGGATCCCCCAGCCGGAGATCTCTGTGACCGAGGTCCACATGTGGACGCTCATCCAGAGCAGGGCGCCGAAGCACACGACGATGCTGGCGATGACCGGCATGGGCAGTGATTCTGCAGGTGCCAGCTGCAGCACGATGACCAGGCGCACGGCGATCATGGCCATGATCACCCAGGCAATGGCTGCGATCCAGCGCGGCCAGGCGCGGCCGCGCAGCGGCAGCGGGCCGATCTGGGCCATGAGCGCCGCATGTTCTTCGGCTGAGGGACGGCCGAAAGGGGACATCAGCACGTCTTTTTCAGGGCCAGTGCGCGACCTGCGCGGCTGGCCGTGGAGCGGCCGATCTGTGCGGAAATCCATTGCCCGATGTCTACGACGGCATCCAGATCGACATCTGTGCGCAGTCCTTGGCCGCGCATCAGGTACAGCACGTCTTCTGTGGCAACGTTGCCGGTCGCGCCCTTGGCGTAGGGGCAGCCGCCCAGCCCGGCGACCGAACTGTGGAAGATGCGCACGCCGCATTCCAGCGCGGCCAGGATATTGGCCAGCGCCTGGCCATAGGTATCGTGGAAATGCCCCGAAACCCGGGTGCCCAGATCGGTGACCTGGCCAACGGCACGCAGCACGCGCCCGACCTGGGCGGCGGTGCCCACGCCGATGGTGTCGGCCACGTCGATTTCGTCGCAGCCCAGCCGCAGCAGGCGTTCGGCGACGTCCACCACAGCAGCGACCGGGGTTTCGCCCTGGTAGGGGCAGCCCAGCGCGCAGCTGATGCTGCCGCGCAGGCGCAGTCCGGCTTCTTTTGCGGCGGCCGCCACGGGTTCAAAGCGGGCGATGGATTCGGCGATGGAGCAGTTGATGTTGCGCTGTGAGAAAGCCTCGCTGGCGGCGCCGAAGATCACGATCTCGTCGGCACGGGCGGCCAGGGCACCTTCGAATCCGCGCAGGTTCGGCACCAGGACGGAATGGATCGTGCCCGCGCGGCGTGTGATCCCGGCCATGACGGCGGCACCGTCGGCCATTTGCGGCACCCATTTGGGGGAAACGAAGGATGCGGCCTCGACATTGGCGAAGCCAGCCGCCGTGAGGCGGTCGACGAGTTCGATCTTGATGGCAGTGTCGACGAACTGCTTTTCATTCTGCAGGCCGTCACGCGGCCCGACTTCGACGATCTTGATGTATTCGGCCATGGGGGTCATCCGGCGAAGTGTTCGAGGCAGGAGAAACAGCCATCATAGCGCAGCCGAGGGCGCACGCCGGTAGCGGCCATCGGCAGTGCGTTCGATCCGCCCGGCGATTTCCAACAGGGTCAGCCGGCTCATCAGGCGGTCGATGGGCCAGTCCAGATCGGCCTGCAGCGTGTCCAGGGCGACCGGGTCCAGGCCGATCCGCCCCAGCAGGGCGCGGGCGTCAGGATCCAGGGCGGAATCTTGGGCGGGTGCCACATCAGGAACAGTGGCAGATTCCGTCGGGGGAACGGGTGTGGTCCCTGTCAGGCCAGGCAACGTGCCCTGCCGGAGTTCCTCGACGATGTCCTGTCCGGATTCGACCAGCTTGGCCCCTTGGCGGATCAGGGCGTGGCAGCCGCGTGACAGGGGCGAATGGATGGAGCCGGGAATGGCAAAGACTTCGCGTCCCAGTTCGCCTGCCAGCCGGGCGGTGATCAGTGAGCCGCTGCGCGCTGCGGCCTCGACCACCAGCACCCCCTGGCTCAGGGCGGCGACGATGCGGTTGCGCTGCGGGAAATGAAACGGCAGCCCCGGCGCGCCGAGGGGAAATTCCGACAGCAGCAGGCCGCAGGCGGCGATGCGATGGGCCAGGGCATGATGCGCGGGGGGGTAGACCCGGTCGACGCCGGTGCCCAGGACGGCCAGGGTGCTGCCGCCCGATTCGCCTGCGTCCAGGGCGCCGGCATGGGCCGCGCCGTCGATGCCGCTGGCCAGCCCGCTGACGATGCACCAGCCCTGCAATGCCAGGTGGCGCGCGAAGGCGTGGGCGTTGCGCTCGCCGTCCGCTGTGGCATGGCGCGCGCCGACGATGGCCAGCATGGGGCGGCGCAGGACGTCCAGCCGGCCGTGGGCGTACAGGATTGGCGGCGGGTCGGTCAGCGCGTACAGGGTGCGTGGGTAGTGGGGGTCGGCCAGGGTCAGCAGGTGATGATCGTCGGCTTGCAGCCAGTCCAGCGTCTGATCGATTGCGGTCTGGATCGAAGATTCTGGGGGCTGGCGCAGACGGGCTGCCAGTGCGGGGTCCAGGTATCGGGCCAGGCTGCCGGTGGTGGCGGCGACGATCTGCTGCGGCAGGCCGAACACCGACAGCAACAGGCGGATCCGGGCCGCGCCAAGTTCGGGTTCGAGGCTCAGGCGAATCCAGGCACGCAGTTCGTCTTCAGCGATGGTCTGTGACATGGGTGCAGTGTGCCATGGATTGCCCGGGTCGCGTGGGCGAGTGTGACGCAAGCAGCATGGCATGACAGTGATTTCCGTCAACCCTGACAGGAGTCGAATCATGTTGCGTCACAAATGGCCCTGGATCCCCGCATCCGAGATTACGCCGGAATCTGTCTGGGCATCACGCCGGTCGTGGATGAGGCAGGTCGGATATGGCACCCGGGTCTTGAGCGCACTGGATGACGGGCTTGGGTGCTGTTCTATGTTCTATGATGGAGGTCTGGCTTTTATCGATTCAGACAATCACCATGGCCCTGCTACCCATTCTCAAGTATCCGGACCCCCGCTTGCACACGGTCGCCGCGCCGGTCCAGCAGGTGGATGACCGTATTCGCCAGCTGGTGCGCGACATGGCCGAAACCATGTATGCGGCACCCGGGGTCGGTCTGGCCGCGACCCAGGTGGATGTCCACGAACGTGTCGTGGTCATCGATGTCTCCGAGGACGGCAACGACCTGCGCGTACTGATCAACCCCGAAATCACCTGGAAAAGCGAGGAACTCCAGGTGTACGAAGAAGGCTGCCTGTCGGTGCCCGGCGTCTATGACGAGGTCGAACGCTCCGCGCGCATCCATGTGCGTGCGCTGGACGAACGCGGCGAACCCTATGAATTCGATGCCGAAGGCCTGCTGGCCGTGTGTGTGCAGCACGAACTCGATCACCTGTTGGGCAAGGTCTTCGTCGAGTACCTGTCCACGCTCAAGCAGAACCGGATCCGCACGCGCCTGCGCAAGCAGCAGCGCGAGGCCCAGCGCGAATCCGCCGGGGCCTGAATGCGCATCGCTTTTGCAGGAACGCCGGAATTCGCCCGGCAGGCCCTGGCCGCACTGATCGAGGCCGGGCACGAAGTCGTGTGCGTCCTGACCCAGCCGGACCGGCCGTCGGGGCGCGGCATGAAGTGTCTGCCCAGCCCTGTCAAACAGGCGGCCATCGACGCTGGCATTCCCGTGCTGCAGCCGCGCAGCCTGCGGCTGGACGGCAAATATCCAGAGGATGCCCAGGGGGCCGAGGCTGCATTGCGGGCCCTGGCGCCGGATGTCATGGTCGTGGCGGCCTATGGCCTGATCCTGCCCCGCTGGGTGCTGGACCTGCCGCGCTGCGGTTGCCTGAACATCCATGCCAGCCTGCTGCCGCGCTGGCGCGGCGCGGCGCCCATCCAGCGGGCGATCGAGGCGGGCGATGCCGCCAGTGGCGTGACCATCATGCAGATGGACGAGGGACTGGACACGGGCGACATGCTGCATCGGGTGGAACGCCCGCTGGCGGCAGACGAGACTGGCGCCAGCCTGCACGACAGGCTGGCGGCTGACGGTGCGCAGGCCATCGTGGATGTCCTGGCGCGGTTGGATGCCGGGGATGCGCCGACGCCGGTCCCCCAGCCAGAGGCGGGGGTGTGCTACGCAGACAAACTGCTGAAATCCGAATCGGCGCTGGATTTTTCCCGTCCTGCGACAGAACTGGCCCGTCGGGTGCGGGCCTTCGATCCGTTTCCCGGCACGACGATGGCATTGCCTGGATTGGATGCGCCGCTCAAGGTCTGGGGCGCGCAGGTGCTGACGAACCAGGCCGGTGCCGGTGGATCGGCGCCGGGCACGATCGTGGGCATGGGGCCGGACGGCATCGATGTGGCAACGGCCGATGGGGTGCTGCGCGTGACGGTGGTGCAGAAACCGGGCGGACGACGTCAGCCGGTGGCCGAATTCATGCGGGCGTATCGCGGCTAGGGTTGTCCTGCCTGCAGGGTTGGCGTTGGCCGGACTCTGGCTGGACGCCTGAGTGTGGCGCCGGATCAGCTGCCGGAGGATTTCTTGCGCGAAGTATCGATGCCGAGCTGTTTGAGCTTGCGGTACAGGTGGGTGCGTTCCAGCCCGGTGCGTTCGGACACCCGTGTCATGCTGTGATTTTCGTGCAGCAGATGGTATTCGAAGTAAATGCGCTCGAATTCGTCGCGGGCCTCGCGCAGGGGCTGGTTCAGTGAGATTTTGCCCAGGTACGAATCGTCGTGGGCCTGGGGGGCGGGTTCTGCGCCCATGGACGGCGGGACGGCAGGCCCGCCTGCCAGCGCCGGCGGTTGGGTAAAGACCGGATCGGCCGGGATCACTGGGCGTTCGGTGCGACTGCGCATGGAAGCCGGGATCACCGGGCGCGCGAGACCGGCAGAGACGGCCTTCAGCAGTTTTTGCAGGGTGATGGGTTTTTCCAGGAAATCGACGGCGCCGATGCGGGTCGCCTCGACAGCGGTGTCCACGGTTGCGTGGCCGCTCATCATGATGACGGGCATGTTCAGCAATCCCTGGCTGGACCATTCCTTGAGCAGACTGACGCCGTCGGTATCGGGCATCCAGATATCCAGCAGCACCAGATCGGGTCGCTGGCGGAGACGGGATTCCCGGGCCTGCGCCGCATTTTCCGCGAGCTCGACCGTGTGGCCTTCGTCGTAGAGAATTTCGGACAGCAGTTCGCGGATGCCGATTTCGTCGTCCACCACCAGAATTCTGGCCATATCACCTCACTTTAAGTTCTGCGTATTATCCTGTGCTTGCCGGGGCGCGTCCAGCCGGGGGGCCTCGTTGGCCAGTCTGGAAAACAGGATCGAAAGACGGGCGCCGCCTTCGGTCCGGTTGGAAATGTCCACTTGGGCTGCATGTTCTTCGATGATCTTCTTGACGATCGCCAGCCCGAGCCCGGTGCCGGTCGGCTTGGTCGTCACGTAGGGCTCGAAGACCCGGTGCAGGACTTCGGGGGCAAAGCCTGGGCCGTTGTCCGAGACGGTCAGCCGGACGCGTGGCTGGCCGGCATCGTCATCCGGGCGGATCAGGCGGGTCTGCACCCGGACTTCGGCCGTGCCGGGCGCGGCATGCTGGCAGGCGGCGTCGCGGGCGTTGGCCAGCAGGTTGTGGATCACTTGACGCAACTGGGCGGGGTCGCCCTGGATGAGGGGCAGGTCGGCGGCCAGCTGGGCATCAAAGCGGGCCGTGCCCTGGGTGGTCGGTGGCAAGGTGGGCTCGGCGGGATCCCAGCCGTACAGCATCAAGACTTCAGTCAGCAGGGCGTTCAGGTCGATGTCCTGCATCTGCGCCGGCGGCGTGCGGGCGTATTCACGGAAATCATCCACCATGCGTTTCAGGGATGCGACCTGGTTGACGATGGTCTGGGTAGACCGGTGCAGCATGGCGGCGTCGTCTGGTGTCAGCCGATCCGCCAGTTTCATGGCCAGTCGCTCGGCCGATAGTTGGATGGGGGTCAGCGGGTTCTTGATCTCGTGGGCCAGTCGGCGGGCGACCTCGCCCCATGCGACGGTACGGCTGGCGGAGATGACCTCGCTGATGTCGTCGAACACCACCAGGTAGCCATCCTCGCGGCCATCCATGATCAGCCGGGTGCCTCGGGCCAGCAGCGTGATGACGTGTTTCTTGCGTTCGTTGTCTGGCGCGGCCTGGAGTTCGATTTCGAACTGCTGCTGCCAGTAGGGGCGTGTGGATTCGACTGCATCGTGGGCAGAGAATGCCTGACGGATCAGGCGCGCGAGCGCCAGGGCGCCGTCTGCGGTTTCCAGCGGGCGGCCCTGCACGGTGCGCAGATCGACGTGCAGGATGGTCTGGGCGCCCTGGTTGAACAGGGTCAGGCGGAAGGCGCGGTCGAACACCAGCACCCCGGAGGACAGGTTGCTGAGCACGGATTCCAGGTACAGATTGCTTTGTTCCAGCTGGCGACGATGGCGGTCCACCATCTGACGGGCTTCGTCCAGCTGGCGTGTCATGGCGTTGAACGATCGCGTCAGCTGGCCGACCTCGTCGCGGGCCGGGGGTTCGGGCAGGGGGCGATAGTCGCCGACCCCGACGGCCTGGGTACCCGAGGCCAGGGTCAGCAGGGGCTGTACCAGGCGCCGCGAGACGGCCAGCGCCACGACCACGGCGGCGAACACGGCCAGTATCAGGGCCAGGGTCAGGGTGATGCCGTAGAGTTTGCGCAGTCCCAGGCGCGACAGGGCCAGTTCCTGATAATCACGGAACCCCTGCTGGACCTGGCTGGCGTTGTGGGCGATGCGTTCCGGCACGGCCTGGATCACTTGCAGCCAGCGCGAATCGCCCCCCAGGCTCATGGGGCTGCCCAGCCGGTCCGATGTGGCCGGCCCCAGCGGGATGATGACGCGCAGGTGCAGAGCATCGTTGGTCGGCCCGTCGCCGTTCGCCACATCGGCTTCGGCCGCCGCGTAGCCCTGGGCCACGCGCAGTTGGTTCATGACGCTGCTGGGGGGCGGGTCCGGCAGCAGCTGGCTGAAGGCGGATGAGGAAAAAGCGATCAGGCGGCCATTGCCGGTAAAGACCATGGCTTCGTCGATTTCGTTCGCGGATCGCAGCGAGGTGAGCAGCGAGGCGATTTCGGCATCGCTGGCGTTCGTGAGCCGCAGGACCATGTTGCGCGCCCGGCCATTGAGCTCGGCAAGTTGCGTGTCCAGCGCTGCGCGGCCAAGGTTCAGGCCGGCTTCCAGGGCGGTGTCCACCCGCACGTTGAACCAGGATTCGATCGAGCGCGACATGAACTGTACTGACAGCACGTAGATCAGCACGCCGGGCAGAATGCCGATCAGGGTGAAGTACAGCGTGAAACGGGCCGTCATCCGGGCGCCGAACTGGCGCCTGCGGATCTGGCGCCACAGCCGGATCGCGAGGATGGCGACCCAGGAGATCAGGGCGATCGCCAGTATGCCGTTGAGCAGCAGCAGTACGTCGTATTGCTGCGCATAGCGCGAGGCATTGCCGGTGGACCAGACCAGCAGGCCCAGCAATGCGATCGCACTGGCGGCGGCGACCCCCAGCGCAGAGCGCAGCGCCCAGCGGATCAGCCGCGGGGTGTTGCGGCGGAGATTGAAAAGGTGAATTCTTTCCATGGGGTCGTCAGTGACCAGGCAGCGCTGTTGAGCGCATCGACCTGGAAGGGGCGGGCCAGGCGGGAAGTATCCAGCCGCAGCCGCAGCCGTCCCTGGTAGGTCTGGTCGGGCGTGAACTGGTCGGCGTTGCCGAGGGGCCAGTCGCGGATATGGCGAACCAGGTCCAGGGCTTCGTCCAGGGATGTGGCCGGCAGGGACAGGTCCCCGGTGCCGACCCGCCACTGGCGGGTCAGGGCGTTGTACTGGATGCGCCAGGTCTGACTGGCCGACAGGACCGTTTTGTTGAACCACCACCAGCGAGGGTGTTCGATGTTCAGGTCGGCTGTGAAGTACAGGGGCAGCCCCTTGCGGGCGGCTTCGTGCAGTTCGCCGCCCAGCGTGAAGTCGATGTCGGCATTCAGCAGCAGCTGTCCCTGGCTGAGCACGGGTTCGATGCGGATGACCTGGCCGTCATCGGCCTGGGCAGCCGCAGGTGCCAGGAACAGAAGGCTGAAGGCCAGGAGAATCAGAAAGCGTGGCATGCGCTGGCGGTGGTGGGACATAGGATCGCGGACAGTCGCAGTATTGTTGACCCAGCGCCAAAGCGCAAGCCGCGCGGCCCTGTCCGGGTCATGCGGGCTTGCGCAGCAGGGCGAAATAGAAGCCGTCGCCGTCGTCCGGGTTGCCGGGCAGGATGTGGCCGGGTGCCGGCATGCGTCGCGCCTCGGGGTGCCGGTCCAGGAAGGCTGCGATCTGCCATTCACCTTCCTGGGGAAAGATCGAGCAGGTGGCGTACAGCAGGTGGCCACCGGGAGCCAGCAGCGGCCACAGCGCATCCACGATGCCGGCCTGGCTTTCTGCCGTGCGGGCCAGATCGTCGGCGCGGCGCAGCCAGCGGATATCGGGATGGCGGCGCACCACGCCGGACGCCGTGCAGGGCACGTCGGCCAGAATGGCTTCGTAGGGCTGGCCGTCCCACCAGTCGCCGGGGCGGGCGGCATCGGCGCATCGCAAGCACACATCGGGGGATTCCAGGCCCAGCCGCTGCAGATTTTCGCCGACGCGGCCCAGGCGCTGGGCATCGCTGTCCAGTGCAGTCAGGCGCAGGGTATGGCGTTCCAGCAGGTGGGCCGTCTTGCCGCCTGGTGCTGCGCAGGCGTCCAGCACGCGCATGCCGTCTTGCAGCGGCAGCAGCCGCGCGGCCTGCTGGGCCGAGAGATCCTGTACCGACCACCAGCCTTCGGTGTAGCCAGGGATGTTGCGCACGGGGCGCGGTGTGCCCAGAATCAGGCCGTCCGCGCCCGCAGGCCGGGCGTCCAGACCCGCAGCATTCAGGCGCGTCTGCAGCGTGTCCCGGTCGATGCGCCGGACATTGGCACGCAGCGCCATGGGCGGCGCCTGATCGGCGGCGGTCAGGATTGTCTGCCAGTCGTCCGGCCAGGCAGTGCGCACCGTGTCGATCCACCAGCCGGGATGGTTCCAGACGGCCTCGGGCGTATCGGCCAGCGCGGCGTTCAGCGCTGCGCGCTCGCGTCCGTAGCGGCGCAGCACGGCATTGATCAGGTTCTTGGCGGGTCGCGTGCGGCGGTCGGCGGCAGCGGCTTCGACCAGCTGGTGGACCAGCGTGTGTGCGGTGTAGATCGGCGTGCCGGGCGGCTGGTCGGCGCCTTCGGCCTGGCGCAGGCTGGCTTCCAGCAGGCTCAGGCCCAGCAGGATCAGGGCCTCGACCAGGCGTTCCGGCGGGCGGCGCGGCACCAGCCGTTCGCGCACAGCGCGGGCATGGCCCAGGCGGCGCATGGCGTGAAAGGACAGGGCCTGGGCGGCGGGGCGCAGCGCAGCGGGGCTCGATTCCAGCGCTTCGGACAGCGACTGGCCGCCCAGTACCGCACGGATGGCACGGGCGGCGGCCAGCAGCTGGTCGGACAGAGCGGGGGAATGTGGCGATTCCGGCACGGAAAGTATCCAGAATGGAGAAATGATGAGTCAGACCCCGGGGACTTTAGCACCGATTGGCTAAAATCAAGGATTCGCTTCGTTCCGGTTCGCCTGGCTGTGGCTGGCCGGGGCGCATGATGTCTTTCCGTCCGCCTGCCACCGAGTATTCCCATGAGCCAATCCCCCCGTGTCGGTTTCGTCAGCCTGGGTTGTCCCAAGGCCCTGGTCGATTCCGAACGCATCCTGACCCAGTTGCGCACCGATGGCTACACCATCAGCCCCGATTACGAGGGGGCCGATGTCGTTGTGGTGAATACCTGTGGTTTCATCGACAGCGCCAAGGCTGAATCCCTGGATGCCATTGGCGAGGCCATCACGGAAAACGGCAAGGTCATCGTCACTGGTTGCCTGGGCGTGGAAGCCGACATGATTCGCAACGTGCACCCGGCCGTGCTGGCGGTCACCGGTCCCCAGCAGTACGAGCAGGTGGTGCGCGCCGTGCATGCCGCTGCGCCCCATGAACGTCCGCACGATCCCTACGTGGACCTGGTGCCGCCCCAGGGCATCCGCCTGACGCCGCGCCACTATGCCTACCTGAAGATCTCCGAAGGCTGCAACCACAACTGCAGTTTCTGCATCATCCCGTCCATGCGCGGGCGGCTGGTCAGCCGGCCGATCGGCGACGTGCTGGGCGAGGCCCGCCGCCTGGTCGATGCGGGGGTGAAAGAACTGCTGGTGATTTCCCAGGACACCAGCGCCTATGGCGTGGACGTCAAATACCGCACAGGTTTCTGGGACGGCCGCCCGGTCAAGACGCAACTGACCGCGCTGGCCAATGCGCTGGGCGAGTTCGGTGTCTGGGTGCGCATGCTCTATGTCTATCCCTACCCCCATGTGGATGAACTGATCCCCCTGATGGCCGCAGGCCGCATCCTGCCGTATCTGGACATTCCCTTCCAGCACGCCAGCCCGCGCATCCTGAAAGCCATGAAGCGCCCCGCCTTCGAGGACCGTACCCTGGCCCGCATCCGCCAGTGGCGCGAGGCCTGTCCGGACTTGACGCTGCGTTCCACTTTCATCGTGGGCTTTCCCGGTGAAACAGAGGAAGACTTCCAGTACCTGCTGGACTGGATGACGGAAGCCCAGCTCGACCGCGTTGGCTGTTTCCAGTATTCGCCAGTCGCAGGCGCGCGCGCCAATGAACTGGCCGATCCCGTGCCCGACGAGGTCAAGGCCGAGCGCTGGGAACGCTTCATGGCGCATCAGCAGGCGATTTCCACGCAGCGGCTGGCGGCCAAGGTCGGCCGCACCCTGATGGTGCTGGTGGACGAGGTGGACACAGAAGGCGGCGCCACGGCGCGTTCCATGGCCGATGCCCCCGAAATCGACGGCAATGTGTTGCTGCGCGATGCGGCGGGCCATGCTCCGGGCGATCTGATCCAGGTCAGGATCGAGGACGCGGACGAATACGATCTGTACGGGGTGCCGGTTTAAGCCGGGTCTTCGGGTTTGCGCGGCACCACGCGCGGGGGCGGTTTGCCGGCTTCCAGGGGCTGGGCGCGCTTGAAGGTGGTCACGGGCAGGTCGCCGAACACGCCGCGCCGTGCGGCGGCGCGCCAGGCGTGGCCATAGGCGACTTCCAGGCTCAGGTGGATCGTGCCGTCGGCGTGGCGGCGGCGTTCCAGGGCGCGGACCAGGCGTTCGCGCCAGGCGCGGCCCGGCAGGCCCGGCCTGCGGCTTGGGTGGGGGTTGCCCCCCAGCGCGCGCACGTCTTCCAGCAGTTTGTCGGCGGTCTTGTAGGTCAGGGTGATGATTTCCTGATCCATGACGGGGTCGGCGAACCCCACTTGCAGCATCAGGTCGCCGAAATCGTGCATGTCCACGAATTCCATGGGTTTCGTGTCGGGGTCGGCTTCGGCCAGGGCCTCGCGCAGTTCGCGGAAGGTGCCGGGTCCCAGGCTGGAATACATCGCCAGCGCGTCATTGCGCAGGATGCGGCGCCATTCCTGCAGCACCAGATGCGGTTCCGGGTGCCAGTGCAGCGCCAGGTTCGACCAGACCAGGTCCAGGCTTTCGTCTGCCAGGCCGGTCTCGGCCAGATCCGCTTGCCGGAAATCCGGTTTTGGCGTGGGTTTGTTGCGCAGCCGGTGCCAGAAGCCAGGCCGGGTCGCGTAGCGGCTGCGTGCCGTGTCCAGCAATGCGCCGCAGGCGTCCAGGCCGATGTAATGCTGGTCGGGATAGCGGGCCCGTAACGGGTCCAGCGCATGGGCCGCACCGCAGCCTGCATCCAGGATATCGTGCGGCGCGATGCGGATATAGCTCAGGCGGCGCAGCATGCGCTGGGCAATTTCCCCGTACAGGAATTGCGGGGCATCCAGGGGCGCGCGCCGGGCGAACTGGCGCGTCACGGCCTGGGGGTCGATGGGCAGTCGGGGCAGCTGTGGCATAAATGATCAAGACTGGCTTCGGGACGCCCCGAAGCGTGCTGTGATAGCGGTTTCCTGTGGAGGGACACGCCATTATGCTGCATCTGCCGCTGAACCGTTGGCGCGACTGGATTCCAGCCGACTGCCCGTGCTGTGGCCGCCGCACGGCCGGCCAGGGCCCATGTCCCGATTGTCAGGCGCGCCTGCGGCCGGATGATGCGCAGCCACGTTGTCCGTGCTGTGCGCATCCGTTGGACGCAGGGCGGTGTCCTGATTGCGATCCGGGGCAGATGGCTTTTGACCGTGTGGTTGCCGCGTTCGATTATGCCGGTTTGGGCCGGGGACTGATTCATGATTACAAGATCCGGCACCGCCTGCCCCTGGCGGGCGTACTGGTGGATCAACTGGAACGGGCGGTGCGTGCGGCGGGGACGCAGGCCGATCCGCCGGACTGGATCGTGCCGGTACCGGCCAGGCGTGCAGCGTTGCGCCAGCGCGGATTCAGTCCGCCCGCCGAGGTGGCCCGCCTGCTGGCGCGCAGGTTGGGACTGCGCTATCGGCTGGATGGTGTGCTGCGGGTCCGTGAAGGCGGCCGGCAAGTGGGGCGGGACCGTGCGTTGCGCCTGCAGGCCCAGGCCGGGTCATTTGCGTGCGGTGTGCCGGGCGGGGTGTGCGGCCAGCGGATCGCGGTGGTGGACGATGTCCTGACCACGGGCGCCACGCTGCAGGCGGTGGCCGCCGTGTTGAAGGACGCGGGCGCCGCCCGGGTCGAAGGCTGGGTCCTGGCCCGGGCGGTGCATGTGCACCACCATGGCGGTGCGCCTGCCGATGGGCGCGCCGTACAATAGGCGCCGCTGGCTCGCTGCCTTGATTCCGATCCATGTTCCACATCGTCCTCGTCGAACCCGAAATTCCACCCAATACCGGCAATGTGATCCGCCTGGCGGCCAATACCGGTGCGTTTCTGCATCTGGTGCGGCCGCTGGGGTTTGCCCTGGATGACGCGCGCATGCGGCGGGCGGGGCTGGATTATCACGAATGGGCGCGTTTGCAGGTGCATGATGGCCTGGATGAGGCGCTGGCGGTGATCGGCGGGGATCCGTCACGGCGTTTTGCGCTGACGACGCGCGGATCGTCACTGATCGGCGGACAGACATTCCAGCCGGGCGACGTGTTCGTATTCGGACGAGAAACCGCCGGCCTGTCGGCTGGACAACTGGCCGTTTTCCCCCTGGCGCAGCGCATCCGCCTGCCCATGCAGCCGGGACAGCGCAGCCTGAACCTGTCCAATGCCGTGGCGGTCACGGTTTTCGAGGCCTGGCGGCAGGCCGGTTACGCGGGCGGTATTTAATTACTGCACGGCAAGGCGAACCAACGAGGCAATTCGACCGAATGCCGGGTCGGAATTATTCGTCGCGCGGATCGCGTGCCAGCAACGCCGCCACTGCCTGGGTCGGGGCGACACCGCCGAACAGCACGCCGCAGACGGCGTTTGTAATGGGCAGGTCCAGGCCGTACTGTCGGCCCAGGGCCTGGGCGGCGCGCGCGCAGCGCACGCCTTCGGCGGTCATGCCGCCCGCCAGGATGGCGTCCAGTGTTTGGCCCTGGCCAATGGCGATACCTACCTGGCGATTGCGGGACAGGTCGCCCGTGGCCGTCAGGACCAGATCACCCAGTCCGGTCAGGCCGGTGAATGTGTCTGCCTGCCCCCCCAGCGCGATGCCCAGACGCTGGATTTCAGCCAGCCCGCGTGTGATCAGGGCGGCGCGGGCATTGGTGCCCAGTTGCAGGCCATCGCTGATGCCGCAGGCGATGGCAATGACGTTTTTCAGGGCGCCGCCAACCTCGACTCCCATGACGTCCCGGGTGCTGTAGATACGTGCCCGGGTGCCATGAAAGGCAGCCTGGGCGGCGCGGCCAGTGGCCGGATCGTGGCTGGCGGCCGTCAGGGCCACTGGCAGGCCCTGGGCCACCTCGCGGGCGAAGGATGGGCCCGACAGCACCCCGGTGCGCAGCCAACCGATGCCGGACAGGGCTGCATCCACGATCTGGTGCGGCCATTGGTGGGTGTCTGGGGTGATGCCTTTGCATGTCCACAGCAGATGGACCGGCGGCGCGTCGGCGGCACGGTCAGGCAGTGCGTCCGCGATGCGCCGGCACACGTCGGCCAGGCCCGCCATGGGCACGCCCAGCACGATCAGGCGTTCTGCCGGGGTGGTGGCGTTCAGCACATGTGCCAGGGCGGTGTCGAAATCGCCGGTCGCCCGCAGGGTGGGCGGCAGCGCGATGTCGGGCAGGTGGCGCGGATTGAGATGCTGCTGGTCGATGGCACGCGCCTGGTCGGGGTCGCGGGCCCAGATCAGGACGTCGGACCGGGCGCTGGCCAGGGCCGCCAGGGCGGTGCCCCAGCTGCCCGCGCCCAGGACGCAAAGCCGGACCGGCGCCATGGTTGTGCGGTCCTGCGCGATCAGTTGCGCGCGCCAGGCGGCAGGATCAGGCCCGAGTCCTTGTCCTGGGCCGGCTCGCTGCCCGCTTGTTGTGCCAGGCGCTGTTCGTACAGGGCCTGGAAATTCATTTCGCTCAGGTGCAGCGGCGGCATCGAGGTGCGCGTGATGGCATCGGCGACGTTGGCGCGCAGATAGGGGTAGAGCATGGTCGGGCAGACGATGCCCAGCAGCGGGTCGAGTTGTTCGGCCGGGATGTTGGCGGCTTCGAAGATGCCGGCCTGGCAGAGTTCGACCAGGTACAGGACTTTGTCGCCGATGCGGGTGGTCACCGTGGCCGTCACGGTGGATTCGAATACCGATTCGGCCAGTTGCTGGCCGCCGACCTGGATGGAGACCTCGACGGTCGGGCCTTCCTGTTCAAGGAAGATTTCCGGGGCGTTGGGCATTTCCAGCGACAGGTCTTTGACGTAGGTGCGCTGCAGGCCGAAGCTGGGGGTCTGGCCGTTCTGGGTTTGGTTTTCGTCGGACATGAGGGGTTCCGGTAAGGGGTGGGTGGGCTGAGCTTGCGCGCGGGATCAGGCCTGCAGCAGGGGCAGCAGGCCGGCAGCGCGGTCGAGCGCCGAAAGGTCGTCGAAGCCGCCGATATGGCGTTCGCCGATGTAGATCTGCGGGACGGTGCGCCGGCCAGTGCGTTCCATCATGATGGCACGCTGGTCGGGATCGCGGTCGATGAAGATCTTGTGGATTTCGGTCACGCCGCGTTGTTTGAGCAGCATTTCGGCGCGTATGCAATAAGGGCACACGGTGGTGCAGTACATGGTGACTTGGGCCATCGGGATTTGCAGTCAGGATTTTTTCAGGGGCAGGCCGCTTTCGGTCCAGGCGTTCAGTCCGCCATCCAGGCAGGATACCTGATCGAAGCCGTGCTTGCGCAATTGCGCGACGGCCTTGGCGCCGTCGCGCCCATGGGCATCGACCAGGACGATGGGCTTGTCCTTGGGCAGGCTGTTGATGTGGGCTTCCAGCGTGTCCAGAGGGATGTTGCGCGCCTGGGGGATGGCGCCGGTCTTGAACTGGTCGGCGGGGCGCACGTCCACGAACAGGCCATGTCCCTGGTTGACCTGGCGGATGGCTTCGGCCAGGGCGACGCGCCCGGTTGCGCGGCCCTTGGACAGGCTGGGCCACAGCAGCAGGCCTCCGGAAGCCAGGGCGATGAGCAGAATCCAGAGGTTGTTCTGGCTGAGTAAGAAGTCCACGGCAGTTCCTGTGACAGGGGTCGGAAAAAAAGAAAGCCCCGGGATTATAAAATGGTCGGCAGTTTTGAACTTTGCAGGCTTGCCGATCATGCACAAACTGGTACTCATGCGCCATGGCGAAAGCCAATGGAATCTCGAAAACCGCTTCACGGGCTGGACGGACGTGGATCTCACCGACACCGGCCGTGAACAGGCACGCCTGGCAGGCAAGCTGTTGCGCGAGCAGGGCTACGAATTCGACCTGGCCTACGCCTCGGTGCTCAAGCGCGCCATTCGCACCCTGTGGATCGCTTTGGATGCCATGGATGCCATGCATACCCCCATCGGGCTGCACTGGCGGCTCAACGAGCGCCACTATGGGGCGCTGCAGGGGCTGAACAAGGCCGAGACGGCTGCCCGCTATGGCGAGGATCAGGTGCTGCAATGGCGCCGCGCCTATGCGATTGCCCCCGATCCCCTGGCCGATGATGATCCGCGTCATCCGCGCTTCGATGCCCGTTATCGCCGCGTGCCAGCCAATGAACTGCCGGCCACGGAATGCCTGCGCGACACGGTGGATCGTGTGGTGCCCTTCTGGAATGAATCCATTGCACCCGCCATCCGTTCCGGGCGGCGGGTGCTGATCTCGGCCCATGGCAACAGCCTGCGTGCCCTGATCAAGCATCTGGACGGGATCTCGGATGAGGACATCGTCGGCCTGAATATCCCGACCGGCCAGCCGCTGGTCTACGAATTGGATGACGAACTGCGCCCCTTGCGCCACTATTACCTGGGCGACGAGGAACAGATCCGCGCCGCCATGCAGGCGGTTGCCAACCAGGGCAAGGCAAATCAGGCCTGATATGCGCCATATAGGCCCGGGGTTGCTGCTGTGCCTGGCCGCAGTCTGCGCCCAGGCACAGCCGTCCTTGCAGGCGCGCCAGGCGCAGGCCCGCGAGGATCGGCAAACCTTGCGCGAGCAGATCGATGCGCTGCAAAAACGCATCGAATCGTCAGAATCATCGCGCGCTGACGCCAGCCGTGCGCTGCAGGCTTCCGAGCAGGCCATTTCCGACATCAGCCGTGACCTGGCCGAACTGGGCCGGCGCCAGACTGCGCTGCAGGATACCCTGCGCCAGCTGGATGCCGCGCATGGCCAGCAGTCCGCAGAACTCGAACGCCAGCAGCGGGCTCTGGCCGACCAGTTGCGTGCCCAGTACGCGAGCGGCCTGTCGCCCTGGACGGCCTTGCTTTCGGGGCGCGATCCCCAGGATATCGGCCGTGAACTGGCCTGGCTGGCCTATGTCACCCGGTCCCGCACCCAGGCGCTCGATGCCTTGCAGGGCACGCTGGATCGGCTGGCCGAATTGCGCCAGCAGACCGACGACAGCCGCCGCGCCCTGGATGCGGTCCAGGCGGATGTCCAGGCGCGGCGCGAGGCATTGCAGGCCCAGCAGGCGCAGCGTCGCGAAGTCCTGGACAGGATCCGGGCGCAGTTGGACGATGAGCGGGGCCAGGCAAAACAGCTCCAGGCGCGCGATGCACGCCTGGGCCGCCTGATCAAGGATCTGGATGTCGAGATCGCCCGGGCCGAGGCCCGGCGCCAGGCGGCGCTGAAGGCCGAGGCCGAGCGCCGCGCCCGCGAACAGGCGGCTCGCGAACAGGCCGAGAAAGCCCGTCAGGCACGAGAGCGAGCACGCGCCGCCGAACAGGCGCGCCAGGTGCGCGAGCAGGCCGAGCGGCATGTGCGAGAAACCGAGGCTCAAGAGTCCGGGGCAGATCAGGCTGCCGATGATCGTGCATCTGTACGGACTGAGCCGTCCGGAGAGGCAAGGGGCACGCGGACTGAACCCGAGGGCGGCTTCCCCGGCCTGAGCAAGGGGCTGCCGCGCCCTGTTGCCGGCCAGATCCAGGGCCGGTTCGGTGCCCAGCGCCCCGATGGCGGCCTGTGGCGCGGGGTCGTGCTGCGTGCGACTGCGGGCACGCCCGTGCGTGCCGTGGCCGCTGGTCGCGTGGTGTTCGCGCATTGGCTCAGCGGTTTCGGCAATTTGCTGATCATCGATCATGGCAAGCAGTATCTCAGCATCTACGCCTACAATCAGGCGCTGCTGCGTCAGGTCGGGGATGTGGTGGCTCGGGGTGACGAAGTCGCGCGGGTCGGCGCTACCGGTGGGCAGGTCGAACCCGGCCTGTATTTTGAATTGCGGCACCAGGGGGCGCCCATCAATCCAGAGGTCTGGTTGAAATAGAGTCGGCCCCCTGCGGATGGCCTGCTGCGGACAATTCCCCGCTTAATTTTTGTACTATGTACCATTCGTCGTCTGTGGCGCCGTCCGGCGGCCCGACCACCATAGGAACGTGCATGAGCACTCGAAAAAATCGATCGTTGAGCTGGGTCCTGGCGGGCTTTCTGGGGGGGATACTGGTCAGCCTGGGCATCTCGGCCGTTGCGCAGAAAGGCGAACCTTTGCCGCTCAAGGCATTGCAGCAGTTCGCCAACGTTTATGGCGCGATCAAATCCAGCTATGTCGAGCCGGTGTCCGACCAGACCCTGATCGACGATGCGATCAAGGGGCTGTTCACGGATCTGGATCCACATTCCGTCTATCTGGACGAAGAAGCCTACAAGCAGATGCAGGACATCACGCGCGGCGGCTTCGGCGGATTGGGTATCGAGATCGGTACCCAGGACGGCATGCCCAAGGTCATTGCGCCGATCGAGGACACCCCGGCAGCACGCGCCGGCATTCTGACGGGTGACCTGATCACCCATGTCGATGGCGAATCCACCAAGGGCATGAACCTGAACGACGCCGTGAAAAAAATGCGGGGCGAGCCCGGCACGCCGATCGACCTGACGATTCAGCGCGCCGGCAGTCCCAAGCCGCTGAAATTCCACATCGTGCGGGAAATGATCAAGACCCGCAGCGTGCGCGGCAAGATGCTCGACCATGACATTGCCTACGTGCGCATCAGCCAGTTCCAGGACCGCACCACGTCCGACATGATCCGGATGCTGGCCAGCCTGTCCAGGCAGCACGCGCCCAAGGGGCTGGTGCTCGACCTGCGCAATGATCCGGGTGGCCTGCTGGACGGCGCCATCGGCGTGGCTTCTGCCTTCCTGGAACCCGGCAAGCTGGTCGTGTCCACCAAGGGCCGCATTCCGTCCTCGAACGAAGAATTCTACGCCCGCCCCCTGGATGGCAGCCATGGCATCGAGGGCGGCAGTCTGCTGCCCGCCTGGACGCGCACGGTGCCGATGGTGGTGCTGGTCAACGTGGGTTCGGCCTCGGCCTCGGAAATCGTGGCCGGCGCCCTGCAGGATTACAAGCGCGCCCGCATCATTGGCAACCGCACGTTCGGCAAGGGTTCCGTCCAGTCCGTCCTGCAGTTGGACAAGGATACGGGTATCAAGCTCACCACGGCGCGCTACTACACGCCCAGTGGGCGTTCGATCCAGAATACGGGGGTGGCGCCGGACGATGTCGTGGACGACAGCGCCGCCGGCAACCTGTTCCGCATGCAGCGCGAGGTCGATCTGCAGCATCACCTGGAAAGCCAGTCCGGCGCTCCGGGCGCGGACGATCCTGAGGATGGCGATTTCGTCCAGGGCGAGATCAAGATGTTTGAATTCGGGGGGGCTGATGACTGGCAGTTGCAGCAGGCGGTCAATGCCTTGCTGGGCCGTCCGGTCCAGAAGTCCGATCCGGAACAGGTCCGGCAGGCGCGTGCCGATGCCGCAGCAGGGGAAGCGACAGCCAGGCCCGCCGCCGATGCAGGGAACGGTTCCAGTCGGAAACCCGCCCAGGCGGAAAAAAAAACCCTGAATGACGCCGGCGACGGGGTCGAGCGCTACCGTGTCACCCCGGATGGCCTGATCAGGGTTCGGTGATGGGAGCTGCATCCGCCCTGGATGATGATGCGCGTCTGACGCGCTATGCCCGGCACATTCTGCTCGATGATCTGGGCATCGAGGGGCAGGAACGCCTGCTGGCCGCCCATGCGCTGATCGTCGGTGCGGGCGGGCTGGGTTCCCCGGCGGCGCTGTATCTGGCCGCCGCGGGCGTTGGACAGATCACGTTGGTGGACGATGATGTGGTCGAACTCAGCAATCTGCAGCGCCAGATCCTGCACGTCATGGCCAGCCTGGGCCGGCCCAAGGCCGAGTCGGGGCGGGATGCCCTGCTGGCCCTGAATCCCGACGTTCAGGTGCGGGCGCTGGTCGAGCGCCTGGATGCATCCCGCTTGTTCGAACTGAGCCAGGACGCCGATGTGGTCCTGGACTGCTGTGATAATTTTGCTACCCGGCACGCCATCAACCGCGCCTGCGTGGCGGCCCGCAAGCCGCTGGTGTCAGGGGCGGCGATCAAATTCTCGGGCCAGATCAGCGTCTATGATCTGCGGGCTGCGGATGCCCCCTGTTATCACTGCCTGTTTCCCGAGGCCGCCGATGTCGAGGAACTGCGCTGCGCGACCACGGGCGTGCTGGGACCATTGGTCGGCATGGTCGGCAGCGTTCAGGCAGCCGAGGCCATCAAGGTGATCGCAGGCATGGGCGAACCCCTGGTCGGGCGGTTGCTGTCGGTGGATGCCCTGCGGATGCAGTGGCATACGATCCGTTTCAGGCGCGACCCCGATTGCCCGGTATGCGCCCGGCGCGGGCTTGCACCAACAGCGACCCCAGGCGGTTGATCCTGGCGTCCACATACAGGTCGCGGCCGTTGCGCTGGCGGGAAAACGGTGTGCCCGGATGATAGATCCAGACGGTGCGCATGCCGACCTGGCGGGCGGATTTCAGATTGCGCTCGGTGTCTTCGACCAGAATGATCCGGCGGGGCGGCCCCCCCAGTCGCGCAGCCACCATGCGCATCAGGCCAGGCGAAGGCTTGGGCCGCGCCAGTCCCATGGGCATCATGTGGTCGATGGCCCACAGGCCATCGAATTCCTGCAGGATGCCCAGGGCGCGCAGCACGCGCCGGGCGTAGTGAGCCGGGGCATTGGTCAGCACGATGCGCCGGCCAGGCAGGCCGCGCAAGCGGGCCGCCAGGCCGGTTTCCGCATGCACGAGCGGGGCGATGTCGAAATCATGGCAAGTGGCCAGGAACTGGTGCAGATTCACCCCGTGGTGGCGCGCCAGGCCGATGGCGGTCGCACCATAGCGTTGCCAGTAGCGCAGGCGCAAGGCATTGGCCTGGTCCTGGGGTAGATTCAGGGCCCGGGCCACGGCAGCGCCCATGCGCTGGTCGATCACACGAAAAATACCCCGCGAGGCGTCGTGCAGCGTGTTGTCCAGGTCGAACAGCCAGATCGGGTCATTGGGCCCGATGGCCCGTCGGCGGCGCAGGGGGCTGGGTGTGCGCAGCGGGGTGGGCACCATGATCAGTGCGAACTGATCATGGTGCCCACGCCACGGTCGGTCAGGATTTCCAGCAGCAGGCAGTGCGGCACACGGCCATCGATGATGTGTACCGAGTTCACGCCGAACCGGGCGGCATCCAGCGCCGAGGAAATTTTCGGCAGCATGCCGCCCGACAGGGTGCCGTCCTGGAACAGGGCGTCGATGGTCTGTGCCGACAGACTGCGCAGCAGCTGACCGCTCTTGTCGAGCACCCCTGGGGTGTTGGTCAGCATGACCAGTTTTTCAGCGCCCAGGACCTCGGCCATCTTGCCGGCGACGACGTCGGCGTTGATGTTGTAGGCCTGCCCGTCTTCGCCGTAGCCGATGGATGAAATGATGGGAATGAACTGATCGTCCTGGAGCGCCTTGACCACGGCCGGTTCGATGCGTTCGATGTCGCCCACGAAACCGATGTCCAGCATCTGGCCGGGATGATCCGGGTCAGGCATGAGTTTCTTGCGCGCCTGGATCAGACAGCCATCCTTGCCGGTCAGGCCCACAGCCTTGCCGCCGGCCTCGTTGACCATCATGACGATGTCCTGTTGCACCTGGCCGCCCAGCACCCATTCGACGACTTCCATGGTTTCGGCATCGGTCACGCGCATGCCCTGGATGAAGGTGCCTTGCTTGCCGATGCGCTTGAGCGCGCTGTTGATCTGCGGGCCGCCGCCGTGCACCACCACCGGGTTCAGGCCGACGAGCTTGAGCAGCACCACATCATGGGCAAAGCTGCGCTGCAGGTGTTCGTCGGTCATGGCGTTGCCGCCGTACTTGATGACGACGGTCTTGCCGTGGAACCGGCGGATGTACGGCAGGGCCTCGGAGAGGACTTCGGCCTTGAGGGATGCTGCAGTCTGGGATGGGGTGTCCTGGGAAGTATTCGTCATGTCAGGAAGCCAGTGCCTGTTCGACCGTGGCCATGAAGGCTTTTTCGTCGTAGTTGCCGAGATAGCGTTTGATGATGTGGCCTTGCTTGTCGATCAGAAAGGCCGTGGGGGTCAGGCGGACATCGCCGAAAGCCTGGGCGATCTTGCCCTGGGCGTCGATGACGACCGGAAAGGGCAGTTGACGGGTTTCGGTGAAATTCTTGACGTAGTTGGGCGGGTCGTACTGCATGGCCACGCCGATGGTTTCGAAGCCGCGGGATTTCAGTTCCTGGTAGTGGCGGATGGTATCGGGCATCTGCGCCACGCAGGTGGTGCAACTGGTGGCCCAGAATTTGACCAGCACGACTTTGCCGCGCAGGTCCTGCATGGTGACGGTATGGCCGTTCAGGTCGGTGAAGGTCACATCGGGCGCCGCCTGGGCGGAACCCTGGAATTGCCAGAGGACGGCGGCTCCGATGGCCACGCAGGCCGCCAGGCCAAGGAGTATTTTTTTCATTGCACGGGCATCGCCTGGGCGCCGCCGGTGTCTTCAGGAGCCGGGGCGGAGGAGGCATTGGAGTCGTTGGTGATGGGCGCAGCATTCTGCCGGCCAGGTTCGGTGAGCAGGGTTTCGCGCGCCACGATGGTGAACAATTTGACGACTTTGTTGACCCCTGAGATGCCGGAGGCAACGGCGGCGGCGCGGCGGCCTTCGTCGTCCGTGACCTTGCCCATCAGGTAGACGACCCCGCGTTCGGTCGTGGTCTTGATGGTGCGAAAGGGCACGTTTTCGGTGGCGACCAGCTGGCTCTTGACTTTGGAGGTCAGCCAGGTGTCGTTGGTACGCACGCTCAGGGGCGTCAGGTCCCCGACCCGGATGTAGTTGTCTACCGAGCGGACCTTGGTGATGCTCCGGGCGATGGTTTCTGCCTGTTGCCGGTCGGCGTCGGTGGGCACGTCGCCTACCAGCAGGAGCCGGCCTGCGTAGGATGTTCCCAGGACGCGGGCCTTGTCGCCAAAGGCCTTGTTCATTTCGCTGGAAACGCGCAATTCGATCGTCTGGTCGTCGAGCTGTTCACCGGCGGTGCGTCGGTCCGTGGCCACGGTGGCGGACGTGGCGGCCACGCCGCCGACGACGAACAGGCCGCAGCCCGACAGGGGGGCCAGGCAGGCCAGGCCAATCATCAGGCGGGCGAGGAGGGGGCGGACGGAAACGGGCATCAGAGAGGGTCTCCCAGGAGCAGGGCGTCGATGCCGTCGCACAGCGCATGCAGGAGCAGGATGTGGACTTCCTGGATGCGCATGGTGCGGTCGTGCGGGACGCAGAGGTGGATGTCGGTTTCATAGAGCAGGGAATTGACCTGGCCCCCGCCCTTGCCCGTCAGGGCGATGATCTGCATGTCGCGATCGTGCGCGGCTTCGATCGCACGCAGGACATTGGGTGAATTGCCGCTGGTCGTGATGGCGACCAGGATGTCGCCAGGCTGGCCCAGGGCGGTCACCTGGCGTTCGAATACGGAAGTGAAGCCGTAATCGTTGCCTACCGCCGTCATGATCGAAGTGTCGGTGTTCAGGGCGATGCCCGCCAGCGGCAGACGGTCGCGCTCGAAGCGACCGACGAGTTCGGCCACGAAATGCTGGGCGTCGGCGGCGGAGCCGCCATTGCCGCAGGCGAGAATGCGGGCGTTGTTGGTCAGGGCGCCGAACAGCAGATCGACCGCAGCCGCCAGGGGGGAGGCCAGTTCGCGAGCGCTGGAACGGAGCGTGTCGACGGCATCGTCGAAATGCGACGTCATGCGGGATGTCATGTCCATGGCGCCGATTATCGCATGAGCGCGGGGCTCCGGAACCCCTGAACGTAACAGTTTGCGGTATGAATTCAGGTGCGGAAGGCGTCGCGGATCCAGCGGGGCCGGTCTGCATCAAAGGCCACCACGTCAAAGCGGCAGGCCGGGGTCCGGCCGGCAAAATGCTGCCGAACGAGCCGGGGCAGGAAGTGGCGCGCGGTCCGGATCAGCCGGGCCTGCTTGGACCGGTTTACACTGGCAGCGGCACCGCCGAAGGCTGGATTGCGGCGTTCCCGTACCTCGATGAACAGCAGCAGGTCGCCGGCGCGGGCCGCCAGATCGATTTCCCCGGCGCGGCAGCGCAGATTGACTGCCAGGATGCGGACGCCGTGCATTTCCAGATAGCGTGCTGCCCGCGCCTCGGCCGCGTGGCCTTGGCGCTGGGTTGGGGAACCAGTGGCCGGGGTGTCGGTGTTCATGCCAGCGCCTCCAGATGCCGGGAGGGATCGTCGCAGGCGGCGACGGCGACGCGTTGCCGCCCGCTGCTGGGCCTGTCGGGCGGTTTCATAGGGATCGGCGGGCATGGCGGGTATCCAATCCGCAAGAACAGAGGAAACAATCAGTATGACGGACAGTGCAGATTGGGAAAAGGTCGGCCCGACGTGGAAACGTCACGCGGAACAGGTGGCGGATCAGTCGTGGCCGTCGGGCAGCCTGTATGTGGTCGCCACGCCGATCGGCAACCTGGGCGACCTGAGCCTGCGCGCCTGGGAGACGCTGCGCCGTTGCGATGCGATTGCCGCCGAGGATACGCGCACGACCCGGGCGCTGCTGGATGCCTGGGGGATCGCCACCCCGTTGCTGGCTGCGCATCGCCACAATGAGCGCGAAGCCGCCGAGACCGTGATCCGGCGCCTGGCCCTGGGCGAACGCATCGCTCTGGTGTCCGATGCCGGCGCACCGGCCATCAGCGACCCGGGTGCGCGGTTGGTGCGCGAGGTCCAGGCGGCCGGCCATCGGGTCGTACCGCTGCCGGGGCCCAGCGCGGTCGTTGCGGCCCTCATGGCAAGCGGCGCGACTCGTGACGACGAACCGGGTTTTGCCTTTGCCGGGTTCATGCCGTCCAAGGCCCAGGCGCGCCGCAAATGGCTGACGCAGTGGCTCGCCTGGCCGGTGCCGGTGGTGATGTTCGAGGCGCCGCATCGCCTGCGTGCGGCGCTCGTGGATCTGGCGGCGGTTGCCGGGCCGGCGCGCCGGGTGACCGTGGCGCGCGAACTGAGCAAGCGTTTCGAGGAGATCCAGACGCTGGCTGCAAAAGACGTCCTGGCCTGGCTGGATGAGGATTCCCACCGCGAGCAGGGCGAGTTCGTGCTGGTGGTCCATGCCGACGAATCGGTGCCCGAGCCGGACGTGGATCTGTCACCCGAACAGCGCCGGATCATGAAAGCATTGCTGGAGGAACTGTCGGTCCGCGATGCGGCGCGGATCGGCGCCCGCGTGACGGGCCTGGCGCGCGATCGACTTTACGCCTGGGCGTTGGCGCAGTCATGATTCTGGGTGCCGATCAGACCCGGCGGACGGATCGGCACTGGGCGAATCGGCGCGTCTTGCAAGGCGCGCCGTGGGCGAAGCGTGTGGGTCAAAGCCCCTGATCCAGGGCAATGACCGGGTTCAGGTTGGCGGATTCCGCCAGCTGTGCGGCAGTGCGTGCAGCCTCGTCGCGCGACAGGTAGGGGCCCATGCGGACCTTGTAGAGCGGTGGCTGATGAATGACCGTGGCCGGGCCTGCCTGGCCGGCGGCCTCGATGGTGACGCGCTGGGCCAGCGACTGGGCGTTCTGCGCCGAGGAAAAGGCACCGAATTGCAGGTAGATGCCGCCAGGCGGCGGTGTTTCTACAACGGGCGGAACGGGGGCTGAAGGCGGTGGTGGAGCAAGGGTGGCGGTGGGCAGGCTGACGGGCTGTGTCTGGACGGTATCGGACGGCGGGGGCGCCGGGGCCGCAGCCATCAGGGGCGCGGCCGGGTAGCGGCCGGCGCGAATGTCGGCATTGGTGATGGCCTGCACGATCACCCGGCCGCTGCCGGGGCCGATCAGGCCAAGCTTGGCAGCCGCTACGTAGGACAGGTCGATGATGCGTCCTGGGTGGAAGGGGCCGCGATCATTGATGCGCACGACCACCGAGCGGTTGGTGCCGACCCGGGTCACGCGCGCGTAGCTGGGCAGCGGCAGGGTCGGGTGCGCTGCCGTCATGGCGTACATGTCGTAGATTTCGCCGTTGGCGGTTCGTTCGCCGTGGAATTTGCGCCCGTACCACGAGGCCACGCCTTCCTGGCGGTAGGGCTGGTTTTCGCCGATGGGGACGTAGCGCACGCCAAAGACTTCGTAGGGGCGGAAATTGGCCGGGGCGTGCCGCTCGATGCGCGGAGTGGCGGCGG
>NZ_JAVERO010000067.1:0-11286 GCF_034007085.1 Castellaniella sp. | reverse complement strand
CGGCGGCCACCATATGGCGGATGGTCTCCAGCGATGAGCCTTCGAAGGTGCGCTGGATGCCTTCGCTGGAAGCCGAAAAGCGCGACAGTTCCGGGCACACCTCCAGTACCTGATCACGGAAACAGTGGCCAGCGCCCAGCAGCAGCATGGTTTCTTCCTTGAGTCGCCCGGCATCGATCTGTGACTCTTGCGCCCAGGGATGATTGTGCGGCAGGGCCACATAAAAAGGTTCATCGTACAGGGCACACTGCGACAGCCCCGAATCCGGCAGCGGCAAGGCGACGATCGCGCAATCGACCTCGCCCTGGCGCAGCAATTCCAGCAGCCGTGCCGTATAGTTTTCCTGAAGCAGCAGCGGCATCTGGGGCGTGCGGCGGATCTGTTCGGGGACCAGATAGGGCAACAGGTAAGGTCCCACGGTGTAGATCACCCCGACCCGCAGCGGACCTTCCAACGGATCGTGCCCCTGGCGGGCGATCTCACGCAGATTCGCGCCCTCTTCCAGGACTTTCTGGGCTTGAGCGACGACCCGCAGCCCGATGGGCGTGATGCCGACTTCGGCGCCACCGCGCTCGAACAGCACCACACCCAATTCTTCTTCCAGTTTGCGAATGGCCACGGACAGCGTGGGCTGGCTGACGAAACAGGCTTCCGCCGCCCGTCCGAAATGGCGTTCCCGCGCCACGGCAACGATGTATTTCAGTTCAGTCAGCGTCATGAGGGCTCCTTTCAGCTGCGCAGGTATTGATCGGCACCCGCCATCCAGCGCTGCCGATGGGCGCGGGCGTGCTCGGGAAAATCGGCCGACAGCCAGGCCGCAGCCTCGCGCGCCTGTTCCAGCAAATCTTCGTCGGAATCCAGATCGGCAAAGCGCAGCAGGGCCTGCCCGGACTGCCGCAGGCCCAACAGTTCCCCCGGCCCCCGCTGGGCCAGGTCGCGCCGTGCGATCTCGAAACCATCCGTCGTCTCGTACATGGCCCGCAGGCGTTCCCGGGCGATGGCCGACAGGGGCGGCTGGTACAGCAGGACGCAGGTCGCCTCGCCACCTCCCCGCCCGACCCGGCCACGCAGCTGATGCAGTTGCGCCAGGCCAAAGCGCTCGGCGTGCTCGATCACCATCAGGCCCGCATTGGGCACATCGACACCGACCTCGATGACGGTCGTGGCAACCAGCAGATCGGTCTTTCCGGCCCGGAACGCATCCATCACCTCGGATTTTTCGCGGGCCGGCAAACGGCCATGCATCAGGCCGACCCGCAGGTCCGGCAGGGCCGCGCACAGCAGTTCATGGGTATCGACGGCGGTCTGCAGTTGCAGCGCCTCGCTTTCCTCGACCAGGGGACAGACCCAGTAGGCCTGGCGTCCGGCGCGCACGGCCTCGCCCACGCGGGCCAGAACCTCGTCGCGACGCCGATCGTCGAACAGGCGCGTGCGCACCGGCACCCGGCCCGGCGGCAGTTCGTCCAGCACCGACACATCCATATCGGCGAAGAAGGCCATTGCCAGGGTGCGCGGGATGGGCGTCGCGCTCATGCTGAGCTGATGCGGGCGATAGCGGGCATGGTCACCCTTGCGGTTCAGCGCCAGGCGCTGGCCTACGCCGAAACGATGCTGTTCGTCGCTGATCACCAATCCCAGGGATTCGAATTCCACCTTGTCCTGGATCAGGGCCTGGGTGCCGACTGCCAGCCGGGCTGCGCCGGTGGCCATGGCGTTCAGCGCCTTGCGGCGTTCGGCCGCCGGCAGGCCGCCCGTCAACCAGACTGGCGTGACACCCAGCGGCATCAGCCATTCAGACAGTTTGCGCCAGAGCTGTTCGGCCAGGATTTCCGTCGGGGCCATGACCGCCACCTGGGCGCCGGCCTCGATGGCCTGGGCCGCCGCCAACGCTGCCACCAGGGTCTTGCCGCTGCCCACATCGCCCTGCAACAGACGATGCATAGGATGCGTGCGCGCCAGGTCGGCACTGATCTGCGCCACGGCCCGGGCCTGGGCCCCGGTAGGCTTGAATGGCAATCCGGCCAACAGGCGATCTGTCAGGCTGCCATCCCCTTGCAGGCTGCGCGCAGCCTGGGCGCGCCGCGCCGCGCGGGCATCGGCCAGGGCCAGCTGCTGCGCCAGCAATTCGTCGAACTTGATGCGCCGCCAAGCGGGATGGCTGTGTTCGGCCAGCGCTGCCAGAGAAATGTCCGGCCCTGGATGGTGCAGCAGGCGCAGGGACGGTTCGAAATCGGCCAGCCGATAGGCGGTTCGTACAGCAGCCGGCAGCGTATCGCCCAGATCGGCCTCGTCCAGG
This sequence comes from Castellaniella sp., assembly GCF_034007085.1. GTDB lineage: Bacteria > Pseudomonadota > Gammaproteobacteria > Burkholderiales > Burkholderiaceae_B > Castellaniella. The sequence continues at coordinate 8,990 of NZ_JAVERO010000067.1, read as the reverse complement.
GCACGGGCAATCGCCTTGCGCAAGGCGGCCTGGGACAGCCCCTGGGTGGTGGGATAGACCGGCGTCAGGGTATCGGGCAGCGGCGTGCCCGGTTCGGTCACCAGCGGATGGACGATTTCCAGGCCATGGAAGCCCGCCCGGACCTCGCCCCGCGCACGGATGCGCCGCCCGGCATGCAGGCGGGCCTGCTGCCCCGGATAGACATGCAGCCAGCGCAACCCCAGGCGGCCAGAATCATCGGCCAGCGTGGCCTGCAGCGTTCGCCGCGGCGAGAAGCGGATCTCGCTGTCGGTAATCTCGCCTTCGAACAGGGCATGGACACCGGGCCGGGCTTCGCCGATGGGCGTGATCCGGGTCTCGTCCTCGTAGCGCAACGGCAGGTGTGTGACGAAATCGGCCGGCGTGCGCAGGCCCAGCCGCTCGAACAGGCGGGCCTGCTGGCTGCCCGCCGGCTTTCGTGCGCCGGGCACCGCTTGGCGCGGCTTTTCAGCCGGATTCACGGCGTACTGCCTGGCAGATGACGGTAAGAGGTCAGAGCGCCAGAATGGCTTCGACTTCGAACTGGGCGCCTTTGGGCAGGCTGGCGACCCCGAGGGTCGAGCGCGCCGGATAGGGCTGGGGGATGATTTCAGCCATGATGGCATTGGCACTGGCGAATTTGCTGAGATCCGTCAGGAACAGGGTGAGCTTGACGATGTCGTTCAGCGTGCCACCCGCCGCCTCGATGACCGCCTGCATATTGGCGAAGGATTGGCGCACCTGGCCTTCGAAGTTTTCCGATACCAGTTCGCCGGTGCCGGGTTCCAGGCCGATCTGGCCTGACAGGAATACCAGTTTTCCAGCCGGCACGCTGACCGCCTGGGAATAAGGGCCGACGGCAGCCGGGGCGGCATCGGTGTGGATGATTGCCTTGCTCATGATGGGCACTCAGTTCAGTGTGGTTTGAAAGACTATCAGAGTGTACCGATCAATAGCCAGAAATAAAAGCTGCGTGGTGCCCGCCACCCAGCTTATTTTTCGGCAAACGCGCGTTCGTAGACGTAATCGCCCGGTTCGCCGACACCGGGCGAAACGACGAAGCCACGCGCATCCAGCATGGCGCGGATATCGGTCAGCATGGCCGGACTGCCACAGATCATGGCGCGGTCGACGGCTGGGTCCAGCGGCGGCATGCCGATGTCTTCGAACAATTTGCCGGTTTCGACCAAGGTCGTCAGCCGGCCCTGGTGTTCGTAGGGTTCGCGCGTCACGGTGGGGTAGTAGATCAGCTTTTCGCGCACCATTTCGCCCAGGTATTCGTCCTGGGGAAGTTCGTGGCGAATGTAGTCGGAATAGGCCAGTTCGCTGACGAAGCGCACCCCGTGCATCAGGATGATTTTTTCGAAACGATCATAGACCTCGGGGTCCTTGATGATGCTGAGAAACGGCGCCAGGCCCGTGCCGGTGGCAAACAGATACAGACGGCGGCCCGGCCGCAGGTCATCGGTCACCAGCGTGCCGACCGGCTTGCGGCTGATCAGCACGGAATCGCCCGGTTGCAAGTGTTGCAGGCGCGACGTGAGCGGGCCATTGGGCACCTTGATGCTGAAGAATTCCAGGTTGTCCTCGTGGTTGGCGCTGGCGATGCTGTAGGCCCGCATCAACGGTTTGCCTTCGACTTCCAGGCCCAGCATCACGAAATGGCCGTTGTGGAACCGCAAACCGGGATCACGGGTGGTCTTGAAGGAAAACAGCGTATCGTTCCAGTGACGCACGCTGAGGACTTGCTCGGAATGGAAAGCGGCCATGACGAAAGTCGGACTCCAGGTATTTCAGGGATCTGTGAAGAATGTTACGGCGATGATCGGGAAACTCAAGGCCGGCCCCTTCTCGTGGCAAGGGTTTTCTTGATTTTGCGCAAGATTGAACGCGATACCTGGCGGATATCCTGGATCGCGCCGCATTTTATCGCGTTCAGCTTGCTTTGATCTGACCGCAATGATAAATTGCATATCCGTTTTGATAACCATTCTCATTTTTCATTCCTGCATACGAGCACCTTCATGCCGACCCGCACCCCCGCCCTGCCCTTCATCCGACGCCTGTCCCTGCTGGCCGCCGCCCTGCCGCTGATGGCAGGCGCCGCCGTGGCAGCAGAAGTCAATCTGTACACCACCCGCGAACCCAAGCTCGTGGAACCGCTGATTGCGGCCTTCACCCAGGACACCGGCGTCAAGGTCAACACGGTCTTCGTCAAGGACGGCCTACTCGAACGGGTACGCGCCGAAGGCGCGCAATCGCCCGCCGACGTGCTGATGACCGTGGACATCGGCAATCTGCTGGATCTGGTGGACGGGGACATCACCCAGCCGATCGATTCGGCGGTGCTGCAGGCCGCCATCCCGGCCAACCTGCGCGCGGCTGACGGCCAATGGTTCGCCCTGTCCCTGCGTGACCGGGTGGCCTACGTCGCCAAGGACCTGGACATCCAGTCCTTTCACTACGAGGATCTGGCCGACCCGCGCTGGAAAGGCAAAGTCTGCATCCGTTCCGGCCAGCACCCCTACAACACTGCACTGATTGCCGCCCTGATCGCCCACGATGGCGCCGAGGCGACCGAACAATGGCTGCGCGGCGTAAAAGCCAATCTGGCCCGGCCCGCCACAGGCGGGGACCGCGATGTGGCGCGCGACATCCTGGGCGGGATCTGCGATATCGGCATCGCCAATGCCTACTACGCCGGCCATATGAAAAACGCCGCCGAAGGCAGCGACGCCCGCCGCTGGGGCGATGCCATCCGCGTCATCCGGCCCACCTTCAAAAACGCGCCCGGCACCCACGTCAATGTCTCGGGCGCCGCCGTGGCACGCCACGCGCCGCACCGCGCCGAAGCCATCCAATTGCTGGAATACCTGGTCTCGGACAAGGCGCAAGGCCTCTATGCGCAGGCCAACTACGAATACCCCGTCAAGGCCGGCGTGACCCTGGATCCGACCGTGGCAAGTTTCGGGCCGCTGACCATCGATGCCCTGCCGCTGACCGAGATTGCCCGCTACCGGAAACAGGCCAGCGAACTGGTCGATCGCGCCGGCCTGAACCAATAAGGCCTCTCCATGACCAGCAGCAGGCTCCAGTCCTGGCCCTGGCATGCCGGAACGGCGCTGGCGGCGCTCGGCGTGCTGGCGCCGATCCTGGCCCTGGTGGGCCAGGCCGGCCAGGGCTCGGGGGCTCACTGGGGCCACCTGCTGCAATTCGTCCTGCCGGACGTACTGGCCCAGACCCTGGGCCTGCTGGCTGGCGTGGGCCTGCTGGCGGCTGCCCTGGGCGTGGGGGCCGCCTGGCTGGTCACGGCCTATGATTTCCCTGGCCGCAAGGCCCTGTCCTGGGCACTGTTGCTGCCATTGGCCGTACCGACCTACATCGTGGCCTACGCCTATCTGGACATCCTGCACCCCATCGGTCCGCTCCAGGAAGCCATTCGCGCCCTGCTGGGCTATTCCAGTCCGCGCGAATTCCGCCTGCCCGATCCGCGCAGCCTGCCAGGGGCCATCGTGCTGCTGGCCTTTGTGCTGTATCCCTACGTTTACTTGACCACCCGCAGCCTGTTCGCCAGCCAGGCGGCGCACCTGATGGAGGCCGCCCGGCTGCTTGGTTACGGCCCCTGGGGCGCCTTCCGGCGCGTCGCTCTGCCACTGGCCCGGCCCGCGATCGCCGTCGGCCTGTGCCTGGTGCTGCTGGAAACCCTGAACGACATCGGCGCATCGGAATTCCTGGGCGTCCAGACCCTGACCGTCGCTATCTACACGACCTGGATCACCCGCTCCGACCTGGCCGGAGCCGCCCAGATCGCGCTGGTCGCCCTGGCGCTGGTCACGGCCCTGATCACGATCGAACGCTACAGCCGGCGGCGGCTGCGCTATACCGGCAATCGTCGCGCAGCACCCATCCGCCCGCAACGGCTCAGCGGGCTGGCGGGCTGGCTGGCCACCCTGCTGGGCCTGACGCCCATCGTGATCGGTTTCGTTGCACCGGCCACCTATCTGCTGGCGCTCACCCTGGAACGCCTGGGCGCCGGCCAGGGGCCCTCGTCCGCCCTGCTGCGGGCCGCTGGACAGACGCTGGGGGTCTCGGCCCTGGCCACGGTCATCGCCCTGGGCCTGGGCCTGGCCATCGCCTGGAGCCGCCGCATCCTGCCCCGGGCACGCGCCTGGCAGCTCGCCCTGTCCCGGCTGACGACCCTGGGCTATGCGGTGCCCGGCACGGTCCTGGCCATCGGCCTGCTGTTTCCCCTGATGGCGATCGAACATGGTCTGGCGGCACTGCGCGCAGCAACCGGCCTGGACCCCGCAGGCCTGGTGCTGCTGGGCACCCCAGCCGCCCTGGCACTGGCCTATGTCATCCGTTTCCTGACCATCCCCGTCGGCACCCTGGAAGCCGGCCTGGATCGGATTCCTCCCTCCATGGATCAGGCAGCGCGCCTGCTGGGCGAAAACGTGCACGGCATGCTGCGGCGCGTTCACCTGCCCCTGCTGCGCCCGGCCCTGGCCGCCTCGGCGCTGCTGGTGTTCGTGGATGCGATGAAAGAACTGCCGGCCACGCTGCTGCTGCGGCCCCTGAATTTCGACACGCTGGCGACCTGGCTGTATGCCGAGGCCGCGCGCGGCACTTACGAAGAAGGCGCCATCGCCGCCCTGGGCATCGTGGCCGCCGGCCTGCTGCCCGTCATCCTGCTGGCCCGCCTGATGGACCGGCCAGCCTCTTGAGACCCGATATGCTGGAACTGGACCGAATTTCCCTGAGCTACGCCGCCGACGGCGGCCGGCGCACCGTCCTGCGTGAACTCGACTTGCACCTGGAACGCGGGCAGATTGCCTGTCTGCTGGGGGCTTCGGGCTGCGGCAAGACCAGCGTGCTGCGGGCCATTGCCGGCTTCGAACCGCTGGACAGCGGCACGATCCGGCTGGATGGCCGGCTGCTGTCGGGCACCGGTTTTCGCGTCGAGCCCGAACAGCGCCGCGTGGGCATGATGTTCCAGGACTATGCGCTGTTTCCTCACCTGGACGTAGCGGCCAATGTCGGCTTCGGCCTGCGCCGCCTGGATGCGTCCGAACGCCGGCGGCGCGTGCGCGACCTGCTGGACCTGGTGGGTCTGACGGGACAGGAAACACGCCGCCCGCATGAACTGTCCGGCGGCCAGCAGCAGCGGGTGGCGCTGGCCCGCGCCCTGGCGCCCGAGCCCGATCTGCTGCTGCTCGACGAACCCTTTTCCAACCTGGATGTGGATGCCCGCGAACGGCTGGCGTTCGAACTGCGCGACCTGCTCAAGGCGGCCGACCGCACCGCGCTGCTGGTCACGCACAACCAGGCCGAAGCCTTTGCCGTCGCCGACCGGATCGGCATCCTGAAAGCAGGTCGGCTGGCCCAATGGGACACGCCCTACGGCATGCACCACCATCCTGCCACGCCGGAAATCGCGGCTTTCATCCACCGCGAGGCCCTGATGAGCCGCCGCGCACAGGCCTGCCTGCGCGGCGCCCCCTCAGTGGCGGCCTGAATTCCCGGACTCGTCCACGGCTTCGTCTTCACCAGGCGCATCCAAGCCCAGTTCCCGGCATTTGCGGGTCAAGGTATTGCGGCCGATCCCCAGGCGCAAGGCGGCTTCGCCTCGTCGGCCACCGGCCTGCCGCAGGCCCGCTTTCAGCAGCACCCGTTCAAAATCCCGCAGCATCGTGTCCATCACGCAGGGTTCACGGCGCACCAGCCGGTCGCGCGCTTCGGCTTCCAGGCCGGCGCGCCAGTCCGGGCGCAGCGGGGACGCAGCCGATTGCGCAGGCGGCACGACGGCCTTGGCATCCACCGTGGCGCACAGCGCCGCATCCGGGCCGGGCCCAAGGCCGGACACGGGCATCATGGCCACTGCAGAGCCCAGAATTTCGGGCGGCAAGTCCTCGATGCCGACTTCCGCGCTGGGCGCCATGACCGTCAGCCACTGGCAAACGTTTTCCAATTGGCGAATATTGCCGGGATAGTCGAAACGGCGCAGCGCTTCCAGCGCCGCCGGGTCGGGCCGGCGCACCGGCACGCCGAGTTCCGCCGCGCTGCGCGCCAGAAAATGCCGCGCCAGGGATTCGATGTCCTCGCGGCGTTCCCGCAGGGGCGGCAGGCGCAGGCGGATGACGTTCAGGCGGTGAAACAGATCCGCGCGAAACAGCCCGGCCTGCACCCGCGCTTCCAAAGGCTGGTGGGTCGCCGCCACGATGCGCACATCCGCCTGGACAGGCCGCGATCCCCCCACCCGGTAGAAAGCGCCCTCGGCCAGCACCCGCAGCAGGCGGGTCTGCAGTTCGGCCGGCATGTCGCCGATCTCGTCCAGAAACAAGGTGCCGCCATCGGCCTCTTCGAAACGTCCCCGGCGCGACTGGACCGCGCCGGTGAACGCGCCGCGTTCATGGCCGAACAATTCGGCCTCCAGCAGGTCGCGCGGGATGGCCGCCGCATTCACGGCCACGAACGGGCCAGCGGCACGGCGGCTGTGCCGATGCAGCGCCCGGGCCACCAGTTCCTTGCCGGTCCCGGATTCCCCGGTGATGAGCACGGTGGCACCCGACTGGGACAGGCGGCCGATGGCGCGAAACACATCCTGCATGGCCGGGGACTGCGAAGGCGCCATTTCCGCCTCGCCGAGCACGGGACAGGCTTCGGCTTCGGCCTGGGATTCCCGAGCGACGCCGGCCCCAGGCCGGGATGGCGCTGCCGACTGGGCCGCCCGCGCGATCAGGTCGACGGCCGCCTGGATATCGAACGGCTTGGCCAGGTAATCGAACGCGCCCTGTTCGAAAGCCGCCACGGTCGTATCCAGATCCGTATAGGCCGTCATCATGATGACGGGCAGGTTTGGCAGGCGCGCGCGCACGGTCGCCAGGACGCTCAGGCCATCGGGCCCGGGCATGCGGATATCGGAGACCAGCACCGCCGGCGCCTGCGAGTCCTGATCGTTCTCCAGGGCATCGAGCGCCTTTTTCAGCGTCGTGCCATCGGCAAAACTGCGGACCGGCCAACCCGCCTTGTCCAGCGCTTTTTCCAGTACCCAGCGCATGCCGGGTTCATCATCCAGAATCCAGATCGTATTCATGCGCCCCCCTGCTTCATGCGATTTCCAGCGGCAACAGCAGGCGAAACTCGGTGTGCCCCGGAATCGAGTCGAATTCCAGCAGCCCGCCCTGCCGCTGCAGGCATTCCTGGGCCAGGCTCAGGCCCAGGCCGGTGCCCTGCGCCCGGCCCGTCACCAGGGGATGGAACAGCTTGTCGCGCAAGGTCTCGGGCACGCCAGGGCCGTTGTCGAGGACGGCGATCCGCAGCCCCATGCGGTGCTGACCGTCGGCCAGAACCGGCTGATGCAGGATGCGGGTGCTGAAGCGGAGCACGGGATCGACCGTTTCCGGGGCTTCGACCAGCGCCTGTGCGCCATTGCGCGCCACATTCAGCAGTGCCTGCAGCAATGGATCACGGTCGGCACGCATATCGGGCACGGAGGCATCGTAGTCGCGTTCCAGCTGGATCCGTTCACCGAATTCCAGCCGGATCAAGGACAGGACCCGTTCGCACACCTCGTGGACATTGAATACGCTGGGCACCACAGGCGACTGGCTGGGCGAAGCCAGCCGGGCCACCAGACCGGCCAGGCGGTCGGCCTCGGCCACGATCACCTGGGTGTATTCGCGCAGATCGTCGCGCGGCAGTTCCATTTCCAGCAACTGGGCGGCTGCCCGCAGGCCCGCCAAAGGATTGCGGACCTCGTGGGCCAGGTTGCGCAGGCTTTCGCGCTGCGCTTCCTGGTTGCCCCGGGCCTGCCGCAGATCATCCAGATGGGCGCCCTGGTGCACGGGGATTTCGATCAGCCAGGCCCAGGGCTGCCCATGCAGCGGCGTTTTCAGGACGCTGTCGCGCCCGTCCAGCCAGGGCTGCGCGGGCTGCCCCAGCAATTGCCGGCGGGATTGGCCCAGCAATTCCTCCGCCGCGCCATTGGCATGGCGGATGCGGCAGGATTCATCCAGCAGCAGGACCGCCGTGCGCAACAGATCGAGCGCATCCAGGCCGTTTTTCAGCGGCCATGAAGATGACAGGCCAGAGGCGCCGCGCAAAGACATTTACAAGGTGTAGTACATGTCGAATTCGACCGGATGCGGAGTCACGCGCAGACGATCGATTTCGTTGGACTTCAGGTCCAGGTAGGCATCCAGCAGGTCATTGCTGAACACCCCGCCGCGCGTCAGGAATTCACGATCGCGGTCCAGAGCTTCCAGCGCCTGGTCCAGCGACGAGCACACCGTCGGGATCTTGGCGTCTTCCTCGGGCGGCAGATCGTACAGGTTCTTGTCGGCCGGATCGCCTGGGTGGATCTTGTTCTGGACGCCATCCAGGCCAGCCATCATCAGGGCCGAGAACGCCAGGTACGGGTTGGCCAGGGGGTCCGGGAAACGGGTTTCGACCCGGCGTGCCTTGGGGTTGCTGACGTAGGGGATGCGGATCGAGGCCGAACGGTTGCGTGCGGAATACGCCAGCTTGACCGGAGCCTCGTAGTGCGGCACCAGGCGCTTGTAGGAATTCGTGCCCGGATTGGTGATGGCGTTCAGGGCGCGGGCGTGATGGATGACGCCGCCGATGTAGTACAGGGCGAATTCCGACAGGCCACCATAACCGTTGCCGGCGAACAGGTTCTGGCCGTCCTTCCAGATGGACTGGTGCACGTGCATGCCCGAGCCATTGTCACCCACGACCGGCTTGGGCATGAAAGTCGCCGTCTTGCCATAGACATGGGCCACGTTGCGGATCACGTATTTCATGATCTGGGTCCAATCGGCGCGCTGCACCAGCGTGGAAAAGCGGGTGCCGATTTCCAGCTGGCCGCAGTTGGCGACTTCGTGGTGATGGACCTCGACGGGCACGCCCATCTGTTCCATCAGCAGGCACATTTCCGAACGCATGTCGGCAAAGGAATCGATCGGCGGCAC
>NZ_JAVERO010000064.1:0-11799 GCF_034007085.1 Castellaniella sp. | reverse complement strand
AAAGCCAAAGACAGGAATTCGGACCACCCCGTATGAAATTCCACCACGTCGATGCGCACGCCCCGGCGATCGAACGCCTGCAGCACCGGCCCCTGGCGGTTGACCTCGGCCGCCAGCCGGAACAGGGCCGCACGGCCCAGCCGGGCACCCCAGGCTTCCAGTTCGGACTCAAAGGCGGTTGCTCCCTCGCGGCGCACGCCATCGGCCAGCGCTTCGTCCATCAAATACAGATTGCAATCGGGCAGATCAGGCACCTGATTGTCGCCACCGGGGATCGCCTGCGCCCTGTCTTCGAGATCGTGATGCATCCCTGTCCTCCTGCCATGAGCCGAATCCCAGTCTACCTGCGATCCCAGCCGATGGACAGACCATCTGGACGCACCGGCATCATGCGCCCCGCTGCATGCCGTTTTGCCTCATCCGGCGGATAAAATCGATCCGTCCTTTCTTCCGGAGACCCGATGTGACTCCCCGTTTCCTGATCCTGTGCGGCGCCCTGCTCCTGGCGCTGGGCGTGGCCGCTGGCGCCTTCGGCGCGCACGGCCTGCGACAGCTGGTTGCCCCCGATCTGCTGGATGTCTGGCGCACAGCGGCCCACTACCAGCTGATCCACGGCGCCGGGCTCTTGCTGGTGGCGGCCCTGTGGCCACGGCTGGCGCCAACGCCAGCCGCCTGGGCAGGCGGCCTGATGCTGGCCGGACTGCTGATCTTCAGCGGCAGCCTGTACGCCTTGGTGCTGACGGGGACACGCGCGCTGGGCGCCATCACTCCGGTCGGCGGCCTGCTGATGATCCTGTCCTGGCTGGCGCTCGCCTGGGCGGCCAGTCGCGCCCCCCGCTTATAATGGAAATCCGCCTGGCCCCGACTACTGGACTATCCATGACCGCCTCTCCCGACCACGAATGGCGCGACTGGCTGCGCGCCCTGCCCAAGGCCGAACTGCACCTGCACATCGAAGGCACGCTCGAACCCGAAATGATGTTCGAGCTGGCCGGGCGCAACGGGGTCACCCTGCCCTATGCCAGCGCCCAGGCCGTGCGCGACGCCTACCAGTTCACCGACCTGCAGTCCTTTCTGGACCTGTACTATGCCGGCGCCAGCGTTCTGGTCACCGAACAGGACTTCTACGACCTGGCCATGGCCTACCTGCGCCGCGCCCAGGCCGACGGCGTCGTTCACGCAGAACTCATGTTCGACCCCCAGACCCACACCCAGCGCGGCATCGCGCTGGACACGGTGTTCGCCGGGCTGGCGCGCGCCCTGCGCGAAACCCGCAGCACCCTGGGCATCAGCAGCTATCTGCTGCTCAGTTTCCTGCGCCACCTGTCCGAAGACGAGGCCTTCGCCACCCTGGATGCTGCCTTGCCGCTGCGCGAATCCTACGCCGACCTGTGGATCGGCATCGGCCTGGATTCGGCCGAGCGCGGCAATCCGCCTGAAAAATTCGCCCGCATCTACGCACGCTGCGCCGAGCTGGGCTTTCGCCTGGTGGCGCACGCGGGCGAAGAAGGCCCGGCGGACTACGTCCGCAGCGCCCTGGACACGCTCAAGGTCGCCCGCATCGATCACGGCGTGCGCAGCGACGAGGATCCCGCGCTGCTGCAGGATCTGATCCAGCGCCGCATTCCCCTGACCGTCTGCCCCCTGTCAAACCTGAAACTGGGCGTGGTGCGCCACCTGCGCGACCACAACCTGGCCCGGCTGCTGCGGGCAGGGGCCGTCGTGACCCTGAATTCCGACGACCCGGCCTATTTTGGCGGCTATGTACTGGACAATTACCTGGCCAGCGCCGACGCCCTGAATCTGAGCCAGGACGAACTGGTCACGCTGGCCGCCAACAGCCTGAAGGCTTCATTCCTGCCCCCCGCCGAACAGAACCGGCTGCTGGACCGCTTATCGGCTGCGGCCAGCCAGAACTGAAATGTCCGGCACCGATCCGCTCGCCCGCCTCGTCACTCCCGCCGACCCCATCCAGGGCGACTGCCACAGGCTCGACCGCGCCTTCTACGACCGGCCCGCAGAAACCGTGGCCCGCGACCTGCTGGGCCGCCTGCTGGTGCACGACACCCCGGACGGGCAGCGCATCGGCCGCATCGTCGAGGTCGAAGCCTACCTGGGCCCCGGCGACCTGGCAGCCCACACGTCACGCGGACGCACGGCACGCACCCAGGCCATGTTCGGCCCGCCCGGCCATGCCTACGTCTACCTGATCTACGGTATGCATCACTGCATGAACGTCGTCACCGGCCCCGAAGGCAGCGGTACGGCCGTGCTGCTGCGAGCACTGGCCCCCGTGCGGGGCCTGAACGCCTCGACCAGCGGGCCCGGCCGGCTGTGCCGCGCCATGGGCATTACCCGGGACCATTACGGCATCGACCTGTGCGGTGATACGCTGTGGCTGGCCCGCGACCATGCGCCCCGCCCCACCCACATTGCCGCCAGCCCACGCATCGGCGTGGACTACGCCGGCGAATGGGCGGCCAAGCCCCTGAGATTTGTCGTGCCGGACCACCCAGCCGTCAGCCAGGCGCCCAAACCAAGGCAAAAAAACAACACATAACCCGCCAGACCCACCCGGCAGGGTTTGAAAAGCATCAAAAGCCCGTACATTTTGTAGCGTTCGCGCGTTTCTTGATTCAACGCAAGACCAGGGTTAACCCCCATGGATAGGATGGTGACGTTCAATCACCTACTCCATTCCGTCCATGCGCAGCCTAACCACATCTCGACAGTCACGGTCCCTTGGCCTGATCTGGATCGTCTTCCTGTTCCTGATGTGGTCCTGTCTGAACGCCCCGCTCGCCGGGGCAGCACCCGCACCCCAGGCAGGCGGTGCGCAACAGGCCTTCAAATTTGGCCAGAGCGGCACGCCGATGGGCGCAGGCCCCCGGCTGGGCGCATTCCTGAAAAATCTCCAGCCTGCCGACATCATCCCCGGCGCCGACCGCGTCGGCCCCCCCGAAGGCAAGCCCGCCGTGGCCCGCGTGTACGCAGGCGACCAGCAGATCGGCTACGCCTACCTGACCACCGACATCGTCAATACCCGGGGCTATTCCAGCAAGCCGATCGACGTCGTCGTGGGCCTTTCCATGGACGGCGAAATCATCAGCGCCCGGCTGGTCGAACACCACGAACCCATCGTGCTGATCGGCATCCCCGAATCCAAGGTCCAGACCTTCATCGACGGTTACATCGGCAAGAACTACGTCAAGGAACCCCCTCGCCCCGGCGCGCCGCCGCCCGTGGACATTGTCAGCGGTGCCACCGTCACCCTGATGGTCGTCGGCGACAGCCTGACGCGTTCCGTGCTGGCCGTGGCGCGCCATTACGGCATCGGCCAAGACATCCAGGCCCAGGCTGCGCCTGTCGAACAGCGCTCCATCGACCTGTCCAAGACCGACACCGCATCCTGGGATGAACTGCTGAAATCCGGCGCCGTCGGCCACCTGCACCTGACGGTTGCCGACGTCAACAAGGCCTTCGAGGAAACCGGCCGCCAGGGCGCCATCGATCGCCCCGAGCCCGGCGACCCCCAGGACACCTTCATCGACCTGTATGCCGCCATGGTCAGCGTGCCGGGCATTGGCCGCAGCCTGCTGGGCGACGCTGAATACGACTACCTGCGCAGCCGCCTCAAACCCGGCCAACAGGCCATCCTGGTGGCCGGCAACGGCTATTCCTTCAAGGGATCGGGCTATGTTCGTGGCGGGGTGTTCGACCGCATCGAAGTCATCCAGGAAGAAAACAGCTTCCGCTTCACCGACCTGGACCACCAGCGGCTGGCCGACCTGATGGCCCCCGGCTCGCCCAGCTTCCGCGAGGTCTCACTGTTCACCGTGCCGGAAGACGCCGTCTTCGATCCCGTCGAGCCGTGGCGCCTGCAGCTTACCGTGCAGCGCGTGATCAGCGTGGATGAAAAGGCCTTCACCGCCTTCGTCCTGAACTACGACCTGCCCAAGTCCTACACCAAGGTCGATGCCCCGGCCGCGCAAACCGGCACCACAACCGCCGAAACCGCCGGAACGGCTGCACCTGCTGCGCAGCCGCCGATCGCCTACGACGACGACTCCGCCCCAGCACTGTGGAAACAGATCTGGCTTGCCAAGACCGTGCAGATCGCCCTGATTTCCATCGCGCTCCTGACCCTGATCATGGTGTTCTTCTTCCAGAACCAGATCGTCAAGCACGAAGTCTTCTACAAGCGGTTCCGCACAGTGTTCCTGATCTTCACGCTGTTCTGGATCGGCTGGTACGCCCAGGCACAGCTCTCGGTCGTGAACGTGCTCACGTTCACCACGTCGCTGCGCACGGACTTCAGCTGGGAATACTTCCTGATGGACCCGATCGTGTTCATCCTGTGGATCGCCACGGCCATGTCCCTGATCTTCTGGAACCGCGGCGCATTCTGCGGCTGGCTGTGCCCCTTCGGCGCGCTGCAGGAACTGACCAACCAGGTCGCCAAGAAACTGCACGTGCCCCAGATCAAGGTGCCGCACGGCCTGAACACCCGCCTGGCCGGCCTGAAATACGTCATCTTCCTGATCCTGTTCGGCATCTCGCTGTACGAACTGGGCACGGCCGAAAAATTCGCCGAGGTCGAACCCTTCAAGACCGCGATCATCCTGAAGTTCGTACGCGACTGGCCGTTCGTGGTCTTTGCCGCCGTGCTGCTGCTGGCCGGGCTGTTCATCGAACGCTTCTACTGCCGCTACCTGTGCCCGCTGGGCGCGGCCCTGGCGATTCCCGCACGGTTGCGCATCTTCGACTGGCTGCGTCGCTACAAGACCTGCGGCAACCCCTGCCAACTGTGCGCCGTGGACTGCCCCGTGCAGGCCATCAACCCGGAAGGCGACATCAATCCGAACGAATGCATCCAGTGCCTGAACTGCCAGCAGCTCTATCACAACGAAAAGCGCTGCCCGCACTTGATCCAGAAGAACGCCAAGCTCAAGCGCCACAAGGCGCCGCCGCCGGACGCCGGCATCCCGGGCGAAGTCGTTGCCAGCCGCAAGCCGACCGTACGCCCACGCGACCCGTCGTCCGATCCGCAACCCGTTTCGTCGAACCCATAGCGTCCTACCCCGGCCATCGTGCCGGAACGCTATGCCATCAACCCCTAGGGAGAACACCATGTCCGACCATACCAGCGACAAACCCGGCCTGAGCCGGCGAGGATTCCTCGGCACCGCTGCCCTGACGGGCGCCGCCGCCGTCGGCGCCACCCACCTGACGGCCAGCGCCAAGGATGACAAGAACAAGGGTCACCAGAGCGTCGAAGTCGCCCCCGGTGAGCTGGACGAATACTATGCCTTCAACTCGGGAGGGCAGTCAGGCGAAATCCGCATCCTTGGCCTGCCGTCCATGCGCGAACTCATGCGCATCCCGGTCTTCAATATGTGCAGCGCCACCGGCTGGGGCCGCACCAACGAAAGCCTGAAGATCCTGAACGAAAGTCTGACGCCGCAGACGCGCAAGTTCCTGAAGGACAACAATCTGAAAACGTTGCCCAACGGCGACGCGCACCACCCGCACATGTCCTTCACGGACAATACCTACGACGGCCGCTACATCTACATCAACGACAAGGCCAACACCCGCGTGGCCCGCGTGCGCTGCGACGTGATGAAGACCGACAAGATCGTCGAAATCCCCAACGCCGACGGCATCCACGGCCTGCGCCCGCAGCGCTACCCGAAGACCGGCTACGTGTTCTGCAACGGTGAACACATCGTGCCGCTGCCCAACGACGGTTCCGTGATGGACGACCCGAAAAAGAATTTCTGGGCCATCTACACCGCCGTGGACGGCGAAACCATGAAGGTCGCCTGGCAGGTCTTGGTCGACGGCAACCTGGACAACGGCGACGCCGACTACCAAGGCAAATATTCCTTTGCCACCTGCTACAACTCGGAAAAGGGCCTGACCGTCACCGAAATGTCCGCCAACGAGCAGGACTGGGCGGTGGTGTTCAACATCAAGCGCATCGAGGAAGCCGTCAAGAACGGCGACTACAAGGAAATGAACGGCGTGCCCGTCATCGACGGTCGCAAGGGTTCGAAATACACGCGCTACATTCCGGTGCCCAACTCGCCGCACGGCTGCAACGCCGCGCCCGACGGCATCCACGTGGTCTTCAACGGCAAGCTCTCGCCCACCGTCACGGTGATCGACGTGCGCAAGCTCGATGATCTGTTCGACGACAAGATCAAGGAACGCGACGTGGTCGTGGCCGAACCGCAGCTGGGCCTGGGCCCCCTGCACACGGCCTTCGATGGCCGCGGCAATGCCTACACCACCCTGTTCATCGACAGCCAGATGTGCAAGTGGAACATCGAAAAGGCCCGCCAGGCCTACGCGGGCAAGGACGTCGACCCCATCATCCAGAAACTGGACGTGCACTATCAGCCCGGCCACAACCACACCACGATGGGCGAAACCAAGGAAGCCGACGGCAAATGGCTGGTGTCGCTGAACAAGTTCTCCAAGGACCGCTTCCTGAACGTCGGCCCTCTGAAACCGGAAAACGACCAGTTGATCGACATCTCCGGCGACGAGATGAAACTGGTGCACGACGGCCCCAGCTTTGCCGAACCGCACGACATGCTGCTGGTGCACCGCTCCAAGGTCCGCCCCAAGCACATCTGGGATCGCGACGACCCCATGTGGGAAGACGTGCGCCAGATGGCGGCCAAGGACGGCGTCACCCTGGAATCGGCTGCCAACGTCATCCGTGACGGCAACAAGGTCCGGGTCTACATGACCGCGATCGCGCCGGTGTTCAGCCTGCCCAGCTTCGAAGTCAACGAAGGCGACGAGGTCACCGTCGTGGTCACCAACGTGGAACGCATCGAGGACCTGACCCACGGCTTCACGCTCAGCGGCTACGGCATCGCCATGGAAATCGGACCGCAGGCGACCTCCTCGGTCACCTTCACGGCCACGCGTCCAGGCGTGCATTGGTACTACTGCCAGTGGTTCTGCCATGCCCTGCACATGGAAATGTCGGGTCAAATGTATGTCAAACCGAAGAAGGCTTGACACATGCGCCCTCCCACCGTCCTGAGGGGCTTCTGCCTATGGCTGGGGGCTTTGGCCGCCAGCCATGGGGCGGTGCGCGCTGCCACGATCGACGTGCCTGCCGGTTCCGACCTGCAGGCCGCGATCGCGGCGGCGTCGCCAGGCGATGTCCTGCATCTCGCAGCGGGCGACTACCCTGGCAACCTCATCATCGACAAACCCCTGACGCTGCAAGGACCCGCTGACCGCAGCGCCCAGATCCTGGGCGAACGCACCGGCCGCACCGTCTGGATCCAGGCCGAAGACGTCGTCCTGCGGCATCTGACCGTGCGCCATTCGGGCCTGAGCCTGCCCGACATGGATGCGGGCGTCTTCCTGGACAAGACCGCCACCCGCGCCCACATCGTCGAAAACAACATCATCGACAATTCGGTTGGTGTCTATCTGTGGGGCGTTCAGGACGCCCTGGTAGAACACAACCGCATCATCGGCAACACCGGGCTGCGCGTCAACGAACGCGGCAATGGCGTGACCGTCTGGAATGCCCCCGGCTCGAAGGTCGTGGACAACGAAATTTCCGAAGGCCGCGACGGCATCTATTCCAACAACAGTTCGAAGAACCTGTTTGCCCGCAACGTCTTCCGCGATGTCCGCTATTCGGTGCACTACATGTACACCAACAACAGCGAGGTCAGCGACAACATCTCGCTGGGCAATGAGATCGGCTTTGCGATCATGTTCTCGCGCCACATCAAGGTCACGAACAACATCGCCACCCAGAGCAAGTTCCAGGGGTTGATGCTCAACGCCACCGATTATTCGACCATTTCCGGCAATGTCATGGTCGGCGCCGAAAAATGCGTCTTCATCTACAACTCCAATTTCAACATCCTGGCCGACAACCTTTTCCAGGATTGCGAGATCGGCGTGCATTACACCGGCTCCGAGGGCAACGAGATATCCGGCAATGCCTTCGTGCAGAACCAGAATCAGGTCAAGTACGTGGGTACCCGCTATATCGAATGGTCCAAGGACGGGCGCGGCAACTACTGGTCCGACCTGTCGGCCTTCGACCTGGACGGTGACGGGATTGCCGACACCGCCTACCGCCCCAATGGCATCATCGATCAGGTCGTCTGGCGCGCGCCCAACGCGCGGTTGCTGCTCAACAGTCCGGCCGTGACCATCGTCCGCTGGGCCCAGTCCCAGTTCCCCGCGATCCTGCCCGGCGGCGTGATCGACAGCGCGCCCCTGATGGCGATCCCGGACACGCCAACCCGAAAAAAATTCGAGACCCTGCAATGACCGTCACAGCGCCTCCGATCGAACTTCGATCCGTCACCAAACGCTACGCCGCGCTGCGGGCCGTGGACAATGTCAGCCTGTTCATCGAGCCCGGCGAATGCGTGATCCTGGCCGGCCACAACGGCGCCGGCAAAAGCACCCTGATCAAGCTGATCCTGGGCCTGATCCGCCCGGAAGCCGGCTCGGTGCGCGTGCTGGGCGAGGCCGTCGGCACACCGGCCGCCGCCCGCGCCCGCCGCCACATCGGCTATCTGCCAGAAACCGTCGCCCTGCATCCATCGCTGACGGGGGCTGAAACCCTGGCGTTCTATGCCCACCTGAAAGGCCTGTCCACGGATGGCAACACCGCCCTGCTCTCGCGGGTCGGCATCGCCGAAGCCGCCCGGCGCCGTGTGGGCGGCTATTCCAAGGGCATGCGCCAGCGCCTGGCCCTGGCCCAGGCGCTGCTCGGCACCCCCCGGGTGCTGCTGCTGGACGAACCGACCACAGGCCTGGATCCCGCTTCACGCCTGCTGTTCTACGACATCGTGCGCGAACTGCGCGATGCCGGGGTCGCCATCCTGCTGTCCACCCATGCCCTGGCCGAACTCGAAGGCCTGGCCGACCGCGTCATCGTCATGTGCAAGGGCCAGAAGATCGCCGACGGCACCCTGGGCGACCTGCGCCGCGAAGCCGATCTGCCGGTCCGCATCCGCCTGACGCTGGACACCGATCCCATCCAGCCCCCCGAAGGCTGGCGGCGCCTCGGCGCCAACCGCATCGAACTGACCTGCGCCGAAGCCGACAAGCTGAATCGATTGCGCGACGCCCAGGCCATACCCAACATCCGCGACATCGAACTGGAACACCCCGGACTCGACGAAATGTACGCACAATTCCTGCGCCGGGAGGACGCATGAATCCGACCCCTATCCTGATCCGCAAGGAAATCCGCGACGGCCTGCGCAATCGCTGGGTGCTCGCCATCACCGCATTGCTGGCCATGCTGGCCCTGTCGCTGGGGTTCCTGGGCAGTGCGCCGACCGGCACCGTCAAGGTCGACCCCCTGACCGTGACCGTCGTCAGCCTGTCCAGCCTGTCGATCTTCCTGATCCCGCTGATCGCCATGCTGCTGTCCTATGACGCCATCGTGGGCGAAATCGACCGGGGCACCATGGCCCTGCTGCTCAGCTACCCGATTGCGCGGCGCCAGGTTCTGGCCGGCAAATTTCTCGGCCATCTGGCCATCCTGGCACTGGCCACGGTGGCCGGCTATGGCATCGCCGGATTGGCGCTGCAGCTGGCGCATGGCGGCCTGGATCTGGAGGCCTGGACCCCCTTTGCCCTGTTGATCGCCGCCAGCATCCTGCTGGGCGCCAGTTTCCTGTCGCTGGGCTACCTGATCAGCGCCCTGGTCCAGGAACGCGCCACCGCTGCCGGTGTCGCCATCGGCGTCTGGCTGTTCCTGGTGGTGATCTACGACATGGTGCTGCTGGGCGTGCTGGTCGCCGATCAGGGCCGGATCATCACCGCGCCCCTGCTCAACACCATCCTGCTGTTCAACCCGACCGACGTCTACCGCCTGCTGAACCTGACCGGCCATGAAAACATCGCCATGTTCGCCGGCATGGCCGGCCTGAGCGACCAGGCCACCCTGTCCACCGGCATCCTGGTGCTGGCCCAGATCCTGTGGATCGTCGTGCCCCTGGGCCTGGCCGCCGTCGTGTTCAACCGGAGGGCGCTATGAACAGATCGCACTTGGCACGTCTGATCGGCGCCGCCCTGCTGGCCGTCCTGCTGGCTGGCTGCGTCGATGACGACGACGCTTCTTCTTCACCGCCTCCTCCCGTGGCCATGACGGACGCAGCCATCGGCCATTATTGCGGCATGTATCTCGATGAACACATCGGCCCCAAGGGCCAGATCCTCTTGCGCGACCAGGATGCTCCGGTCTGGTTTTCCACCATCCGCGAAGTCTTCGCCTACACGATCCTGCCCGAAGAACCCAAGACCATCATCGCCATCTATGTACAGGACATGGGACGCGCCGGCCCGGACGGCAACCCGCCGGCCGATGCCTGGATCGACGCCCGGACGGCCCATTACCTGATCGAAAGCAACGTGGTCGGCGGCATGGGCGCGCCTGACGCCCTGCCCTTTTCCCGGCTGGAAGACGCGCAAGCCTACGCCACCCGCCACGGTGGGCGCATCGTGGGTTTCAAGGACATGCCCGAAGACTACGTCCTGCGCGCCCCCGACTTCACGAACAGTGCGGAGCCCGATTCCGCTGGAGCCCACTCATGAATACACCCCAAATCCCCCGCCGACGGTTTCTCGGCATCCTTGCCGCCAGCGCCGCGCTGGTTGGCCCCAGCACCCTCCACGCAGCCCTGCGCACCCCTGGATCCTGGCCCGAACCGGTGACCTGGAACGGCATCGCGCTGGGCGCCGATGCGCAACTGCAATTGCTGCATCCCGACCGCGCCCACGCCGAACGTCTGGTTCGCCTGGCCGTCGCCGAAGTCCACCGCCTGGAACAGGTCTTCAGCCTGTACCGCGAGGACAGCGCCCTGTCGCGCCTGAATCGCCAGGGCCGCCTGGACAATCCGCCTTCGGACCTGAGCCGCCTGCTGTCCCAGGCCATTGCCTTCGGTGAACGGACCGATGGGCTGTTCGACCCCAGCGTGCAAGTGCTCTGGGACCTGTATGCCGCCCGCGTGCGCGCCAATCAGCCGCTGCCCCCGGATCCCGATGCGCTGCGGGCCGCGCTGACCAAGGTGGACTACCGCGCCATCCGCATCGATGACAAGGCCATCGTGCTGGAACACCCCGGCATGGCGCTGACCCTGAACGGCATTGCCCAGGGCTACATCACTGACCGGGTGACCGAACTGCTGCGAGCCAACGGCCTGGAACACGCCATGGTGGACATGGGCGAAGCCCGCGCCCTGGGCGTGCCTGCGTCCGACCGCCCCTGGCGTGCCGGCATTGCCGATCCTCAGAATCCTGCCCGTGTGCTGGACAGCATCGATCTATCGGATCAGGCGCTGGCCACCTCGGGGGGCTATGGCACGCCACTGGACCCCAGCGGCCACTTCACGCACCTGTTCAACCCGCATACGGGCCAGGCAACGCCGCGCTGGCGCAGCGTCACCGTGCGCGCAGCCGACGCGACGACTGCAGACGCGCTGTCGACGGCCTTTGCCCAGATGCCGATCGATACGATCCGTGGTATGATTTCGCGCTTTCCAGTTCAGGCATGGCTGATCGCGCCGGATGACGGCTCGTTGATCCGCCTGAGTTGACTGGAAACCGCGTTTTTGAAAACGCACCAGAAGCAACATGACAAGCCTTGAAAAGCGCGTTATAATTTCGCTTCTTTAGCGGCTGTAGCTCAGTTGGATAGAGTACTTGGCTACGAACCAAGGGGTCGTGGGTTCGAATCCTGCCAGCCGCGCCAGAATGATCCTGTTGTCTCAACAGGTTAGAAGCCGCCTA
>NZ_JAVERO010000081.1:0-9498 GCF_034007085.1 Castellaniella sp. | reverse complement strand
TGACGTGTCGGCGGCCCGTCTGGCGCGGGCCAAGCCGCGCTTTGCGCGCAGCGGGCTGTCCAATATCGTGCCGGTCGCCATCGCCGAACGCAACGATCAGCGCGTCAGGCGCTTGCGTGGCAAGGCCCACCGTGTGCTGGTGGATGCGCCGTGCAGCGGCCTGGGGACATTGCGCCGCAATCCCGATCTGAAATGGCGCCAGCATCCCGAATCCCTGGTCCAGCTGTGTGAGACCCAGGCGGCGATCCTGCGGGATGCCGCCGCCTGCGTGATGCCGGGCGGGCGGCTGGTGTATGCCAGCTGCAGCGTCCTGCCCGAAGAAAACGAATGGCAGGTGCAAGCGTTCCTGGCCGAGCATCCGGAATTCTCGCTGCTGGATGCCGGCGCGATTCTGGCCGACCGGAACATCGACATGGCCCTGGATGGGCCGTATTTGCGGCTGCGTCCCGATGTCCACGGCACCGATGGTTTTTTCGCTGCCGTGATGGTGCGCGCCAAGGCCGGCCAGGCGGATCAGTCCCCGGATGCGTAGCGGTCGCGCAACTCGCGTTTGAGCAGCTTGCCCGATGCGTTGCGCGGCATGTCTTCGACGAAGAAGACGCGCTTGGGCACCTTGAAGGGCGCCAGCCGCGCATGGACATGGGCGATGAGTTCGTCCGCGCTGGCCTGCACGTCCCGTTTCAGCGCAACCACGGCGGTGACGGCTTCGATCCAGCGTTCGTCGGGCAGCCCGATGACGGCGACTTCCGCCACGGCCGGGTGGGTGTAGAGGCATTCCTCGACCTCGCGGCTGGCCACCACCACGCCGCCGGTGTTGATGATGTCCTTGATGCGGTCGGTCACGTACAGGTAACCGGCCTCGTCCATGTGGCCCACGTCTCCGGAACGGAACCAGCCTCCGGCAAACGCTGCAGCGGTTTCCTCGGGCTTGTTCCAGTAGCCGCTCATCAGCTGGGGTGATCGGTGGACGATTTCCCCCATTTCGCCAGCCGGCATGTCGCGCAGGTCGGCGTCCACAATGCGGGTTTCCACGTTGAAGACGGGGCGTCCGGCCGAGGCTGGGCGGTCGGCGTGGTCTTCGGGGCGCAGGACGGTGGCCAGGGGGGCGATTTCGCTTTGGCCATAGCAGTTGTACAGCTGCAGGTCCGGAAGCTGGCGGGCCAGTTCCTGCAACACCGGCACCGGCATGATCGATGCGCCATAGTATCCCTTGCGCAGAGACGCCAGTTGTGCCGGATCGAGGCCGGGATGGCGCAGGAACGCGATCCACACCGTGGGTGGCGCGAAAAATGACGTCACCCGTTCACGTGCGATCAGATCGAAGCAGCGGTCGGGTTGGGGCGCCTGGATCAGCAAGGTCGTTGCGCCGACCAGCAGTTGCGGCATCAGGAAGACGTGCATCTGGGCCGAGTGGTACAGCGGCAGGGCGGCCAGGGAACGGTCCTGGCCGCAGATGTCGGTCGCCAGGAGTGTGCTGGTGTATTCGGCCATGAGCGCTCTGTGGCTCATCATGGCGCCTTTGGGGGCGGCCGTGGTGCCAGAGGTATACAGCAGCTGGGCGATGGCTTCTTCATCCAGTGCGACGTCCGGGGCGCTGTCAGGGCCGTCGCCACGGGCCCAGGCCAGGACGTCAAGGTCGTGGCCGCCCGTCAGCGTGCCGCGCCAGGCGCAGTCCGGAGTGCCGTCCAGCGTCTGGATCGATTCGGTCAGATCGGCGTCGTGGAACAGCGCCCGGGCGCCGGATTGCTCGATGATGTAGCGCAGTTCCGCACCCAGCAGGGCGTAGTTGACCGGCACATGGATCAGGCCCGACTTGGCGCAGGCCAGCCACAACAGGACGTAGGCGTCGGAATTGCGCCCGTAGGCGGCGACCCGGTCTCCGGTCCGTAGTCCCAGGCCCAGCAGCCGGTGGGCCACGCGGTTGGCGCCGCGATCCAGTTCGGCATAAGTCCAGCTGCGCGGTTCGAAAACCAGGGCAATGCTGTCCGGGTTGCGGCGTACGGATCGTGCGAAAGCGTCACCGATCAGATTGCGGGCGCTGCGCCGGACGTCCGCCGGCTGATCAAGGCGGTCATGAAGTGGCATACGAGTCTCCTGTGTGATTCTGGTGAGGTCTGGCGCCCCTTGTTCATAGGGTGGGATTGTATGGTCCTGCCGCAGGCAGGTCAGAGCCGTTCGATCACGGTGGCGGTAGCCATGCCGTGGCCGATGCACATGATCTGCAGGCCGAACTGGCCGTCGCGCTGGCGCAGGCCGGCAAGCATCTTGGCCATCAGGCCGGCGCCGGTGGCGCCCAGCGGATGGCCGTGAGCGATGGCGCCGCCCCAGGGATTGCAGCGGTCCGGATCGGGCTCGAATTCGCGCATGAAACACAGCGCGACACTGGCGAAGGCCTCGTTGACCTCGATCCAGTCGAGGTCGTGGATCGACAGGCCTGCTCGTTCCAGCGCCAGGCGGGTGGCGGGCACGATGCCGGTCAGCTGCATCACCGGATCGGAACCGACGGCCACACGCGCCAGAAACCGTGCCTGCGGTGCCAGGCCCAGCGCCTGCGCAGCGGCGCGGCGTCCCAGCAGGACGGCGGCTGCGCCATCGGACATCTGGCTGGCGTTGGCGGCCGTCACCCGGCCGTCTTCCGGGGCGCGCAAGACTGGGGCCATGCTGCGGACCCGGTCTTCGTCGATGGGCGCGCGGATGCCCTCGTCGGCGATCAGGGGGGCTGGGGTGCCCGTGCCGTCCAGGCCGGACATGGCCATGATTTCCGTGTGCAGCCCGGCCGCGCGGGCCGCATCGGCACGGCGATGGCTTTCGATGGCGTAGTCGTCCAGTTCGCGTCGCGACAGTTGCCAGGATTGCGCGATGCGTTCCGCGCTTTCGACCTGATGCGGAATGGGAAACCGGGCCAGCAGATCGGGATGCAGGCCGTCGAAGCCCTGGAAGGGCCGCTGTCCCAGGGTCAGGTCCAGGAACATCGGCACCCGGCTCATGCTCTCGACCCCGCAGCCGATGGCAAAATCCGCATCCCCGCAGGCCACCGCCTGCGCGGCGGCATGGACGGCATACTGGCTGGAGCCGCACATCCGGTTGATCGTGGCCGCCGGAACGGTCATCGGCAATCCGGCCAGCAGCACGGCCTGGCGGGCGATATTGCCCCCTTGCTCACCAGCCTGGCTGACGCAGCCGGCCAGTGTGTCGCCGACCTGGTCGGCAGGCAGCCCCGAGCGGGTCAGGGTTTCCTGCAGGACGGCCGCCAGCAGTTCGTCCGGGCGTGTGTCGCGCAGGGCGCCGTTGCGCCGGCCGAACGGCGTGCGCACGGCTGTCAGGATGACCGGTTCGTCAGGAGAGTGTGGGCGTAGTGTCATGTTCATTCTCGAGAGGCGGCCCGCTGCAATTCGCGGGCGATGATGTTGCGTTGGATTTCGCTGGTGCCTTCGTAGATCTGCAGCACCTTGGCATCGCGGAAAAGCTTTTCCACGGGGTATTCGGTGCAATAGCCCATGCCGCCGAAAATCTGGATGGCTTCGGTGGCGGCCCACATGGCGGCATCGGCGGCGAAGGCCTTGGCGGCCGAGGCCTGCAGGGTGCTTGGCAAGCCCTGGTCGAGCCGCCAGGCCGCCTGATAGCTCATCAAACGGGCGGCTTCGAGCTTCATGCGCATTTCGGCCAGCTTGTGGGCGATGGCCTGGTGTTCGATCAGGCGCTTGCCCATGCTGGTGCGCTGGCAGGCGTAGGCCAGCGATTCATCCAGGCAGCGTTCGATCAGCCCCACGCCGAAAGCCGCCACCATGGGGCGGGAATGATCAAAGACCCGCATGGCCAGGGCAAAGCCATGGCCTTCCTCGCCCAGGCGCTGCTCGGGCGTGACATGGACCTGATCCAGGAAGACCGGGCAGGTGGGTGCGCAGCGCTGCCCGAGCTTGTCCAATGGAGGACCGACAGTCAGTCCGGGGCTGTTGCGGGGCACGATGAACGCGCTCAGGCTGTGGTATCCGGGCTCGGGGGCCGTGCGGGCGAAGACTACGAAGAATTCCGCCAGATTGGCGTTCGATATCCAGGTCTTGGCCCCCGAGATCCGATAGCCGTCTGCCGTGCGTTCGGCTCGGGTCCGGATGCCGGCCACATCAGACCCGGCATCCGGTTCGGTCATGGCAAAGCTGGCGCGGGCGCCTCGCACGCTGGCCCCCAGATAGCGGTTCTTCTGGGCTGGGGTGCCCGCCAGCAGGATCGGGGTGGTGGCCAGCGCATCGATGCACAGTGCCGTGCCGATGCCCAGGCAGCCGTAGCAGAGGGCTTCGGTGACCAGGACGAGTTCCAGGCACCCCAGGCCGCTGCCGCCGACGGATTCCGGCAGGGTCACGCTGGTCAGCCCCAGCGCCTGGGCCTGCGAATGGATGTTTGCCGGAAATACCCGGCTGCGGTCGGCTTCGGCGGCGTGCGGCGTGATTTCCCGGTCTGTGAACGTACGGGCCAGGGTCCGGATCGCTTCTTGTTCTGGGCTGAGCTGAAAGTGCATCGGAATCGCCTCCTTGCGTCCGGTGATCTGTTCCCTCGATCGAAAGGCTTGTCCGGGGCGGGGCGGTGCGGAAATGCACACCGGCCTGCAACCCATTTTGAATATGCCTGAATTGCCAATATCGAATCAGTGCCTGGCAGATCTGCGTCTGCGAGCAGTTCATCGAAACCTGAATTGTCTCCTGGGCATCACGAGGTCTTGGGGATCATACTAATGGACGGCTGGCGTTCTGTAGATGGCAAAATCAGTCTGTTTATTGATATTTTTTGCCAATCTCATGAGTCGGATTGTCTGCGTGCGATTACGCGAGCCCAGGGGATCGGCAGGACAATGGCCATGACTGCCTCGACGATGACGGTGCCGGTCGGCATGATCACCCAGATGCTCGATCGACTGGGCTATCCGCCTGGCGCCACGCCGGAAGCGGTGGCGCGCGCAGGGATCGCGCCTGCGCTGCTGGCGCGGCCGTTTGCCCGGGTGACGGTCGAACAATTCGCCCTGTTCTATCGGGCGCTGGTCGTTCAGCTCGATGATGAAACGCCAGGACTGTTCTCGCGGCCATTGCGGGGTGGAACCCTGAAATTCCTGTGCCTGGGCCTGGTAGGGGCGCCCAGCCTGCGGGTGGCCTTGCATCGATTCTGCTGTTTCTTCCGCCTGGTGCTGGATGATCTGTCCTTCCGGATGGCGGCGGTAGGGGATGCCGAGAGCCTGGTGATCGAAGAACAGCGGGACCTGGGGGCAGAGCGTGTCCTGATTCTGGAACTGATGCTGTTGCTGGTGCAGGGCATTGCCTCGTGGATGGCTGAACGCCGCCTGCGATTCGTCCGGGTGAGCCTCGCGTATCCCCAGCCGCCGCATGCAGGCGAATACCTGAACATGTATGCAGGACCGGCTGCATTTGGGCAAGCCGAGACCATGCTGGTGTTCGAGCCCGGCACCCTGGATTTGCCGGTGCGGCAGGATCGGGCCGCCGTGTCCGCCTTTCTGCGGCGCGCCCCGATGGATTGGATCCGCCCCCCGGTTGCCGAACGCCTGTTGACCCACCGGGTCCGGGATCTGCTCGAAGCCCGGCTGGATTGTCCTCCGTCGATTCCGGAAATTGCCCGGGCGCTGCACCTGTCGCCCCGCACGCTGGCCCGCCGGCTGGATGCCGAAGGCACGCATTTCCAGGCCATCAAAAGCGCCGTGCGCCGGGATGCTGCGATCATCCGGCTGTTGTGCACGGACCTGCCCATCGCGGCGATCGGCGCGCAGCTGGGGTTCGAGGATCCGGCTGCCTTCAACCGGGCTTTCCGGCAATGGGCGGGAATCCCGCCAGGAGGCTATCGCAAGGGCCGTCCCTGAACCGTGCTTCACGCGCTGCATTCCCGTGGACTACACTAGGCCGCAGAACTCCTCCAACCTGTGGGCACCTGCCCGGACACCATGAATACCTGGCTATCCTTTCTACAGGGCGGCATCCTGCAGCTGGGCCCTTGGGCCCTGCTTGGCGTGACGCTGGTCCTGACCCACGTCACCATTGTGGCCGTGACCCTGTATCTGCACCGCAGCCAGGCGCATCGGGGATTGGACCTGCACCCTGCCGTAGCGCATTTTTTCCGTTTCTGGCTGTGGCTGACCACCGGCATGGTGACCCGCGAATGGGTCGCCATCCACCGCAAGCACCACGCCAAATGCGAACGAGAAGGCGATCCCCATTCGCCCGCCGTATTCGGCCTGGCCCAGGTCTTCTTTCGCGGTGCGGAACTGTACCGCGACGAGGCCCGCAATGCCGAAACCCTGGCGCGCTACGGCCATGGCACCCCTGATGATTGGCTCGAACGCCATGTGTACAGTCGCCACAGCCTGTTGGGTGTGGGGCTGATGCTGGCCGTGGATCTGCTGCTGTTCGGCGTCATAGGGCTGACGGTCTGGGCGGTGCAAATGGCCTGGATTCCGTTCTGGGCGGCCGGTGTGGTCAATGGCCTGGGCCACGCCTGGGGCTATCGCAATTTCGCCTGCCCGGACGACAGTACCAATATCGTGCCCTGGGGGCTGCTGATCGGCGGCGAAGAACTGCACAACAACCACCACGCCTATGGGACTTCGGCCAAGTTTTCTTCGCGCTGGTATGAATTCGACCTGGGCTGGGCTTACATCCGCGTGTTGCAGGTCCTGGGCCTGGCCCGGGTGCGCCGGGTCGCGCCCCGGCTGCGCCTGCAGGCGCCGGATGCCGCCAGGGGGCTGGGACAGGCCCAGCTCCAGGGCATCATCGCTCACCGCTACGAGGTCCTGGCGCGCTATTCGGGGGTGATCAAGACCGCCGTGGCGCACGAACTCAAGGCGCTCAAGCTGCGCCAGCGGCGTGGCGAACGCCTGTTGCTGCGGCGTTGCCGCAAATGGCTGGTGCGCGACACCGCCGTGCTGGCACCGCGTGAGCAGGCGCAGATGGATCGCGCCCTGTCGCTGGCGCCGGCGCTCTCGACCCTGGTGCAGATGCGCCGCGACCTGACTGCGCTGTGGGAGTCTTCCAGCGCCAGCAGCGAACAGCTGCTGGCCGACCTGCGCGCCTGGTGCCAGCGGGCGCAGGCCAGCGGCATCGATGGGCTGGAACAATTCGCTCTTCGGCTCGGCCGTTACGCGGCATGACCGATCGGATGCTCGAAGGACTGAATCCGCAGCAACGGGCTGCCGTCACCCTGCCGGCCGAACACGCCCTGGTGCTGGCAGGCGCCGGCAGCGGCAAGACCCGTGTCCTGACCACCCGCATGGCTTGGCTGGTCCAGACCGGGCAGGTCAGCCCCCATGGGCTGCTGGCCGTCACCTTTACCAACAAGGCTGCGCGGGAAATGCTGACGCGGCTGTCGGCGCTGTTGCCCATCAATACCCGGGGCATGTGGGTTGGTACGTTCCATGGCCTGTGCAACCGCTTGTTGCGTGCGCATCACCGCGAGGCCGGCTTGCCGCAGGCCTTCCAGATCCTGGACAGCGCCGACCAGCTCTCGGCCATCAAGCGCATGCTGAAATCCGCCGGCATCGACGACGAACGTTTCCCGCCGCGCGATGTGCAGCGCATGATCAACAGCGCCAAGGAAGACGGCCTGCGCCCGGGCGACCTGGACGTGCGCGACCCCCATGCCCGGCGGCTGGCGGACCTGTACCAGCGCTACCAGGACCAGTGCGAGCGCGAAGGGGTGGTCGATTTTGGCGAACTGCTGCTGCGTGCCTACGAACTGCTGCAGCGCGAGGCACCGATCCGCGAACACTACCAGCGCCGTTTCCAGCAGATTCTGGTGGATGAATTCCAGGACACCAATGTCCTGCAGT
Source organism: Castellaniella sp. (assembly GCF_034007085.1). Classification (GTDB taxonomy): domain Bacteria; phylum Pseudomonadota; class Gammaproteobacteria; order Burkholderiales; family Burkholderiaceae_B; genus Castellaniella. Next base: position 1,679 of record NZ_JAVERO010000081.1, on the reverse strand, counting down.
ACCGCTGGCTGATGCTGCTGGCCGGCGCGCACACGCCGGTGTTCGCGGTGGGTGACGACGATCAGTCCATCTACGCCTTTCGCGGGGCGAATGTCGGCAATATGGCCGATTTCGAGCAGCGCCACGCCCAGGGTCGCGTCATCCGGCTGGAACAGAACTACCGTTCGCACGGCCACATCCTGGATTCGGCCAACGCCCTGATCACGCACAACCACGACCGCCTGGGCAAGAACCTGTGGACCGACGCGGGCGAGGGCGAACCCTTGCGGGTGGTCGAGCAGGCGTCCGATGCGCTGGAGGCCCAGTGGCTGGTGGACGAGATCCGCGCCCTGATCCGCGAAGGCCGGCCAGCCCACGAGATCGCCATCCTGTACCGCAGCAACGCTCAGTCGCGTCCGATCGAACATGCCCTGTTTTCCGCCCGGGTGCCGTACCGGGTCTATGGCGGGCAGCGCTTTTTCGAACGCAAGGAAGTCAAGGACGTCCTGGCCTATCTGCGCCTGATCGACAACCCGGACGACGACACGTCCTGGATGCGGGTGGTGAATTTCCCCACGCGCGGCATTGGTGCCCGTACCCTGGAACAGCAGGCCGACATGGCCGCGCAGCAGGGCACCAGCCTGGCAGGTGCCGCCGCTTTCGTGCCGGGCAAGGCTGGTGCCAGCCTGGCCCGTTTCGTCACCCTGATCCGCGAACTGGCCCAGGAAGCCCGCACGCTGGATCTGCCCGAACTGATCGGCCATGTGGTGCATCACAGCGGCCTGGAAGCCCATTACCGGGCCGACCGCGAGGGCCAGGATCGTCTGGACAATCTGCAGGAACTGGTCAATGCCGCTGCCGCCTTCGTGGCCGAAGAAGGCTTGCAGGGCCTGCCTGCCGGCCGCATCCCCGAAGGCGCAGCCATGATTGCCGCCGATGGGGCGGCCGACCCGCAGCCTCCGGTTTTTGGCGACGATGCGCGGCCATCGCCCGCCGTCATGTCGCCCCTGGGGGCGTTTCTCAGCCATGCCTCACTGGAGGCCGGCGACAACCAGGCGCAGGCCGGTGAAGACGCCGTGCAGCTCATGACCGTACATGCGGCCAAGGGCCTGGAATTCGACGTGGTATTCATCACCGGTCTGGAAGAAGGCCTGTTTCCTCATGAGAACAGCTTGCTGGATGCGGGTGGCCTGGAGGAAGAGCGCCGCCTGATGTATGTCGCCATCACGCGGGCACGCGAACGCCTGACGCTGACCCTGGCGCAAAGCCGCATGCTGCACGGCCAGACGCGCTATGGCATGCGCTCGCGTTTCCTGGACGAAATCCCGGAAGCCCACCTGAAATGGATCACGCCGCGTCAGCGTCCGGCCACCGCCCAGCCGCCCTGGAGCGGCGCGTTCCGTCGCGGCCTGGGCGGCCTGCGGGATGAGGGCAGCAGCTTTGCGCCGCGTGCGCCCCGCACCCAGGCGGCTGGTGTCACTGTGGGCGAACAGTCCTTTCGTATCGGCACGGGCGTGCGCCATGGCCGCTTTGGCGAAGGTACCGTGGTGGCCTTGAGCGGCAGCGGCGCCGATGCCCAGGCGCGCATCGAATTCCGCGATGCCGGCACCAAGACCCTGGCCCTGGGGGTGGCAAAACTGGAAGTCCTGGACTGATCCGGACGTCCTAGACTGATTTCCGGTTTTGCCACCCCCAGGGCC
>NZ_JAVERO010000163.1:0-3996 GCF_034007085.1 Castellaniella sp. | reverse complement strand
TCGTTGACGCGACCCCGCTGGGGTCAGCCCAGGCGCGGAAGTGGGCTGACCGTCACCAGGCCGGGCTGGTCGCTGGCCTCTAGAATGCGGCGCACGCGGTCCTGCCACAGCTGCGCGAATTCCCGCTGTTCCGTGTTGCTGGCCTGGCCGGCCAGGATCTTCTGCAGCAGCGGCATGGTGGCGGGTGCGCCCGGCACGCTGCGGGCGCTGAAGGACAGCGCCGCCCGGTCGCCCGTATCGCGGCGGGCAAAGACGATCTCGCCCGGGATGTCGCCCCCGAAATGCATCAGATTGCGCCGGTCGAACTGGCCGGCCAGCCCCTTGAAGCCCGTGTCGGTGGTGGCGCCGGTGACCAGGCTGACCACCTGGGCGATGACGCCGGTGACGCCGCTGGTCGCGTCATCGGCAAAGGTCACGTCGATGTCGCCGCGCTGCGGCAGGGAATCGGGATACAGGACACGCAGTGCGCGTACCGTCATCAGCCAGGCGCCGGCCACGGTGGGACAGGAATGGCCGGCCAGGCGCACGGCGTCGTCATAGCCGTATTCGATCAGGCCGTCGTCGGACGCGCCCAGCAGATGGGCCAGCGGGTCATGCAGCGTGATACGGGGGGCCTGGGCAAAGAAAGCGGGAAAGGTCATGCTGGGCTCCGGGGACAGGGGAATCGTGCCAGTGTAGGCCGGCGCGTAGAGAAAATCGGGCTTGCCCCTGGGCGGCGTCCGGTTGTTGTCCCGGATGCCGGCCGGTGCGTGGAAAAAGGGGGGCGTTGCGGGCCGGGAAGTGTAAGATGGACTGGATCAGCGGCTCCGTGGCGCAGGCGCTTCGGCGGCCCAGGTTTGAACCGACAGGAGGACACGTCATGGCACACCCTAACAGTTTCGGCGCACGCGCAACTTTGGATGTGGGGGGCAAGTCCTACCGCATCTGGCGGTTGGATGCCCTGAAAGACCACGGCCTGGACCCGGATCGGCTGCCGTATGGCCTGAAGATTCTGCTGGAAAACCTGTTGCGCACCGAGGATGGCGTTGCCGTCCGGGCCGACGAGATCCGCGCCCTGGCAGGCTGGGATCCGAATGCCGAGCCCAGCCAGGAAATCGCCTTCATGCCGGCGCGGGTCGTGCTGCAGGACTTCACCGGGGTGCCTGCGTTGGTGGACCTGGCCGCCATGCGTGACGCCATGCGGGCCCTGGGCGGGCAGCCCGATCGCATCAACCCTCTGGTGCCTGTGGAACTGGTCATCGACCATTCCGTGATCGTCGATGATTTCGGCCACAACCAGTCGTTTCGGCGCAATCAGGAAATCGAATACCGGCGCAACGTCGAACGCTACAAATTCCTGCGCTGGGGGCAGACCGCCTTCGACAATTTCCGTGTCGTGCCGCCAGACACTGGCATCGTTCACCAGGTCAATCTGGAACACCTGGCACGCGGCGTGTTCACACGCCAGGTCGATGGGGTGACCGAAGCCTATCCTGACACCTGTGTGGGCACGGATTCGCATACGCCCATGGTCAATGGCCTGGGCATCGTCGCCTGGGGGGTGGGTGGCATCGAGGCCGAGGCCGCCATGCTGGGCCAGCCCATTTCGATGCTGATCCCGCGCGTGGTGGGGTTCAAGCTGTCCGGGTCCCTGCCGGAAGGCACGACTGCCACCGACCTGGTGCTGACCATCACCGACATGCTGCGCAAGCATGGCGTCGTGGGCAAATTCGTCGAATTCTACGGGCCCGGCGTGGCCGCCGTGCCGCTGGCCAACCGTGCCACCATCGGCAACATGAGCCCGGAATACGGTTCCACGATTTCCATCTTTCCGATGGACGAGGAAACCCTGGCCTATCTGCGCTTTACGGGTCGTTCGGAAGATCAGGTTGCCCTGGTCGAGGCCTACGCCAAGGCCCAGGGCCTGTGGCACGATCCTGCGCATGAGCCGCAGTATTCCGAACGGCTGGAACTGGATCTGGGCACTGTGGTGCCGTCGATCGCAGGGCCCAAGCGGCCGCAGGACCGGATTGCGCTCACCGACGCCCAGCCCGCGCTGGCAAAGTCCCTGGCGGCACTGCCCGGCGCACCGAAATCCAATCCGGCCACCGTGCGCCTGCCGGACGCGGGGGCCTGCACGATCGATCACGGCGCCGTGGTCATTGCCGCCATCACGTCATGCACCAACACCAGCAACCCGGCGGTCATGATGGCGGCCGGCCTGCTGGCCAAAAAGGCGGTGGAACGCGGCCTGCGCCGCAAGCCCTGGGTCAAGACCAGTCTTGCGCCGGGATCCCGCGTGGTCACGGACTATTACGAGAAAGCCGGCCTGACGACCTACCTGGACCAGTTGGGGTTCAATCTGGTCGGTTACGGCTGCACCACCTGCATCGGTAATTCCGGCCCCCTGATCCCCGAAGTCTCCCAGGCAGTGCGTGCCAACGACCTGGCGGTCGTGTCCGTGCTGTCGGGCAATCGCAACTTCGAAGGCCGCATTCACGCCGAAGTCAAGCTCAACTACCTGATGTCCCCGCCGCTGGTGGTGGCCTATGCGCTGGCGGGCACCATGGACATCGACCTGTTCAATGACCCGCTGGGCCAGGATGCCCAGGGGCGGGACGTCCGCCTGAGCGATATCTGGCCGACATCCGAAGAAGTTCAGGCCGCGATCCGGTCCTGCATTTCTTCGGACATGTATACGCGCGGCTATGCCAGCGTATTCGATGGCGGCGACATCTGGCGCGGTCTGGACACGCCCGAAGGCAGCCTGTTCGACTGGCAGGACGATTCCACCTACGTGCGCAATCCGCCCTATTTCCAGGACATGCCTCGCCAGCCGCAGCCGGTGGGCGACATTCTGGGCGCACGGGTGCTGGCGCTGTTGGGTGATTCGGTCACCACCGACCACATCAGCCCGGCGGGCGCCATCGGCAAGGACACGCCTGCTGGCCAGTATCTGCGCGATCATGGGGTGGAACCCCAGGATTTCAATTCCCTGGGCTCGCGGCGCGGCAACCACGAGGTCATGATTCGCGGCACGTTTGCCAATGTGCGCCTGCGCAACCAAATCGCCCCGGGCACCGAAGGCGGCTGGACGCGCGATTTCACCCGCGACGGCGCGCCGGTTGCCACGATCTTCGAAGCATCCAGAAACTATTTGCAGGCGGGGACGCCGCTGGTGATCCTGGCCGGCAAGGAATACGGGTCCGGATCGTCGCGCGACTGGGCGGCCAAGGGCACGGTGCTGCTGGGGGTGCGCGCGGTGATCGCCGAATCCTACGAGCGCATTCATCGGTCCAATCTGATCGGCATGGGGGTGCTGCCGCTGCAGTTCCCGGATGGCCAGAATGCGGCTTCTCTGGGGATCCAGGGCAGTGAAACCTTCGAGATCACCGGGGTGGATGCTTTCAACGATGGCCATATGCCCAGGACCGTGCGCGTGCGGGCCGGCGCTATCGTGTTCGAAGCGCGGGTGCGTATCGATACCCCGACCGAAGCCGCCTACTACCGCCACGGCGGCATTCTGCAGTACGCCTTGCGGCAGTTGCTGGAATAAGGCGGGCGGTGCGGGCGCGGTCGCCCGACCGCCTCGTCAACCTGTCTACAATGCGGGCTTCGGCCCGCATTTTTTTGCACGGGGCCGGCTTTTTCCGGTCGATGCATGAATTCATCCCCTTCCGCCTCATGGGGCGCCCTGCTGCTGGGTCGCAACGGCCTGCGGTCCCTGGCCTTGGCCGGGGGCGTGGCCGTGCATGCGATCAACATGTTCATCGCCACGACCATTCTGCCCTCGGTCGTCCAGGACATCGGCGGGCTGCCCTGGTATGCCTGGAACACGACTTTGTTCGTGGCGGCCTCGATCATGGGGTCCTCGTGCTCGCCGCTGGGTATTCGCTGGTATGGCCTGCGGCGCACGTTCCTGCTGGCGCTGCTCGTGTTCATGGGTGGCACCGTGATCTGTGGTCTGGCGCCCAGCATGCCCTGGCTGCTGTTCGGCCGGGTGGGGCAGGGCCTGGG
>NZ_JAVERO010000104.1:0-7830 GCF_034007085.1 Castellaniella sp. | reverse complement strand
GGGGGCGGCATGCTGCTCAGCCTGAGCTACGCCACCGTGCCTCTGGTATTCGATCAGAGCCTGTGGTCGCGGGCCATGGCGCTGATTTCCGGCATGTGGGGCGTGGCCACCTTGTCGGGGCCCGCCATCGGCGGCCTGTTCGCCGAATCCGGGCATTGGCGTTGGGCGTTCTGGGCCGTGCTGCCGGTCTGCGCGGCGCTGGGCGCACTGTTGATCACGCAGCTGGGTCCGACAGGCAGGGATCGCCACACCCGGCTGGAAGCACCGTTGCTGCGTATCGGATTGCTGGTTGCTTCCGTGCTGGTGGTCTCGGCCGCCAGCCTGTCTGCATCCTGGGCCGTCCAATTGGCCGGGGTGGCGGGCGGCCTGTTGCTGGTCGTCTGGCTGGCCCGCATGGACAGGTGCGCACGCCAGCGCTTCCTGCCCGCAGGCGCCTGGTCGTTGAGCCACCCGCTGGGCCGCCGCTATGCCATGATCGGCCTGTTGAGCATCGGTGTGACGACCGAAGTCTTCGTGCCCTATTTCCTGCAGGTCCTGCATGACCAGTCGCCGTTGCATGCGGGCTATCTGTCGGCGTTGATGTCGGCGGGGTGGTCGTTGGGAACCATGATCAGTTCCGGACGCGGGTCTGCCAGTGCGGGCCGCCTGCTGGCCCTGGGGCCTGTCCTGTCGGCGTCTTCACTGGCGGGACTGTATTTCTGCATGCCTGATCCCGCGATGCCGGTGGCTGTGCTGGCTGTGCTGTTGCTGGGGGTAGGCGTGGGGGTGGGACTGTGCTGGCCGCATTTGTTGACTGGGGTCTTTCGCGCTGCACCGCCGGACCAGCAGAACATCGCATCGGCAGCGATCACGACCTTGCAGCTGTACGCAATTGCCCTGGGCGCGGCCATGGCGGGCGTGGTCGCAAACGCGGCGGGCTTTACGGATCCGGGTGGCTGGCAGGGCACGCGTCAGGCCGCCTGGGCCGTGTATGGCGTGTTCGTCCTTGCGCCAGCCCTGGCGATTCGCCTGGGCTGGCGGGCCGGACGCGACAGCGCCTGATTCAGTCCATCAGATGGAATGTCTCAGGGTCGGGGCCGATACGGCCATCGGCCTGGTCCAGGGCGGCGATCCGCGCCATGGCCGCATCGTCCAGGCGCAGGTTCCAGAGATTGAAGTTGTCCCGGATCCGTTCCGGGTCCGAGGATTTCGGGATCACCATGTGGCCCATCTGGATGTGCCAGCGCAGGATCACCTGGGCCGGGCTGGCCTGCAGTTGGTGCGCCAGTTCAAGGATCACGGGATCCTGCAGGGTCTGGCCCTGGCCGAGCGGGCTCCAGGCTTCGGTGCGGATGTTGTGGTCTTCGTGGTAGGCACGCAGTTCGGCCTGTTGAAAATGGGGATGCAGTTCGATCTGGTTGACCACGGGCAGCACCCCGGTGCCATCCAGCAGCCTTTGCAGGTGGCCCGGCTGGAAATTGCTGACGCCGATCGAGCGCGCACGGCCTTCGTCGCGCAGCTGGATCAGGGCTTCCCAGGTTTCCAGGTAGCGTTTTTCCCTGGGAACCGGCCAATGGATCAGATACAGGTCGACGTAATCCAGCCCCAGCCGGTCCAGGCTTTCCTGGAGCGCAGTCTTGGTACTATCGTGCCCATGCCGGTCGTTCCAGACCTTGGTCGCCACGAACAGGTCTTCGCGCGGGATGCCGCACTGGGCGATGCCGCGGCCCACCTCGGTCTCGTTGCCGTAAATGGCGGCGGTGTCGATGGAACGATAGCCGGCCTCGACGGCGGCCAGGATCGACGGGATGACGGCGTCCCCGGTCAGCTTCCAGGTGCCCAGGCCCAGCTGGGGCGCGCGGCGGCCATCATGAAACGTGATGTATGGTTGATTGGTGGACATGCGGGTCTCCGGTAGAGGCGGCGCCTGGCCGCGACGGATCTGGCCGGCAGTCGGCCAGCGATCAACAAGTCTTTGGAGTCAATCAAATGAGTGTACATAGTCAGGCGCAGCGCGTCACGGTGCCCCAGCTCATCGCATGCAAGGGGGAACGCAAGATCGCGGCGCTGACCGCCTATATCGCACCGATTGCCCGCATGCTGGACGAGGCTGTGGACATGCTGCTGGTGGGGGATTCCACGGCCATGGTCGGCTATGCATTGCCCGATACCCTGTCGATCACGGTGGACACGATGGCCGCGCACGCCGCTGCGGTGGTCCGGGCTACCCGGCATGCCTGTGTGATCGTGGACATGCCGTTTGGCAGCTATCAGCAGTCCCCGGCCCAGGCGTTTGCCAATGCGGCATCCCTGCTGGCGTCCAGTGGCGCGTCCGGCGTCAAGCTCGAAGGCGGCCTGCCCCTGGTCGAGACGACTCGTTTTTTGGTGGATCGCGGCATCCCGGTGCTGGCCCACGTCGGGCTCATGCCTCAATACGTCAACACCATGGGGGGATTCAAGGCCCAGGGCATGACGGATGCCGCCGCCCGCCGCATCCTGGAGGATGCCCAGGCCCATGCCCAGGCCGGCGCGTTCGGCGTGGTCCTGGAAGGCATCAGCGAGCCTCTGGGGCGTGAAATCACGGCGGCGCTGTCGATTCCCACGATCGGCATCGGGGCCTCGCCCGCGTGCGATGGGCAGATTCTGGTGACCGAGGACATCCTGGGTCTGAGCGGCGACCGGATTCCGAAATTCGCCCAGCGATTCGCCGATGCGGGGCAGCTGATCCGGGAGGCGGCCCAGGACTACGCACAATCTGTGCGAGAAGGGCGCTTTCCCACACTTGCTCATTGTTTTGGCGTGCGCTCTCAGAGTTAACATGTGTTAACAGTTTTTTAGCGATTCTGCCTGGGCTGGCGCTGGCTGGTCCAGGCGATTTCTTGATGCGGGCAGAGGGACTTGCATCGCATGCCATGGAAATACGCCAACTCGAGGCCCTGAATGCCATCGTGACCAGCGGCAGCGTCACGGCAGCGGGCCGCATGCTGGGCCGCTCACAGCCGGTCGTCAGCCGCCAGATCAGCGATCTGGAAGCTGAACTGGGTTTCATGCTGTTTGCGCGCACCCGGCCTGCGATCACCCTGACCGAGCAAGGCGCAGAATTCTACCGGGACGTACGCGGTATCCTGGCCGATCTGCATCAGCTGGAAGCCCGCGCCCGGGGCATGCGCAACGGGCAGGTCCGTCCACTGCGGATCCTGGCGTCTGCCGACCTGGCCCGCAGCTTGCTGCCCGAGGCCGTGGCTCGGATGGATCGTTTCAGCCCAGTCTTTCGCCAGAAGCTCATCATCGAGGAAGTCGTCCACGAAGCCCCCACCAGTGCGATTGTGGACAGCCGGGCTGATTTCGCGTTCATCAATCTGCCGATCGACACCGAGGCGGTGCGTGTGCACTGGTGCGGCCACGCACCCTGTCTGCTGGCACTGCCGGCTGCGCACCCGCTGGTGTCCCGGGATACGGTTCGGCTTGGGGATATTCACGACACGGATGTCATCACCTTGCTCAATCGCTATCGCATGCGCTATCACCTGACCAGCAGCCTGGTCCAGGCCACGGCGGGCGAAACCCGGCGCCATATCGAAGTCGGCAGCCAGCAGACGGCGCTGTCCCTGGTGCGGCAGGGCCTGGGCGTGGCGTTGATCGATCCGTTCTCGATCCGGGGGGTGCAGCTCGATGACGTCGTGTTGCGACCGATCGAGACTGTGGTCCCCTATATGGTTGGTGTCGTTTCGCAAGCGACGCACGAACTGCCGGATGGCGCCCTGCGCTTGATCCAGGGCTTGCATCGGCATGTCCAGAACAGCGTCCTGCACTACGCCGACACGGACCCCAGCGGCCTGCACCAGAGCATGTCGCGCCAGTCCGGGATGCTGCCGTCGGCTTGATTCCGGGTGCGCATGTGCATGTGCGCCGGAGGATTGCGGCTGCACGGGTACGCGGCCCCAGGGCCTTCTGGCTTGTGCGATGATGTCGGGATTCTTCATGCAGCATAGGACGGCATCGTGATCCCGTTTCCCCCGGAAACCCTGGTAGCGCTGGCGCTGGCCTTTCTGGTCGGCGCTGTGGCCGGCGCCTGGCCGGCGCGGCGACGGCTGTTGGGCCAGGCGGCCGAGGCCGCCCGCCAGGCGGGCCGTGCTGATCAGCTTCAGGATCGGCTCGCACGGCTCGAACAGGATGCCCAGGCCCAGGCCCAGGCGCTGGAGGACTGGCGGATCCGGGCGCAGGACGGTCAGTTGGAACTGGCCCGGCTGCAGGCTGCCCACCAGGAAAAACTAGCGGCGTTCGAGGACCTGCGCCAGGCGTTCGAGCAGTCGCGTGCATCCCTGCGGACAGAATTCCAGCATCTGGCCGTTCAGGTGCTGGAAGAAAAAAGCCAGGGCCTGTCGCGCGCCAGCCATGACACGATCGATGGCCTGCTGCGGCCCTTTCGTGAGCAGATCGAGGGTTTCCAGCGGCGCGTCAATGAAATCCACGATGCCTCGGTTCGCGGGCAGGCGCGGTTGGACGCGGAAATCCGTCGTGTGCTGGACGTGGGGCTGAAAATGAGTGATGAAGCCCAGTCCCTGGCCACGGCCCTGAAGGGTGACAAGAAGGCCACCGGCAATTGGGGCGAGGTCCTGCTGGAACGCAGCCTGCAGCTGGCAGGGCTGATCGAGGGGGATCATTATCAGGCCCAGGCGTCTTTCCGGGACGAGGCGGGCAGCCGGCGTCAACCGGATTTCGTCGTCCGGCTGCCGGACGGCAAGCATCTGATCATCGACAGCAAGGTGTCTCTGGTGGACTATGACCGGGCCGTGGCGGCTGCCACGCCCGAGGATCGGGACGCCGCGCTGGCCGCGCATGCGCGCGCCGTGCGTCACCATATCGACGATCTGGCTCGCAAGGACTACAGCAGCCTGATCGGGATGAAGAGTCCGGGCTTCGTGCTGATGTACATGCCGATCGAACCCGCCTACATCCAGGCCATGCAGCAGGATCGGGATCTGTTCGACCATGGCTATCGCCACAATGTCGTCCTGGTGTCCCATACCACGCTGATGCCCGTGCTGCGGACAGTGGCTTCGCTGTGGATGCTGGCGCGCAGCAATGAACAGGCGCGGGCGCTCGGTGAGCAGGCGGGCGGTTTGTACCGACAGGTCGAGGTGGTGGCGGACCGGTTGCAGAAGCTGGGCCATGCCCTGGGGGTGGCGGCCACGCACTACAACAGCACGGTCACGGCCGTGACGGGCCAGCGGGGTCTGTACGGCAAGGCAGGCCGTTTTGCCGAACTGTCGGCCAAGGCGGGCCGGCCGCTGCCGCCGCTGGAACCCTTGCATGCGGATTTCGAAGTCCAGCGGCTGGACGGTATCGTGCCTGGGGCCGATGCGTCCGTTTCTTCACAGGAGTCGAATCCATGACCGCGTGTCGTTGCGCATGGCGCCGTGCCGCCATTCTGATTGCGATCGTGCTGTTCTGGTCCGGCGGCGGGCCGGGTCTGCCGGCAGTGGCGCTTGCCGGTCCGGCGGCCACAGGCCCGTCGGCCGTTCCGGCAGCTGCGCAGCGTGCCGGTCGGGTGGACGAAACCCCGCGCCTGGCCATCATGTCCGCCTTCGCGCCGGAACTGGAACTGCTGCGTGCCCGCCTGCAGAATCCGCAGACCGCCACGATCCAGGGGGTCGAATTCACCACCGGCCTGCTCGAAGGCCGGGCCGTCGTGCTGTCGCTCAGCGGCATCAGCATGGTCAATGCGGCCATGAACACGCAATTGCTGTTCGACCGGTTCCACGTCACGCACTTGATCTTCAGCGGCATTGCGGGTGGCGTGAATCCGGATCTGCGCATCGGTGACGTCAGTGTCCCGGAACGCTGGGGACAGTATCTCGAAGTGGTCATGATGCGGGAAACCACGCCGGGGCACTATCGCGCGCCCGCATCCAAGGGGGGCTTCGAATTCGCGCCTTACGGCATGATGCAGCCGCGCGCCGTGCGTGTGCAGCCCGCCGACGGGACGGCCATCCAGGAAAAATTCTGGTTCGAGGCCGACTCGCGCATGCTGGCCGTGGCGCGCAGCATCCAGGCCGTCCCCCTGCGTGGCTGTGACCGTCAGGACCGCTGCCTGGACCAGCGCCCCCGTCTGGTGGTCGGCGGCAATGGCGTGTCCGGCCAGGCATTCGTGGACAATGCCGATCTGCGCCGCTATGTCGCGCGGACTTTTCACGCCAATGTGCTGGACATGGAAAGCGCTGCTTGCGCCCAGGTGGCCTGGCGCGCGGGGGTCCCCTTCATCGCCTTTCGTTCGCTCAGTGACCTGGCGGGCGGCGGACCGGGCGAAAACGAGATGAACGCCTTTCTGCAGATCGCCGCAGACAACGCCGCGCAGGTCTTGCTGGCCTTTCTGCGCGCCTGGCAGGATTGATCGGGGCGCAGCATGACATCGGCCAATGACACCCCTGTGGACGAGGCATTCCGGCGTTCGGCCGTGGCGTCCATCCTGTACGCGCCCGGCCAGCCGGGCCGCGAGGTCGGACTGGCGGATCTGGGGCCAGCGGCGACCGAGTCCGGCCTGCTCTGGGTTGGCCTGAAGGACCCGGACGAAGCTCTGGTGTGCGATGTTGGCCGCCGTCTGGGCCTGCCAAACCGCGCAATCGAGGAAATCATCGCTCCGCACCGGCGCCCGAAGATCATCGAATACGACCAGCTGACGCTGGTGGTCGTCGTGACGGTTGAAATCGCCCAGGATCGCCCGAGTTTTGGCGACACCCAGTTGGTGATCGGGCCGGGCTATCTGCTGACGATCCGCCGCCGCGCCGAGGGGTCGTATCGGGCATTGCGCGACCAGCTGGCCGAATCACCGGACTTCCTGTCCCGGGGCAGCGATTACATTGCCTCTACGTTGCTGGATCTCCTGGCGGATCGCTATATCGAGGCGCTGGACCACATGGAAGGCCGGGTCGAGAACGTCGAGCACCAGTTTCTGCTGCGCGGTTTCCGTGAAACCGACATCCACCGCCTGTATCGTCTGCGGCGGGATCTGCTGCGCATGCAGACGGCCATTGCGCCCCTGGTGGAAATCTGCCGCCGCCTGGGGCGCGTGGACATGCGCAACATCGATGCCGACAGCCGGGGGTATTTCAACGAGGTCGCGGACCGGATCCAGCGCATCGTCGAATCGATCGCCGGCCTGCGCGAAGCGCTGGTCTTCGCCTTCGAGGCCAGCATGATGATCAGCCAGATGCAGCAGACCGACATCACGCGTAAGCTGGCCGCCTGGGCGGCCATCCTGGCGGTGCCCACGGCGGTGGCGGGCATCTACGGCATGAATTTCCAGCATATGCCGGAACTGAACTGGACCTACGGCTATCCGGCAATGCTGGCGGGCACGTTTGCGGCCTGCGGACTGCTGTATTGGCAATTCCGCCGAATCAAGTGGCTGTAGGGGCCTGGCGCGGCAAGCCGCATGGATGGCGGCTTGCTGCGTTCTGGTCTAGTGGAACAGGGCGCTGGCCTTGAGCAGGGTTTCCCAGATGCCCAGCGCCAGCGGGATGCCGACATAGAGCCAGAACAGGACGATCAGGGCAGGCGAAGGGGTGCGGGTCGTGGTCGTGGACATGGCGGGCTCCTATTTTTGATGGGCCAGGCTGGCGCCCAGGGGGGCAGTATCGGTTTCAGCCGCCATGTGATGATGCGCGGCAACCGGGCGGACCAGCAGATTGCAGATGAAGCCCACGACCAGCAGGCCCGCCATCAGGTACATGGTGACGGTGTAGGACTGGCCCGGCGGGACGCCGTGGTCGACCTGGTATTGGCGGATGTAGTTCACCAGCACAGGCCCCAGCACCCCGTAGCCCAGGTACAGCAGCCACAACTGGTGGG
>NZ_JAVERO010000063.1:0-11844 GCF_034007085.1 Castellaniella sp. | reverse complement strand
AGCTGCTGAACAGCACCGGCGCGCCTGGAAACCGGCTGATCTTCGAAATCACCGAAGGCATCTGGATCCAGGACGCCGAGGCCACGGCCCAGCGCATGCGCGAACTCAACCATCTGGGCATCCGCTTTTCGATCGACGATTTCGGCACCGGCTATTCCAATCTGTCCAACCTGATGCGCCTGCCGATCTTTGAACTGAAAATCGACCAAAGCCTGATCCGCCAACTGCCCGAGGACCCGGACAGCATCGCCATCGCCCGGCTGATCCTGGCCATGGCCAGGCAACTGGATTTCTGGACCGTCGCCGAAGGCGTAGAAACCGAAGCGCAGGCCGATTTCCTGGCCCAGCATGGGTGCGACACCCTGCAGGGCTACCTGTTCGCACGCCCCATGCCGATCAGCGACTGGCTGGCCGCAGTGCGCCGCCGACACACTGGGCCATCATGACGATCACCGGAGCACTCTGGTCTCAGGCCTCGAACCGCAGACTGGCCTGATGCGCCAGGGTGCCGTCCTGTTCCGCCCACAATTCGGCTTCGCCCTCGGAACCGATCCGGCCACTGACCTGGAAGGGCCGGGGTGCGATCAAGGGCCGCACGCCCCGGTAGGACAGGGACAGGATCCTGGCGCCCGGATGCGCTCTCAGGAATGCTTGCACCATCGAGGTCGCGATCAGCGGCCCATGCACCACCAGGCCGGGGTAACCTTCCACATCTCGCGCGTACGGCGCATCGTAATGGATGCGATGGCCATTGAAGGTCACCGCCGAATAGCGGAACAGCATGACCGGATCCGGCACCACGGTTTCGGACCACTGGCATTCCGGGGCCGGCCGCGTGCCTTCCAGGATGGGGGGCGAAGGTTCCCGATAGACGATGTCCTGTTCCTCCAGGATGCACAGGGCATCGTCCTGGGAATACCGGTGTTCCACCGTGACGAACAGCAGGCGCCCGGTGCGGCCGGTCTTTTCCGTGACGGCCGCGATCCGGGAACAGCGTTCTCCCGGCTGGCCGACCCGCAGCGGACGATGGAATTCCAGGCGGCCACCGGCCCACATGCGATTACGGCCATCGGCCGGCGGCAGGAACCCCCCGCGCCGGGGATGGCCATCCTCGCCCAGCAGCGTATACGGCTGCCCCTCGACGAAAAAGGCCCAATGCCACAGCGGGGGCAGTTGCGCCAAGGGCCGCCCGGCATCATCCCCCAGGCTTAACGCCACCCGCCGGACATGCCCCGGGTCCAACGCATCGACACAGATTTCAGTGCGGCCGACCCAGGTCGCGGGATCAGGATTCGTCATGCTCATCTCCATTCAAGTGCGGGCCGCCGAGGACAGCCATCATCAGTCATTGTTCGACGCCCGTGCCTGGGCAATCAGATCCTCGCCGATCTGGCCGGAAAACTTGCTCCAGACGGGCCGGACAGCCTCGCGCCATGCGGCGATATCCCGTTTGCTCAGCGTCTGGACCTTGGCCTTGCCGGCCTCGGCGATGCGCTGGCGGTCGCGGTCGTTGATCTCGGCAGCCAGCTTGTTGGCGTATTCCGTCGCGCCCGCCATGGCCTGTTGCAAGCCGGCACGCACGTCCTCGGGCAGACCATCCCACCAGCCGGCGTTGGCGATCACCATGTAATCGATCGCCCCATGGTTGGTGACCGCGATGGTCTTCTGGACTTCGTGGAATTTCTGCGAATAGATGTTCGACCAGGTGTTTTCCTGACCATCGACCACCCCAGTCTGCAAGGCTTGGTAGACCTCGGAAAAAGCCAACTTCTGGGGATTGGCACCCAACTGGCGGAACTGGGCTTCGAGCACGTCGGAGGACTGGATACGGAAATTCAGACCCTTGATGTCTTCAGGGCGAGTCAGCTTGTCCTTGTTGGTGGACAGCTGTTTCAGGCCGTTGTGCCAGTAGGCCAGGCCCTTGATCCCTTTGGAACGCATCGAATCCAGCAGTCCCTGCCCAGCCGGGCTGGACTGGAAGCGGTCCAGGGCATCCATGTCGTCGAACATGAACGGCAAGTCAAAGATCTGCAGTTTCTTGGTATAGCGGTCGAACTTGGACAGGGACGGCGCGATGATCTGCACGTCACCCAGCAGCAGGGCTTCCATTTCCTTGCCATCACCAAAGAGCTGGGAATTGGGAAACACCTGGACTTCGACCTTGCCCGGCAGTGCGGCTTCGGCCAGTTCCTTGAATTTCAGCGCGCCCTGGCCCTTGGGCGTGTTGTCGGCCACGACATGGCTGAATTTGATGACGATGGGGGCAGCCTGGGCTGCCCCAGCGGCCAGACCGACGGCCAGTGAAATCCCGAATGCCACGAGCAACCGGCCAAGAGGGTTGGTTTGCATATATGTCTCCTTGTTTTTTCTTGATGAAAAGTCCTGCCCGGCTCCGCACCATGCGCAGCCTGCGGGACATGAGGTACGGCGGGATTCAACCGGCTCCCGTCGCCAGGCCGAGTTCTTCCAGGATGGCCTGCGTATGCTGCCCCAGCGCGGGCACGTCGCCCATCCGCGCCTGCCCGGCATCCGCGACACCGGGAGGCAGCAGGGCGGGCAGGCGCCCGGCCGGGCTACCGACTTCCACCCAGCGCTTGCGCGCCTGCAACTGCGGGTGCGCCCACAGATCCGCCATTTCGTTCATCCGTGCATTGGCGATGCGCGCCGCATCCAGGCGGGCCACAACCTGCTCGGCGCTCAGGCTGGCAAAGACTTCCAGGATCAACGCGCGCAACTCGGCCCGCGCTGCCGAGCGGCGCGAATTGCTCGAAAACCGCGGATCGGCCGCCAGTTCAGGGCGTTCCAGCACCTGCTCGCAGAACACCTGCCACTCGCGTTCGTTCTGCAGGCCCAGGATCACCGTCCTGCCATCGCCCGCAGGAAACGGCCCGTAGGGGTAGATCGTGGCGTGAGACGCACCGCTGCGCGGTGGCGGCGGCGCGCCATCAAAGCTGTAGTACAGCGGATAGGACATCCATTCCGCCATGCTCTCCAGCATGGAAACGTCGATGTGCCGGCCCTGCCCGGTCCGGCCGCGCTCGATCAGCGCCGCCAGGATATTCGTATAGGCGTACATGCCTGCGGCAATGTCGGCAATCGAGCACCCGGCCTTGGCCGGTTCGCCGTCCGAACCGGTCACCGACAGGAAACCGGATTCGCTCTGGATCAGCAGGTCGTAGGCCTTTTTGTCCCGATAGGGACCGTCATTGCCATAGCCGGAAATATCGCAGACGATCAGGCCCGGAAAGCGCGCGTGCAGCGCTTCGTACGACAGGCCCAGACGCGCCGCCGCGCCTGGCGCCAGGTTCTGTACCAGCACATCGGCCTTGGCCAGCAAGCGGTTCAGGACTTCGGGGGACGAGGGGGCCTTCAGATCCAGCGCCAGGCTTTCCTTGGACCGGTTCACCCAGACGAAATGGGACGCCAGCCCCCGCACACGCTCGTCGTAACCACGCGCGAAGTCACCGACGCCCGGGCGTTCGATCTTGATGACGCGCGCGCCCAGATCCGCCAGCTGACGCGTGCAGAACGGCGCCGCAATGGCGTGTTCCAACGTGACGACGGTCGTCCCTTCCAACGGCAGCATGATCCTCTCTCCTTCAGAACGAACGCGGCATGCCCAGCACGTGCTGGCCGACGTACGACAGGATCAGGTTCGTCGAGATGGGCGCCACCTGGTACAAGCGCGTTTCCCGGAACTTGCGCTCGATATCGTATTCGCAGGCAAAGCCGAATCCGCCATGCGCCTGCAGGCAGGCGTTGGCGGCTTCCCAGGAAGCATCGGCTGCCAGCAGCTTGGCCATATTGGCCTGGGCGCCACAATCCTGGTGCTGATCGAACAGGGCGCAGGCCTGGTAGCGCATCAGGCTCGCGGCCTCGACATTGACGTAGGCCCGGGCGATCGGGAACTGCACCCCCTGGTTCTGGCCGATCGGACGACCGAACACAATGCGCTCGCTGACGTATTGCTTGGCCCGGTCCACGAACCAGTGTCCGTCGCCGATGCACTCGGCGGCAATCAAGGTGCGCTCGGCGTTCAGGCCATCCAGGATGTACTTGAATCCCTTGCCTTCCTCGCCGATCAGATTTTCTTCCGGGATTTCCAGATCCTCGAAGAACAGCTCGTTGGTCTCGTGATTGACCATGTTCAAAATGGGACGCACGGTCAGGCCGTTGCCGATGGCAGTGCGCAGATCCACCATGAAGATCGACATGCCTTCGGATTTCTTGCGCACCTGATCCAGGGGCGTCGTGCGCGCCAGCAGCACCATCAGATCGGAATGCTGCACGCGGGAAATCCAGACCTTCTGGCCATTGACCACGTAGCGCCCATCTTTCTTGACGGCGGTCGTCTTGATTTTGGTGGTATCCGTGCCCGTCGTCGGTTCCGTCACCGCCATGGATTGCAGGCGCAGTTCGCCGCTGGCGATCTTGGGCAGCCATTGCTGCTTTTGCGCTTCGGAGCCATGCCGCAGCAACGTGCCCATGTTGTACATCTGGCCGTGGCAGGCACCCGAATTGCCGCCCGCCCGGTTGATTTCTTCCATGATGACGGAAGCCTCGGTCAAGCCCAGGCCCGAACCGCCGTAGGCTTCCGGGATCAGGGCGGCCAACCAGCCGGCCCGGGTCAAGGCTTCGACGAATTCGGCGGGATAGCCGCGCGCCTCGTCGATGCGGCGGAAATACTCATCACCAAACTGCGCGCACAGATCCCGGATGGCGTCGCGAATATCCTGGTATCGGGCGGTGGTCTCGTTCATGCGGGTTCTTCGGCTCCATGGATGCTGTCCGGATCAGGTCCCGGACGGGAGCGTCCAGAATGACGGAACCGAAGAAGGCTGGCAATTTCGTTTTGCCAAACAGGGTGTTTTGCAGCCGCCCGGCAATCACCCGGCCAGACCGGCGCGCTCGCTGCCCGACACGGCATCGGCCACCAACAGATCGACCAGTTCCTGGGCAAAGGCGGGCAGCGGATCGGATTCCCGCACGCAGATGTGCAGTTCCCTCAAGGACCAGGCGTCCTCGATCGGCACGATGCGGATGGGCATGCCTTGCGCATAGCGGTAGGCGGCCGCCCCGGGAATGACGCCGATGCCGACCCGGGCCGCAATCAGACGGCAGGCCGCCTCGAAATTGCCGACCTCGACCCGGAACCGCAGGACGCGGCCCAGGTCCTCGGCGGCCTTGAGCAGAAAAGAATGAATGGCGCTGGTCTCGAACAGGCTGACGAAATCGTAGTCGAGCGCCTGCTCGAATCCACACGAGGCCAGCCGGGTCAGCGGGTGGTCCTCGCAGGTCACCAGCACCAGCCGATCCGTGCGGTAGGGCAGGTACTGCACGCCCGCACCGCCGCTGCCCTGGGCCGTGATGCCGATGTCGGCCACCCCTTCGGCCACCGCGCGGACGACCTGATAGCTGAGCCGTTCACGCAGTTCGACATTGACGTCCGGGTGTGCCGCCAGGTAGCGGCCCAGCAGCGCCGGCAGGAATTCGTTCGTGGCCGTCGTGTTGGCATACAGCCGCACGCGGCCCTTGACCCCCTGGGCATATTCCAGGATATCGCCCCGCAGGTATTCCAACTGCTGCAGGACTGTGCGCGCGTGCTTGACGAACACCTCGCCCGAAGGGGTCAGCGTCACGCCCTGGCTGCCGCGATACAGCAAGTCCGTGCCCAGCGATTCTTCCAGGCTCTTGACCCGGTTGCTGGCGGCCGGAACGGACAGAAAGGTGCGTTCGGCCCCCTTGGTCAGACTCTGGGCGCCCGCCACGTTGACCATGAGCTGCATGTCGGTGAGGTCGAACCGTGCCGCCATAGAATGCCGTTCCCTTATGGTTTGATGAAGTCTGTGTTCAGCAAACAATAATAGGCAAAAAATTCGCCTTCAAGCAAAGTCGCCCCATACACCTTCGCGGGGCGCTTGGATGCGCCCTGCGGCCACGCCGGCATCGTCCGGCCTTTCAGGACAGGACCCCCATGACCCATCCCAGCGCCACACTGACCCACTTTCTCGCAGAACTGCATTACGACCAGATTCCAGCACCCGTGCTGCGGCGGGCCGAGGACCTGCTGCTGGACTGCCTGGGATCCATGCTGGCTGGCTCGGGCGGCCGCACCGTCCAGGCCATCGCCCAGTACGGCCAGACCATGGGGCCGCAGCACGGGCCGGCGGAAAACCTGGTGACCCGCAGCGGCACCAGCCCGGTCTTTGCTGCCATGAGCAATGCTGCCGCAGCCCACATGGTCGAACAGGACGATGTCCACAACGGGTCCGTCTTTCACCCCGGCGCCGTCGTCATGCCGCCCGCCCTGGCCATGGCGCAGGCCCGCAAGGCCTCGGGCCGCGATCTGCTGACGGCCATCGTGGCCGGCTACGAGGCCGGCATCCGCATCGGCGAATTCCTCGGCCGCAGCCACTACACGATTTTCCACACAACCGGCACGGCCGGGGCACCCGCCGCCGCCATGGCCGCCGGCAAATTGCTGGGCCTGGACGCCACCCAGATGCTGCACGCGCTGGGTTCGGCCGGCACCCAGGCGGCGGGCCTGTGGGAATTCCTGCGCGACGGCGCGGATTCCAAGCAATTGCACACGGCCCGCGCCGCCGCCAACGGCCTGATGGCTGCCTGCCTGGCCGCGCAGGGCTTCACGGGTGCCAGCCGCATCCTGGAAGGCCCCCAGGGGATGGCGGCCGGCATGTCCAGTGACGCGGACCCGGCCCGCCTGACCGACGGCCTGGGATCGCGCTGGGCGCTGCTGGAAACGTCCTTCAAATATCACGCATCCTGCCGCCACACCCACCCAGCGGCGGACGCACTGCTGTCCGTCGTGCAGACGCACGACCTGGACATCACCGACATCGTTCAGGTGACCGCGCACGTCCACCAAGGGGCCATCGACGTCCTGGGGCCGGTCGTGCGCCCGACGACGGTGCATCAATCGAAGTTTTCCATGGGCACGGTGCTGGGCCTGATCGCCAAGCACCGGAAAGCCGGCCTGCAGGAATTCGATGATGCCCTCGCCGATCCCGACATCGCGGACTTCCGTTCCCGCGTGACCATGCAGCTGGATCCCGAAGTGGATGGCGCCTATCCGCAGCGCTGGCTCGGCCGGGTCACCGTCACGACGCGTGACGGCCAGACCCTGCAGGGGCGCATCGATACCCCCAAGGGCGATCCGGACAATACGCTGAGCCGCCCCGAGATCGAGGACAAGGTCCGGCGACTGGGCCGCTACCAGGACGCCGCCCGTGCCGAAGACATCGATGCCCTGATCGCGCAGGTCTGGGGCCTGGCCGACGCGCCGTCCATCGACCGTTTCCTGCCGGCCACGCGTCCATGACACCCCCAAAGGCCGCGATGACCACGGATCCCGCATCCCCGATCGAATCCTCCGCGATCACGCTCGCCGCCACGCTGACCATCCAGTCGCTGGTGTCGATGTCCCTGCTGACGCTGCCGGCGATCGCGCCACTCATCGCCGGCCTGCTCGGCATTCCGGCCGCCTATGTCGGCACCTACGTCGCCATCGCCTATGTCGGCGCCATGATCGCCAGCCTGCTGTCGGGGTCCGCGACACGACGCTTCGGCGCCATCCGCGCCAGCCAGGCCGGCCTGTGCATATGCGCGCTGGGCCTGGCACTGTGCACGGTCGAATCCGTCCCCGCGATGGCGGTCGGCGCCCTGCTGGTCGGCCTGGGCTACGGCCCCATCACACCCGCCAGTTCGCACCTGCTGGCCCGCACCACACCCGCCCACCGCATGTCCTTCGTCTTTTCCGTCAAGCAGACCGGCGTGCCACTGGGGGGGGTGCTGGCCGGCCTGATCGTTCCGGGCCTGGCCCAATGGATCGGCTGGCAGGCGGCCTTTCTGGCCGTGGCCGCCGCCAATCTTTGCTGCGCCCTGATGATCCAGCCACTGCGCGCACCCCTGGATGCCGACCGCGACCCGAGCAGCCGCCTGTCGGCTGGCAGCGGCCTGGCCGGACCGCTCCGGCTGGTCTTCAGTCAGCGCAGCCTGGCGGTGCTGGCCGGGGTGTCTTTCCTGTTTTCGATCGCCCAGCTCTCGCTGACGTCCTACCTGGTCACCTTTCTGCACCAGGACCTGGGCATGGAACTGGTCGCCGCCGGCCTGGCCCTGTCCATATCCCAGGCGGCCGGCGTGGGCGGACGCCTGTTGTGGGGCTATGTGTCCGATCATTATCTGGGCGCAGTCCGCACCCTGATGGGACTGTCGCTGCTGATTGCGCTCTGCGCGCTGGCGACTCCCCTGCTGCGGCTGCTCGATTCGCAGCTGATCGTCCTGGTGGTGCTGTGCCTGTTCGGCGGCAGCGCCATCGGCTGGAACGGTGTGTACCTGGCCGAAGTCGCCCGGCAGGCGCCTGCCGGGCAGGCCAGCATCGCCACGGCGGGCACCCTGTCCATGACCTTTTTTGGGGTCGTGGTCGGGCCGCCGATCTTTGGCTGGATCGCATCGCTGTCCGGCAGCTTTGGCTTTGCCTACGCAACGCTGCTGCTGCCTGCAGGTGTTTGCCTGATGCTGCTGTGGCGGTATCGCAGCGCGTTCGCGCGCTGAGGGCAGCGCAGAATCAGGGCCTATTCCACCGTCACGCTTTTCGCCAGGTTGCGCGGCTTGTCCACGTCCGTGCCGCGCGCGCAGGCCGTGTGATAGGCCAGCAGTTGCAGCGGCACGGTGTGCAGGATGGGCGACAGTTTCCCGTAATGTTCGGGCATGCGGATGACGTGCATGCCGGGAGCACCCACAATCTGGGAATCCGCATCGGCAAACACATACAGTTCGCCGCCGCGCGCGCGCACTTCCTGCATATTGGACTTCAGCTTTTCCAGCAGTTCGTCGTGCGGCGCAATGGTGATGACAGGCATGGCATCGGTCACCAGGGCCAGCGGGCCATGCTTGAGTTCACCGGCAGGATAGGCCTCGGCATGGATATAGCTGATTTCCTTGAGCTTGAGCGCGCCTTCCAGGGCGATCGGATAATGCATGCCGCGCCCCAGGAACAGCGCGTGTTCCTTGCCGGCAAATCGTTCGGCCCAGGCGATGATCTGCGGTTCCAGCGCCAGCACGGCGGATACGGCCGCCGGCAGGTGGCGCAGGGATTTCACGGCCTGTTCTTCGGCGGCAGCATCCAGGCGCCCGCGCGTCTGCGCCAACGCCAGGGTCAGCAGGTACAGGGCCGTCAGCTGGGTGGTGAACGCCTTGGTCGAAGCCACGCCGATTTCCACCCCCGCGCGGGTGATGAAAGCCAGCTTGCATTCACGCACCATGGCGCTGGTCGCCACATTGCAGATCGTCAGGGTCTGTTCCATGCCCAGGCTGCGCGCATGCTTGAGCGCCGCCAGAGTGTCGGCGGTCTCGCCGGACTGGGAAATCGTGACCACCAGCGTGCGCGGATCGGGCACGCTGGTGCGGTAGCGATATTCGCTGGCGATCTCTACATTGACCGGGATGCCGGCCAGGGATTCGATCCAGTAGCGTGCCGTCAGGCCCGCGTAATGGCTGGTGCCGCAGGCCAGGATCAGCACCCGGTCGATAGACTGGAACACGGCATGCGCGCCATCGCCGAACAGTTCCGGCATGATGGCATCGATGCCCTGCAAGGTGTCGCCCACGGCGCGCGGCTGCTCGAAGATTTCCTTCTGCATGAAATGCCGGTAGGGGCCGAGTTCGGCTTCGCCGGTATGGACCTGGACCGTGTGCACGGCACGCTCCACGGCCTGGCCCTGGGCGTCCGTCACCCACACCCGCGCCAGTTGCAGATCGACCACGTCGCCGTCTTCCAGATACATGATCTGATCCGTGGTCCCGGCCAGCGCCAGCGCGTCGGACGCCAGGTAATTGCCATCGGCCCCGCAGCCCACGACCAACGGCGAACCCTGGCGCGCGCCGACCACGCGGTGCGGCTCTTCAGCGCAGAACACCGCAATGGCATAGGCGCCGTCCAGGCGGCGTACCGCCTGCTGCACAGCGGCAAACAGATCACCATCGTACAGATGGTCCACCAGGTGCGCGATGACCTCGGTATCGGTCTGGCTCTGGAACACATACCCCGCAGCCTGCAATTCCGTGCGCAGCACGTCGTGATTTTCGATGATGCCGTTGTGGACCAGCGCGATGCGCGGCAGGCCCTGGTCCGGGCCGGAAAAATGTGGGTGCGCATTGTGTGTCAGCGGCGCGCCATGCGTGGCCCAGCGGGTGTGCGCGATGCCGGTCAAGCCCTGGACGCCATCCTGGGCGGCCTGCGCCGCCAGTTCTGCGACCCGCTGGGTGCTGCGCACCCGCTGCAATCCAGTGCCCGTATGCACCGCCACGCCGCACGAATCATAGCCCCGGTATTCCAGGCGGCGCAGGCCTTCGAGCAGGATGGGAACGATATTGTGCTGCGCCACGGCGCCGACGATGCCACACATGGGAATACTCCTGGTTCGGGAAAATGGGAACAGGCCTCAGCCGGCCTGGTTTTGCGCTATTGTGGACTGGTCGGATAGAAATAGGATTTCTATTTCTGCGCTGGTATGAAATTTAATTTCATGATATACGATTAATGAAATTAAATTTCATTATGGATGATAAGATGAACCGAACAGAATAGATCATCCCTGTCTTGGTTCCTCTTTCTCACCACTGTTGCGCCCTGGAAACATCCTCATGCCCATGATCGAACTCGACGACCTGGACCGCCGCATCCTGGACCTCCTGCAACAGGATGGCGCCCTGAGCAATCAGGATCTGGCCATGCGTGTGCACGCTTCGCCGCCGACCTGCCTGCGGCGAGTGCGCCGCCTGACACAGGCCGGGATCATCCAGCGCCGGGTGGCGATCCTGGACCCCGCCCTGATGGGCGCCACCCTGACGGTCCTGATCGAAGTCACGCTCGATGCCCAGGCTGCCGCGCAGACCGACGAATTCGAATCCCGGCTGCTGGCCGAACCCGCCATCCAGCAATGCTACCGGGTCAGCAGCGGCCCGGATTTCGTGCTGATTGCGCTGGTGGCGGACATGGCAGCCTACCAGGCCCTGGCGCTGCGCTGCCTGACCAGCGACCCGCGCGTGCGCAATGTGCGCAGTTTCTTCGTGACCCGGCGCAGCAAATTCGACACCCGGATTCCGCTGGCGCCCTGACGCGCCAGGTCGTGCACTCCGACCCGATCCGCCATTCTGATCGACACAAAACCAACACGTTTGATGAAGAAAACCCCAGCCATCCCCGGTCTTCATTGACGTATGAAAACTTTCGCACCAGAATGATTGATTGCTTGTTTTCTGACCTGCTGACCTCGGTTTCACGCCATGCGTGCCGTTTGGGTTGATTCGGTCGGCGCATGCGACTGATTCCGCCCGGCAGACCTCTGCGGCGGCAACCCGGCAGGGACACCCATCCAATCCCTGCGGCATTCCGCCTGCTTTCGCAGGCGCAAGGAAACCCATGTCTTTCAATATCCTGGGGCTTGCCCCCCAGCTCGTGGCCGCGCTGCGCGACCTCGGCATCGATACCCCCACATCCGTGCAATCCGCCGCGATCCCCCAGGCGCTGGCCGGTCATGATCTGCTGGTCTCGTCCCAGACCGGTAGCGGCAAGACGGCCGCCTTCATGCTGCCCGCCCTGCAGCGCCTGAGCCACCGCGCCGGCACGGGCGGGCGCGGGGTGCAGGTGCTGGTCCTGGCGCCTACGCGCGAACTCGCCATGCAAGTCGCCGATGCCGCCCGCGCCTATGGCAAGCAGATCGACGGCCTGCGAATCGCCACCGTGGTCGGCGGCATGCCCTATGGCGCCCAGATCAAGTCCCTGTCGCGCCGGGTCGACGTACTGGTCGCCACCCCGG
Source organism: Castellaniella sp. (assembly GCF_034007085.1). Classification (GTDB taxonomy): domain Bacteria; phylum Pseudomonadota; class Gammaproteobacteria; order Burkholderiales; family Burkholderiaceae_B; genus Castellaniella. The sequence continues at coordinate 7 of NZ_JAVERO010000063.1, read as the reverse complement.
GGCGCCT
>NZ_JAVERO010000062.1:0-11918 GCF_034007085.1 Castellaniella sp. | reverse complement strand
TGCCCGCGCCGCCACCCAACACGGCATCGAGGCCCTGATGACGCGTTCCGATCATCCCACCGGCACCGACCGTCTGGCCGAAGTCGCCACGACACTGGGGTTGGACGATGAAGCCATCGTGGTCAATGTCCAGGGCGACGAACCGCTGATCGACCCCACACTGATCGATGCCGTGGCGGCCTTGCTGGCGCGGCATCGGGATGCCGCCATCGCCACCTGCGCGGCACCGATCCTGGATGCGGACACCTTGTTCGACCCGAATGCAGTCAAAGTGGTCTGCGGCGCCAACGGTCGCGCCCTGTATTTTTCCCGCGCCCCCATCCCTTGGGCACGCGATGCGCTGGCCGATGGCCAACGATGCCTGGCCTCCGGATTGCCGGCCTGGCTGCACATCGGGCTGTACGCCTATCGGGCCGGTTTCCTGAGACAGTTCCCTGCACTGCCTCCAGGCAGGCTCGAACAGGTCGAATCCCTGGAACAATTGCGCGCCCTGGAACAAGACTTCGCCATTCTGGTGCAGACCACCGACGCCGTTCCGGCCCGCGGTGTGGACACCCCCGAGGATCTGGCCCGGGTGCGCGCCCTGTTCGACAGCGCAACCACGCCGCCCGCCCCGGCGTGAATCCCTGCAGGACTTGCTGCATTGCGGCATAATCGTAAAAATTTCAAAAAGATTGTTTGATCGGAGGAAATCATGCGTTTGATTCTGCTCGGCCCCCCGGGGGCTGGAAAAGGCACCCAGGCCGCCTATATCACCGAAGCATTCGGCATCCCGCAGATTTCAACTGGCGACATGCTGCGCGCAGCGGTCAAGGCACAGACCCCCCTCGGCCTGGAAGCCAAGAAAATCATGGACAGCGGCGGCCTGGTCTCCGACGAAATCATCATCGGCCTGGTGCGCGACCGGCTGCTCCAACCCGACTGCAAGACAGGCTACCTGTTCGATGGCTTCCCGCGCACCATCCCCCAGGCCGATGCACTGAAGCAGGCCCATGTGTCGCTGGACTTCGTGATCGAGATCGCCGTCCCGGAAGAAAACATCATCGAACGCATGAGCGGTCGGCGCGTGCATGTGGCCAGCGGCCGCACCTATCACGTCAAGTTCAACCCGCCCAAACGCGAAGGCCTGGACGACGAGACCGGCGAGCCCCTGATCCAGCGCGACGACGACCGCGAAGAAACCGTACGCCACCGCCTGGCGGTCTACCGCGAACAGACCCGGCCGCTGGTGGACTACTATTCCAGCTGGGCCGCCACCGGCGAAATCGAAGCTCCCCGCTACGCCCAGATTTCGGGCGTGGGCTCGGTCGACGAAATCCGCGACCGCATCCTCGGCATCCTGCGCGCGCACCACGCCGCCTGACCCTTTACCGGACATCGCCCTATGGACATCCGCAACCAAGTCATCCTCATCACCGGCGGGGCCTCGGGCCTGGGAGCCGGCACAGCCCGCGCCCTGGCTGCCCAAGGCGCCCGCGTGGTCCTGGCCGATGTCCAGGACGAAGCCGGCCAGGCACTGGCCGCCGAACTCGGTCAAACCTACATCCATTGCGACGTCACCGCCGAAGCCGATGCCCAGGCGGCCGTGGATGCCGCCACGGCCCAGGGCACGCTGCGCGGCCTGGTCAATTGCGCCGGCATTGCCCCGGCGGCACGCATCGTCGGTAAAGCCGGCCCGCACGAACTGTCCATGTTTCGCCGTGTGATCGACATCAACCTGGTCGGCACCTTCAACATGGCCCGGCTGGCCGCCCAGGCCATGTCGGCCAACGAACCCCAGGCCACAGGGGAACGCGGCGTGCTCGTCAACACGGCCTCGGTGGCCGCCTACGACGGGCAGATCGGCCAGTCTGCCTACGCCGCATCCAAGGCCGGCATCGTCGGCATGACCCTGGCCATCGCGCGCGACCTGTCGCGCCTGGGCATCCGCTGCATGACCATCGCACCAGGCATTTTCGGCACGCCCATGATGTTCGGCATGCCCCAGGAAGTCCAGGACTCCCTGGCGGCCAGCGTGCCATTCCCACCGCGCCTGGGCCGCCCCGAGGACTACGCCAAGCTGGTGCTCTCGATCTTCGAGAACGATATGCTCAACGGCGAAACGATCCGCCTGGACGGTGCCATCCGCATGGCACCCAAGTAAAAATTGAGCCTTCTGCGTTCGGCCGCCACCATCAGCGGCCTGACCCTGTTTTCCCGCGTCACCGGCATGCTGCGCGATGTGCTCATCGCGTCGGTGTACGGCGCAGGGCCGCTGACGGACGCGTTCTGGGTTGCCTTCCGCATCCCCAACCTGCTGCGCCGCCTGTTTGCCGAAGGCGCTTTTTCTCAGGCGTTCGTCCCCATCCTGGGCGAAGCCCGTCAGCGCGGCGACCATGAATCCCTGCGGCGCCTGCTGGACCGGGTGGCCCTGCTGCTGTTTTCCGCGCTCTGTCTCGTGACCCTCGCCGGCATGCTGGGGGCGGCATGGGTCGTCACCGCCATGGCCAGCGGCATGCGCAGCGCCGCCCGCGCCCATGAATTCGGCGAAGCCGTCTGGATGACCCGGATGATGTTCCCCTACATCATCTGCATGTCACTGGTGGCTTTTGCCTCGGGCGTGCTCAATACCTTCGGCCGCTTTGCCATCCCGGCCTTTACCCCGGTCCTGCTGAACCTGTCGATGATCGGCGCCAGCCTGCTGCTGGCCGGGCACATGGATGAACCCATCCACGCCCTGGCGGCAGGCGTCATGATCGGTGGTGTGCTGCAGTTCTCCGTCCAATGGGCGGCCCTGGGCCGGCTGGGCCTGCTGCCGCGCTGGGGCCTGGGCCTGCGGGCGGCCTGGCACGACCCGACGGTGCGCCGCATCCTGCGGCAGATGCTGCCCGCCACCCTGGGCGTGTCGGTCGCCCAGCTGTCCCTGCTGATCAATACCAATATCGCCACCTGGCTCGCGCCAGGCAGCGTCACCTGGCTGTCCTTCGCCGACCGATTGATGGAATTCCCCACGGCCTTGCTGGGTGTGGCCCTGGGCACCGTCCTGTTGCCCAGCCTGTCCGCCGCGCACGCCCGCCAGGACCACACCGCCTACAACGCCCTGCTGGACTGGGGACTGCGCCTAGTCCTGCTGCTGGGCCTGCCCGCCGCCCTGGGCATGGCCCTGCTGTCCGACGGCCTGGTTGCCGTCCTGTTCAACTATGGGGCCTTTTCCCCGGCCGACGTGGCCCAGACCCGGCTGGCCGTGATGGCCTATGCCGTCGGCCTGCTGGGCCTGCTGGCAATCAAGATCCTGGCGCCCGGCTTTTACGCCAAACAGGACATCCGCACCCCGGTCCGCATCGCCATCGCCGTGCTGGTGTTCACCCAGCTGATGAACCTGGTCCTGGTCCCCTGGCTGGCCCATGCGGGCCTGGCCCTGTCGATCGGCCTGGGCGCCAGCGCCAACGCCCTGACCCTGGTGATCCTGCTGCGCCACCGGGGGCTCTATACCCCCCTGCCCGGCTGGCCCCGATTCTGCCTGCGGCTGCTGCCGGCCCTGGCCGCCCTGGCTGCCGTGCTGCTGGTGGCCAACCGCAGCCTGGACTGGATCGCCCTGGGCAGCCATCCCGGCATGCGCGCCACCTGGCTGGCTGCCGTGCTGGCCCTGTCCGCCCTGGCCTATTTCAGCGCCTTGTTTTTATTTGGTTTTCGCCCCAAAGACTTTACACGCCGGCGCACATAAGCTAGAATCGCTGTCTTTGACGCAAACCCCGAATCACTGATACCTTTATGGCCAATTCCGCTCAAGCCCGCAAGCGCGCCCGCCAGGCTGTCGCCCACAACAAACACAATGCCAGCATGCGTTCGATGCTGCGCACCGCCATCAAGCGTGTGCGCCAGGCCATCGAAGCGGGCGACCAGGCTGCCGCCAACGAAGTCTTCCGCAAGGCCACTGCGGTCATCGACCGTGTCGCCGACAAGCAGATCATCCACAAGAACAAGGCCGCCCGCCACAAGAGCCGCCTGTCGGCTGCGATCAAGGCCCTGGCCTGATCCAAGCCCCGGGGGCTTGCGCAACAAAAAAGGACGCCGAGGCGTCCTTTTTTGTTGAATCCTCTCGCAATCCAGGACGTCACCATGTCCAACGATCCCATGCAGCATCCATTGCTCGCCCCTTTCAACAATCCCGAACACGCACGGTGCTATGGCGATGGGCCGCGCCGGTTTGTGCCCGGCTTTGCCGATCTGCATCGGATGACGACGATTCTTCTGGCCGAACGCGCCCCAAACGACGCATGTATCCTCGTCCTGGGTGCCGGCGGCGGCCTTGAGCTACGGGCATTGGTCGATGCACAACCCCACTGGACATTCATTGGCATCGATCCAGCTCCCGCCATGCTGGATGAAGCCAGACGGGTGCTCGGACCCGACGCCGCACGGGTCGGCTACGCCTGACGGCAACGCCGTATGTCCGCAACGGACGCACCCGCTTCAAGCCGCCCCCAGGCGCCCCAGCAACAGGAATTCCATCAGCGCCTTCTGGACATGCAGGCGGTTTTCCGCCTCGTCCCAGACCACGCTTTGCGGGCCATCGATGACCTCGCCGGTGACCTCTTCGCCCCGGTGCGCCGGCAGGCAATGCATGAACACGGCATCCGGATGGGCCGCCGCCATCATGCGCGCATCCACGCACCAGTCGGCAAAGGCCAGGCGCCGGGCTTCGTTTTCGGATTCGTAGCCCATGCTGGTCCAGACGTCCGTCGTGACCAGATCAGCGCCCTGGCAGGCTGCCAGGGGGTCGTCGAATTCACGCAGGATGGATGCCGGCTGGTTGCCCACGCGCAATGGATCCAGGCGGTAGCCGGCCGGTGCCGACACATGCAGCGTGAACCCCAGCAATTCGGCGGCCTGCAGCCAGGTGTAGGCCATGTTGTTGGCATCACCGATCCAGGCAACCGTCCGGCCCCGGATCGGCCCCCGGTGCTCGATGAAGGTCAGGATGTCGGCCAGGATCTGGCAGGGGTGGTATTCGTTGGTCAGGCCGTTGATGACCGGCACCCGGGAATGCGCGGCAAAACGCTCGATGCGGGTCTGTTCGAAGGTGCGGATCATCACCAGATCGACCATGCGCGACACCACACGGGCCGTGTCTTCGATGGGTTCGGCGCGGCCAAGCTGAGAACCTTCGGTGGTCAGATAGATGACGGAACCGCCCAGCTGGTACATGCCGGCCTCGAACGACACCCGGGTGCGGGTGCTGGCCTTTTCGAACACCATGGCCAGATTGCGGTCATGCAGGGTGTGGTGCGGCAGATAGCGTTTGAACTTGTCCTTGATCAGGCGTGCCCGGTCGATCACGTAGAGGATCTCGTCCTCGGAAAAATCACGCAATTGCAGAAAATGACGCAAAGGCCCGGTCGGATTGGCGGCAGACATGTCAAACCTTGAGTAAAACAAGCATATTACCGTGTCGCCGACACGTGCGCAAAACTCCGGCCCCGCGATCGGATACAATGCGCGGCGGGGGGGGATGCTGCACGGCCTCCATCCAGGGCCGTGTCCCCCCTTTGGAACCACCACATGAGCCACCCCGTCCAGTATTTGATCATCCATGGCAAAACCCTGGAAGGCCAGCGGTTTCGTCCCAGCGACTGGGCCGAACGCCTGGCAGGTGTCCTGTCCCGATTCCGACCGGCCGGCTCCATCGCCAATCCCCTGGCCTATTCCCCCTACGCCATGCCGCGCACCCTGGATGGCCTGCCCTGCGTGATGATTGACCAGCGCCTGCGCAAACTGGAACCGCTAGCCTGGAAATTCGCTTGCGATTTTGCCGACAGCAACCGCCTGCAGACCACGGATACGGCCCAGTGCGACCAAAATGCCTCGTCCTCGTCGGGGGGCTGACTCCAGGGGGCCCCATCAGGATCAACCCGCCACGCCGGGACATGTGCGCTCAAGGCCAGAACTCTGTGGCCGTACGGCCATGCCGCAAGAAACGGAGTGTCCTGAGCGCACATCCCGTCTACGCTGGCAGGCATTGCGATGCATCAGGACACCACCATGAACGCCTCTGCCTTTGCGCCGGACGGCAACCGCCCCCCAACCGCTGCAGACGACACGACGCGGCGCCCGCAGTCTCAATCACCCCGCGCAACCGCCAAGGCCCGCCATGCTGCCGTGGCTGCACAGGCCTGCCGCACCATTGAATCATCCACCACGCCCCCGGCACTGAATGAACTGGCTGCGCAAGCTGGCCTGAGCCCCTGGCACTTCCACCGAATCTTCAAAGCCGAAACCGGCCTCACCCCGAAGGCCTACGCCGATGCATTGCGCGCACGCCGCCTGCGCGCAGCACTGGACGCAGCCGATGGATCGGTCACGGACGCACTCTACAGCGCCGGATTCAACTCCAGCAGCCGCTACTACGAGGCCGCCGGACAGGTGCTGGGCATGCGCGCCCGGGACTACCGCGCTGGTGGCGCCGGGACCGAGATCCGCTTCGCAGTCGGCCAGTGCGCGCTGGGGGCCATCCTGGTGGCGCAAAGCCGGATCGGCCTGTGCGCCATCCTGCTGGGCGACGACCCTGAACAACTGGTGCAAGATCTGCAGGACCAGTTTCCCAGCGCCGAACTGATCGGTGGCGATGTGGCTTTCGAGCGGCTGGTGGCCCAGGTCGTGGGGTTCGTCGAGGCCCCCGCCATCGGCCTGGATCTACCCCTGGACGTACGCGGCACCGCCTTCCAGCAACGTGTCTGGCAAGCGCTGCGCATCATCCCGCCGGGCACCACCGTCAGCTACGCCGAAATCGCTGCACGCATCGGCGCGCCCAAGGCCGCACGAGCCGTGGCGCAGGCCTGCGGCGCCAACCCGCTGGCCGTCGCCATCCCCTGCCACCGTGTCGTGCGGCGCGACGGCGACATTTCCGGCTACCGATGGGGCGTGGCGCGCAAGCGCGAACTGCTGCAGCGCGAAGGCATTCCGGCATAGCCTGCAAACGCACAGGGCTCCCTGAAGGGAGCCCTGTGCGCGGCATGCGGGGAACGAGTGCCCCGCCCGGATCATTTCGCCGGCGTGTCCTGCTTGAGCTGGGGAATGTCGGACTGGCCTGTCTTGGCCAGCAAGCCTGTCTGGGTGTAGGTGAACAGCTTGGCGCGCGTATCCACGATGTCCAGGTTGCGCATCGTCAGCTGGCCGATACGGTCCAGCGGCGAGAACATCGATTCCCCCTTTTCCATCGTCAGGCGGTCCGGGTGGTAAGTCAGGTTGGGCGAACGCGTATCCAGGATGGAATAGTCATTGCCCCGACGCAGTTCCAGTGCGACCTCGCCGGTGATGGCGCGCGCCACCCAGCGCTGCGCCGTCTCGCGCAGCATGATGGCCTGGGGATCGAACCAGCGGCCCTGGTACAGCAGACGGCCCAGGCGCAAGCCATTGATGCGGTACTGCTCGATCGTGTCCTCGTTGTGAATCCCGGTCACCAGGCGTTCGTAGGCGATGTGCAGCAACGCCATGCCCGGAGCTTCGTAGATGCCGCGGCTCTTGGCCTCGATGATGCGGTTTTCGATCTGGTCGCTCATGCCCAGGCCATGGCGGCCACCGATGCGGTTGGCCTCCAGCATCAGTTCGACCGGATCGGCATATTCCACCCCGTTCAGGGCCACTGGCTGGCCTTGCTCGAAGCGCACCGTGACTTCCTCGGCCTTGACCTCGACATCCGGTTTCCAGAACGCCACGCCCATGATGGGCTGAACGATGCGGATGCCGGAGTCCAGGTGTTCCAGGTCCTTGGCCTCGTGCGTAGCGCCCAGCATGTTGGAGTCCGTGGAATAGGCCTTTTCCGCCGACATCTTGTAGTCGAAGCCGTTGTCCTGCATGTACTGGGACATTTCGGCCCGGCCGCCCAGTTCATCAATGAACTGCTGGTCCAGCCAGGGCTTGTAGATCTTCAGGTCCGGATTGGTCAGCAGGCCGTAACGGTAGAAACGTTCGATGTCGTTGCCCTTGAAGGTGCTGCCGTCGCCCCAGATGTGGACGTCGTCCTCGCGCATGGCCGACACCAGCATCGTGCCAGTGACCGCACGGCCGATGGGCGTCGTGTTGAAATACGTCACCCCGCCCGTGGAAATATGAAAGGCATTGCATTGCAGGGCGGCAATGCCCTCGGACACCAGTTGCGCGCGACAATCCACCAGGCGCGCGCCCTGGGCACCGTAGCGCAGCGCCTTGCGGGGGATCTCATCGTAATCAGATTCATCCGGCTGGCCCAGATCCGCCGTGTAGGCATAGGGCAGTGCGCCCTTGTTCTTCATCCACAGCAGCGCGGCGCTGGTGTCCAGCCCGCCCGAAAAGGCGATGCCGACCTTCTGCCCGACCGGCAGGTTTTCAAGAATGGTTGTGCTCATGAGGATCCGGATAAGCCTGAGATTGGAATCAATCAGGCATTATATCGTCGCCGCATGGCGCGGCGCCCCCACGGCAGCAGCCGGCCCATCCGCGATCTCCCCTCTGGCATCAGCGCATCCAAGGATTTTTTATGTGCTAGAATACGCGTCTTTCGGGGACGTAGCTCAGCTGGGAGAGCGTCGCGTTCGCAATGCGAAGGTCGTGGGTTCGATCCCCATCGTCTCCACCAGGATTCATGCGGATCGCCGCACAAAAAGGCCACCTTGCAGGTGGCCTTTTTGTCGTCCATGCACGCACCAGCGGCCAGAGAACGCAGGCCGCCAGCACATCAACCCTGGCTCAGCATCGGATACAGGGACGCAAGCAGCAGAACCGCCATCGTCCGATTGAATCCTCGCTGGCGGGCAGGATCATCGAGCCAGCGGCGGATCAGGCTGCCGCAGACCGCCCACAGGCCGACACAAGGCAGGTTGATGAGGGCAAACAACACGGAAATGACCAGCGCACCCATCAGGTACCCCTGCTGCGGCATGTAGATGCTGACGGCTGCGACGGCCATGGTCCAGGCTTTCGGGTTGACCCACTGAAAGGCGGCCGCGCCGAAAAAACCAAGTGGCTGGCCGGCGCTGCGCAACCCCTCGCCACCGGTCGCTGGCGACGAACCCGCGATCCGCCAGGCAAGATAGACCAGATAGGCCGCCCCCAGGAACCGCAACCAGTCATACAGACTGGGAAGCGCCTTGAACAAGGCCCCGAATCCCAGGCCGATGGCCAGCACCATCAGAAAAAAACCACCGGTCACGCCCAGCATGTGCGGCACTGTGCGGCGAAACCCGAAGGCCGCCCCGGAAGCCAGCAGCATGGTGTTGTTCGGGCCGGGCGTGATGGAGGAAATCAGCGCGAACAGCGAAAAGGCAAGCAGCAGATCGATCGAAGGCATCATGTTCCGTTCTTGGTCGGGATTGGCCCCCATGGGCCATCGACATGATCTTCGCGGATCGATCTGGTGTATTGAATACACAGCTCCAACGATTTTTTTCAATACACATCCGATAATGAACTGCCTGAATTGCCAAAAAACCTTGGATCTGTATCTTTTTTCAAACTCAAACCACCTATACAGTGCGCCATGATTGCCAAGCGCCCCAAGGCTTTGACCGCGCACGCACCATCGACATGAGCCGCTATCTGAATCTCGCCGACACGCTCGGCAGCCGCATCGAGCAGGGCCTGTATGCAGCCGGCAGCCGCCTGCCCTCTGTCCGGGCACTGAGTGCCGAACACGGCGTCAGTCTGACAACCGTCCAGCAGGCCTACCGCTGGCTGGAAATGTCCGGCCTGGTCGAGGCACGGCCCCGTTCCGGCTGGTACGTGCCAGCAACCCGCCCCGCGCCCGGACTGCCTCGCATGGGCAAACCCACGCTGCGGCCAATCGATGTATCGGACTGGGGGCAGGTTCAGGATCTGCTGGATCTGGAACGCGAAGGACAAACGATCCAGCTGGGCCGGGGCATGCCGGATGTCGAAAGCCCCAGCCTGCGGCCTCTGCAGGCGGCGCTCGCCCGGGAAGGCCGCCGCGCCGGCAGCGCCAGCCTGCACTACAACGACATCCAGGGGGTTCCCGTCCTGCGCGAACACATTTCCCGGCTGGCCGTGGACGCGGGCTATCAGGTCGCGCCCGGATCGCTGATCGTCACCACCGGCTGCCAGGAAGCCCTGTCGTGCGCGATACGGGCCTTGTGCATGCCAGGCGACATCGTGGCCATCGCGTCCCCCAGCTATCACGGCACCATGCAGATCCTGAAGGAATCCTGCGTGCAGGCCTTCGAGATCCCCTCGGACCCCATCCAGGGCATCAGTCTGGAAGCGCTCGAACTCGCGCTGGACCGCTGGCCCGTCAAGGCCATCCTGGTGATCCCCAATGCCAGCAACCCGCTCGGCTACACCATGCCGGAAGACCGCAAGCGGGGCCTGATCCGTCTGGCGCAGCGCTTCGACGTCCCCATCATCGAGGACGACATCTATGGCGACCTGGTCTATGGCTGGCCCCGCCCTCACGCTCTGAAGGCGCTCGACGAAGACGGCCGGGTTCTGCTGTGCAGTTCATTTTCCAAGACCCTGGCGCCTGGGCTGCGAGTCGGTTGGATCGCGCCAGGACGCTATTTCGACAAAGTGCTGCGCATGAAATACACCAGTTCTGGCCCGACCGCGCCGCTGCCGCAGATCGCGGTCGCCGAATTCCTGCGCCAAGGCCACTACCCGGCGCACCTGCGCCGGATGCGGCGCCAGTACCAGCGCCAGCGCGACGTCATGATCGAATGGGTACGGCGCTACTTCCCCGACCAAACCCGCATCAGCCATCCGCAGGGCGGCTTCACCCTGTGGATCGAACTGCCGGAATCATTCGACACGCACACACTCGGCCCCATGTTGCGCGAACATGGCATCGTCATCGCGCACGGCAATATTTTTTCGGCAGCCGGCAAATACCGGAACTGCATGCGCCTGAGCCATGCCTCGGTTTTCACGCCCCGCACCGAATGGGCAATCCGCAAGATCGGCACGGCGATCGGCGGCATCCTCGATGCCACCCGCTGATGCACGTCTGGTCTGGCTCGACTGCTGTGTTTGATCGGCAGCAAGGTTTCTTCGCGATCGAGCATGCGGCCTATCCACACCTCTTCGAACATCTTCATGACTAGGTTGCACGCATTTGTATTGATTCAAATCAAAAGATCAGTATTTTTTCAGCTCCTAGGGCTCGACAGGGACTCTACTCCATCCGATAAAATTTACAGTTTTTAAAGTTTTTTACCATCGCCAACAAGCCGCAAGATCGACCGGAAACACCCCCATGAAACAGAACTCTATCGACGCCCTGCTGAACCGGCTGCGCCTCTGGCAGAAATTCGTCTTGCTGGCGCTCTTTGGCATCGTGCTGGTCGCCATGCCCTTCACCCTGTACGTCCACGAATCTGGCAAGACCATCCGGGCCACCCAGCTGGAATCGCACGGCCTGCACTCCATGCGCCTGCTGATGAAAACCCTGCAGCTGGCCCAGCAGCATCGGGGCCTGGCCATGATCACGCTCAACGGTGATGCAGCCGCCGACGCCCGCCGCGCCACCCTGCAGGACAATACCGACCGCGCCTTCGAGGCCCTGGACACGGCGCTGCGCCAGGATGTCCAGGAACCCGCGCTCCTGGACGCCTGGCAGGAAGTCCTCCAGGGATGGACCTCGCTGGCGGGACAGGTCGCCCGCAAAAGCCTCGCCCCCGCCGACAGCTTCCAGCAACACGTCGAACTGATCGCCCGGCTGCTGCGGGTCAAATCCCTGTTGCAACAGCACTATGGCCTGAGCTTCGATCCGCAGGCCCAGGGCTACTATCTGATCGACACGGCCCTGAATCAAGTCCCCATGCTGACTGAACTGTTCGGTCAGACCCGCGCCATTGGCTCGGGCCTGCTGACGCGCCACCAGGCATCTGACGCCGACCGCCTGCAGATTACCGTGCTGGTCAGCCGCGCCGAAGAACACTACATCACCTTGAATG
>NZ_JAVERO010000061.1:0-11941 GCF_034007085.1 Castellaniella sp. | reverse complement strand
AGGTCGTGTTCCTCGACCTGCAGACCGGCCACAAATTCATCTCGCGTTCGTCCCTGAATTCCCGCGAAACGACCGAGATCGACGGCAAGACCTACCCGCTCTTCAAGTGCGACGTGACTTCGGAATCGCATCCCTTCTACACCGGCGCCCAGACCCGCATCGTCGAAACCGGCCGCGTGGAAAAATTCCGCGCCCGCTTTGCCCGGACGGCCGGCACCGTCAAAAAATAAGGGCCTCACGCTGCACAAGCTGTGCTTGCTGTCCCACCTCGCGGCTCACATGCCGCTCGGATTCGCCAGTCAGTCCCCTTTTTCGCAGCAGCAGTCGCTCTGAAAGGCAGCCGTCGGGCTGCCTTTTTCATTTAACATGGGCGCATTCTTCCGCCCCCCTTTTCTGGTGTTTTCCCGGTGCTGTCCCAAGATCTGCGATCGACGCCCGCCCGTCTGACGGCCACAGCCGCCGCCAAACTGCCCAGACCGTTCCTGCTGTGCATCGGCCTGGTTTACATCCTGGCCGGCCTGTTCTATCGCGACCCCTGGAAAACAGACGATGTCACCGGGCTGGCCACCATGTTCACCGCCCTGTCAGGCCAGGATCTGGCCTGGCTGCTGCCCCAGGTCGGCCATCTGGCCCAGGCCCAGGACGGCCCCCTGGCCACCTGGGTCGGCGCCGCCTTCATCTGGGCGTTGCGTCCCCTGTTCGAGATCTTCTTCAACCCCTTGGATGCGGCCATCATCGCCTCACGCGTCCCCAACCTGCTGTGGTTTGCCCTGCTCACGGGCTCGATCTGGTACGGCACCTATCTGCTGGGCCGGCGCCCGGAATCCCAGCCGCTGGCCCTGCCATTCGGCGGCGAACCCAGCCCCCGCGATTATGGCCGCATGCTGGCCGATGCCGCCCTGCTGCTGATCGTCGCCACGGTCGGCATCGTCTGGCGCATGCACGAGACCTCCGAAGTTCCGGCCATGATCGCCTGCCAGGCCCTGGCATTCTATGCCGTGGCCCGCATGCTGGATCATCCCGTATCGGGGGCCATCACCCTGGGCCTGGCCGTGGGCCTGGCCTTCCTGGCACGCGGCTGGCTGGGTGCCCTGCCATTGATCCTGGCCGTGCCCATCGCCTTTCTGCCCGGCTGCGCCCTGGCGGCCGAACGCAAATGGCTGGCCGTCAGTGCCCTGATCGCCGCCACGCTGATGCTGTTGTGGTGGATCCCTGCCCGGACTTTCGGTCCGTACTGGACCGAAAGCTGGCTGCTCTGGTCGCGCAACGCCTTTGACTGGCCCAGCGCCCGTGCCTGGGGCAGCGTGCTGCGCGACCTGCCCTGGTTCCTCTGGCCCACCTGGCCACTGGCGCTGCTGGCGCTATGGCGCTGGCGCGACTGGTTCAGCGCACCCCATATTGGCATCCCACTGGGCTTTGTCATCGGGGCGCTGCTGACGCTGCTGGCCAGCGCCGACCCCTTCGAACCCGAATACGCCACCCTGGCCGTGCCCTGCGCCGTCCTGGCAGCCTTCGCCCTGCCGACCCTGCGGCGCGGTGTGGTCAATACCCTGGACTGGTTCGCAGTGATGTGTTTTTCGCTGACGTCCGCCACCGTCTGGCTGGGATGGGTCGCGCTGCAAGCCGGCTGGCCCGCCCAGATCGCCGCCAACATCGATCGCCAGACCCGGGGCTTCGAACCTCACATTGCCTGGCCCGCCACGGCCTTCGCCATTCTGGGTACCCTGGCCTGGATTGCCCTGGTGCGCTGGCGCCTGCGCAGCCGTCCGGCCGGCCTCTGGCGCGGCACGGCGCTGTCGGCCGGAGGCCTGATCACGACCTGGCTGCTGCTGGCCACCCTGTGGATGCCCGCCCTCGATTATGTGCGCAGCTACCGCGAGGTCTCGGCGTCGCTGGCCGCTGCCCTGGCGCACAACCGCCAGCCGGGCGAATGCATCCGTACCCAGGGCCTGGGCAGCGGCCAACGTGCGTCCTTCCTGGTGTTCAATGACATCGAATTCAGCTTTGATGGCCACTGCCCCCTGCTGCTGCAACAGCTCAGTCCCCGCAGCCTGGAATCAGGCGAAGCCTGGCTGGCCGACCATCCCGCGCTCTGGGAAGGCCGCCGCGGCCCCGACCGCCACGAAATGTTCCGCCTGCTGCGCCTGCAACCCTGACATCCCGTCCGACCATTTCACGCATTCCATGACCGATGCCTCGCACACCGGCCGGCCTGCTGCCCCCTGGCGCACCATTCTGCAACAGGCCTGGCCAATCCTGGTCAGTTCCTGGGCCGGGATCATCTTTGCCGTTCTGGACACCGCCATGGTCGGACACGCCAGCGCTGCCGACCTTCAGGCAATGTCGCTGGGCGCCTCGGTTTACGTCACGGTCTTTGTCGGCCTGATGGGCGTGGTGCATGCCCTGATCCCGATCATCGCCCAGCATTTCGGCGCCGGACGCCTGCACGAGGCCGGCCGGGCCTGGGGCCAGGGCGTCTGGCTGGCCCTGGGCCTGTCCGTCCTGGGCGGTGCCTGCCTGCTGTTTCCCGATGCCTGGCTCAGCCTGTCCGGCGATGTCGAGCCTGACGTGCGCCGGCGAGTCGCAGGCTACCTGATCGCCCTGGCCCTGGCCCTGCCGTCGGCCTTGCTGTTTCGCACGATCTACGCCACCTCGACGGCCATCTCCCAGACCCGTGAAGTCATGGCAATCAACCTCGGCAGCGTGATCTTCAAACTGCTGTTCAACGTCTGGTTCATTTTCGGCGGCCTGGGCCTGCCTGCGATGGGCGCCATCGGCGCGGGCATCTCCACCCTGGTGGTGGACTGGATGATGCTGGCAGCCGGGCTATGGATGATCCGCCACCGGCAGGCCTTTCGCGCCCTGGCCCCACGGCTGGCGCGCCCACGCTGGTCCGACCAAAAGGAACTCCTGCGCCTGGGCCTGCCCATGGGCGGATCCTACCTGATCGAAGTCTGCGCCTTCAGTTTCATGGCGCTGCTGATCGCCCGTGATGGCCTGTACGTCAGCGGTGCCCAGCAGATCCTGGCCAACCTGATCGCGCTGGCCTATATGCTGCCGATGTCCCTGAGCCTGGCCACTGCCTCGCTCACCGCGCAGGCCGTCGGCGCGCACGACCCGGCCCGGGCCCGGCGCACGGGACTGAGCGGGATCGCACTGGTCGCCCTGGGCGCACTGCTGACCGGCGGGGTTCTGGTCTTGGGCCGGCACGCTATCGTGCGCGCTTACACGGACGAAATCCAGGTCGCCGCCATCGCTCTGACGCTGTTGCAGATCGCCCCCTGGTTCCATTTCTGGGACGCCATGCATTGCATTGGCGCCTACATCCTGAGAGCCTACAAGATCGCTTTGGTGCCCCTGATCCTGCAGGTCGCTGCACTGACCGGACTGGGCCTGGTCGGCGGCTGGTGGCTGGGCTATGGTCCGGCGGCAGGCGCGCTGGCTCCGGCAGTTCATCGATTGATGCCGGGCGCCCCGGTCGGTGCCGCCACGATGTGGATCATGGCCATGCTCGGACTGTCGTTGTCGGCCCTGCTGCTGTTTGCCTGGTACGGGCACGTCCTGCGCCGATCGGTACGCGACCACTGATCTGCGCGGGGGCAACTGGCCTGTACAGACAGGCCGCTCAGGCCGCGCGCCCCGATGGCTCGGATTCCGGTTCCGGTTCACCGGCCCCCGCCGGGGCAGGCGTCACCAGTTCCACGACCTTGCTGCGCGACAGCACGCCAATGAATTCCCCCTGCTCCCCCGTGACGGCCAGGGGTTCAGGCGTGCGCAGCAGCCGTGCCAGCACCTCACCCAGCCCGGCCGAGGCCGGCACGGATGCCATGTCACTGAGATAGCGGGAAATATCGCGCGCGCCATCGTGAACGGCACGCTGCGCATCGGCCCGCATCAGCACTCCCGTCAGTCGTTTGCCGTCCAGCACAGCGGCATAGTCATAGCCCCGGGTCGCCAGGCGCTCCAGTGCATGCGCAGGATGCGTGCGCATGGTCAGTTTCAGCGGACGCTCATTGCAGGCATGCGAGGCATTGAGCACCTTGCCCCGATTCACGTCCTGCAGAAAAGATTCGATGTAATCATTGGCCGGCGACAGCAGGATGTCCTCGGGCGTGCCTTCCTGGATCAGTTCGCCGTCCTTCAGGATGGCGATCCGGTTGCCCAGCCGCAGGGCTTCGTCCAGATCGTGCGTGATGAAGACAATGGTCTTGTTCAGCCTGGCCTGCAGCGCCAGCAACTGGTCCTGCATTTCATGGCGGATGAGCGGGTCCAGCGCAGAAAAGGCTTCATCCATCAGCAGGATCTCGGCATCCGTGGCCAACGCCCGCGCCAGACCCACACGCTGCTGCATCCCGCCGGACAATTGATGGGGATACTGAGCCTCGAAACCGGACAGGCCGACCTGTTCCAGCCAATGCATGGCGCGCTCTTCGCGCTCGGCCCGGCGCACGCCCTGCACGGCCAGGCCGTAGGCGGCATTGTCCAGGACCGTCCGGTGCGGCAGCAGGCCAAAACGCTGGAACACCATACTCATCTTGCGCTGGCGGAACTGTTCCAGTTCACGTGGCTTCAGGCTGAGCACATCCACCCCGTCAACCAGGATCTGCCCGGCACTGGGCTCGATCAGCCGGTTGAAATGCCGGATCAGGGTCGATTTGCCGGATCCCGACAGGCCCATGATCACGTGGATGTGGCCTTCCTGGATGGACAGACTGATGTCGCGCAGGCCCAGGGTATGGCCGCTGCGTTCCAGCAGGGCCTCCTTGGACAGGCCTTCGCGGGCGGCAGCCAGCCAGCGGTCCGGGCGCGGACCGAAGATCTTGTAGATATTGTGGACTTCGATCTTGCTCATGTCAGCGCTCCCTGATCTGCCAGCGGCGGCCAAAACGCTGGGTGATGCGGTCGAAGATAATGGCCAGGATGACGATGCCCAGGCCAGCCAGCAGACCCCGGCCGACCTGCAGCCGATTGATGCCCTGCAGGACTTCGTAGCCCAGGCCGCGCACGCCGATCATGGAGGCGATCACCACCATGGCCAGCGCCATCATGGTGGTCTGGTTGATGCCCGCCATGATGTTGGGCAGCGCCAACGGCAGCTGCACGCCAAAAAGCTGCCGGCTGCGGCTGGCACCAAAGGCACGCGAGGCTTCCAGGACTTCGGCATCCACCAGGCGGATGCCCAGGTCGGTCAGCCGGATGACCGGCGGCACGGCGTAGATCACGGTGGCAAACAGCGCCGCCAGCTTGCCCAGGTTGAACAGCATGACCACCGGAATCAGGTAGACGAAACTGGGCATGGTCTGCATGACGTCCAGGATCGGCAGCATCATGGCGCGTACCCAGCGGAAGCTGGCCATGGCAATCCCCACGGGAATGCCGATGATCACCGAAAACGCCACGGCCACGATCATCAGGGACAGCGTCTGCATGGCGGCCTCCCAGAGGCCGATGGCGCCCACCAGGCACAGCAGCGCGCCCATGGCCAGGCTGAAGCGCCAGGCCCGGCTGCCCAGCCAGGCCAGGCCCATGATGATGGCCACGATCATCCACCACGGCGAATGCCGCAGCAGATTGTCGGACCAGATCAGCAGATCCAGCAGAGGCTGGGTCAACGCCCGCAACAGGTCGGAATACTGCATCACCAGCCCATTGACGAAGTCGTCGATGGGCCGCTGCAGGTCCCGGGCAGAAATCAATTCAGGAAACATGCAGGCCTCCTTACAGGGCAGCCTTGACACGCTCCGTCACATCGGCAGGCAACCATTCAGTCCAGATGGCCTGCTGGTTCTTCAGGAACCACATGGCCGTCGGCTGGGGCTCGGCCTCGTTCTTTTCCATGTAGGCCATGGTCTGGTTCATGATGTCCAGAGGCACCTTGACCTTGGACAGGAACGCGGTCAGCTTTGGCGCATCCTGGGTGAACTGGGTGGTGACCGCCGTGAACACCGGGTTTTCAGGGTAATCGGACGCCTGGGGATTTTCGCAGTTCGGGTCGGTCAGGCATTGCTGCTTGGCAACGTCATACGGGGGCAATTCCAGCTTGACCAGATCCATGGAGCCCACCAGCGGGGTTGGATACCAGTAGTAGAACACGACGTTCTCCTTGCGCTGATACGCCGCGGTCAGCGCGGCCTTCTGGGTCGCGCCCGTGCCGGGGGAGAACAAGGTGAACGTATCGCCCAGGCCCAGGGACCTGAACAGATTGGTGCTGACGACCTCGCAGCCCCAGCCGGCCGGACAGCCGTAGAAACGCCCCTTGGATGGTTCTTCCGGGTCCTTGAACGCATCCTTGAATTTCGGCAGATCGGCAGCCTTTTTCAATTCGGGCAGGCGTTCGGCCGTGTACTTGGGAATGAACCAGGCTTCGCCGCCCATGTAGATGTCGCCAATGCGCTTGACGCGGCCGGAGGCCTCGGCCTTGGTCCAGGGTTCCAGGATGCTGTTCAGCCAGATCTCGCTGTTGATGTCCAGATCGCCCCGTTCGAGCGCCGCCAGCGCCGGCAAGGTTTCCGTCGGCAGGACCTCGGAATCACAGCCATAGCCGTGCTTGGCGATGAACCGCTCGACCTCGACCAGAACCAGGTTGGATTCCCAGTTCATGCCGCCGAAACGCACGGAACGGTCGAGTTCACATTGCGGCGCGGCAGCCGCCTGGGACACGGACGGGGCCAGCGCCAGGCCAGCCAGCGCAGCCGACAGGGCCAGGCCCAGCACCCTACGGGATGAACGGGGGAAACGCGTCGCAGCGGGCGACGAAGCAACAGAAGCGGAAATAGACATGATGCCTCCTTTGGGTTACGGAGACGCCAGAGACACACTGAGTGACCGACGCCATAGCTTGAGGGAGGGTGTGCGGAAGACGGCCGCAGGCCGCCAATACATACCAGCACTGCTGGCGCAAAGCGCCTTGGACAGGCAGGGCCATGAACGATATGGCGCCGCCAGAATTGACAGTAAAACGACAAAAGAAGGTCTATTTTACATGCAAGATACAAGAAAATAAAGCCCGTTCATGGAAATCGCCAGCGGTGGCGACAGAAAACGGACTCGCCACCAGGCCGCCGCACGGCGGCCTGGCCGACTGCGGAATGGCTCAGCGATCCCGGTAGATGTAATCCCGCCGCCAGGGATAGGCCTGCCCTTGCGGGTAGTCCAGTTCGTCGGCACGCCCCGTCGGCTGCGGCTGGGCAATGATCTGATGCAGGGCGATCCAGCCATGCTCGAAACCCATCGCACACCCTGCCAGGTACATGCGATAGGCCCGCAAGGACCGCTCGCCCTGGGGCGTATTCAGGATGGCACGCGCCTCGTCCAGGCGGGATTCCAGGGTATTGCTCCAGGCCCACAGCGTGCGCGCATAGTGCGGCCGCAGATTTTCGACATCCAGCGCTTCCAGGCCGGCTTCGGCCAGCGTCTGCTGCACGTAGTGGATATGGGACAGTTCCCCGCCGGGAAAGATGAATTTCTCGATGAAATCCCCCATTCCGGCGCCGAGTTCGCTGTTGTCCAGCCCGCCCGCCGTGATGCCATGGTTCAGGATCAGGCCGCCGGGGCGCACCAGCCGGCGCAGCTTGGAGAAATAGCGGGTCAGCTGCGCCCGCCCCACGTGCTCGAACATGCCGACCGAGGCGATCTTGTCGTAAGGCCGGGATTCGTCAAGCTGGCGGTAATCCAGCCGTTCCATGCGCACACGCCCGGACAGGCCTTTTTCCTGGATCAGGCGATTGACGTAGGCATGCTGATTGTTCGACAGCGTGATGCCGGTGACATCGACATCATAGTGTTCTGCCGCCCACAGCATCAGGCCGCCCCAGCCGCCACCGACGTCCAGGAACCGTTCACCGGGTTTCAGGGCCAGCTTGCGGCAGATGTGATCGAGCTTGGCCTCCTGGGCCTGGGCCAGGGTGAAATCCGGTTCGCGATAGTAGGCACAGGAATAGACCCGGCGCGGATCCAGCCACAGGGCATAGAAATCATCGGACAGATCGTAGTGGAACTCGATCTGTCGCGCATCCCGTTCGATCGAATGGCGCCAGACCGACACCAACCGCCTGACCAGGCTGGTCAGCCAGCCCGAACGCGCCAGGTCCACGGGCGACCCTGGCAGAATGCTGGCAGCCAGCCGCATCAGATCCTGCATGGAACCGTCGAATTCGAACTTGCCTTCGACATAGTCTTCGCCCAGAACGCCGACCTCGCCCGCCACGAAATGCGTCAGCACGGTCGCATCGCGCACCCGCAGGCGGATGGCGGCATCCGTGGCGCCGATTTTCTGCCCATCGGGCAGTTCCATGGATACGGGCATGGGCAATGCGCCCAGCTTGCTCTCGATGATGGATGCGATCGCAGTCAACTCAGGCCTCCGTCAATCATGTACAAGACCTTGCTATAGTAGAGCGCCCATCTGCACAGCTTCAAGCACCCCGGCGCTTTCCTGCCCATCCACAGACCATGGACTCCCGATCCTGCTCGCCGCCGATGCCGCCCTGGCTGATCCTGATGGGTGCGCTCGCCGCGCTCGGCCCCCTGGCCATCGACATGTACCTGCCTGCCTTCGGCGCCATGGCGCTGGACCTGCAGGTCCATCCGAGCCTGGTCGAACGCACCCTGGCCAGCTATCTGCTGGGCCTGGCCCTGGCCCAGCTGGCCTATGGCCCGCTGGCTGACCGCTACGGCCGCAAGCCACCGCTACTGCTCGGCCTGACACTGTTCTCGATCGCCTCTGTCGCCTGCGCGCTGAGCCAGGACATCGACCACCTGATCCTGTGGCGCGTGGTCCAGGCCTTCGGCGGTGCGGCCGGCATGGTGATCCCCCGCGCCGTGATCCGCGATCACCTCGACACCCGCGAAGCCGCCCAGGCCATGTCCCTGCTGATGCTGGTGATGGGCGTGATGCCCATCCTGGCCCCTCTGCTGGGTGGTCAGGCCGTAACACTGGGATCCTGGCGCACCGTGTTCTACCTGATGGGCCTGATCGGCATCGCCCTGTGGCTGGCCGTGGCGCTGCGAATGCGCGAATCCCTGGACCCCGCACGGCGCTCGCCGCTGGCCGTTGGCGCCATCACCGCCCATTTCCGCCTGCTGCTGACCCACCGCCGCTTCATGGGCTATACCCTGGCCGGCGGCTTCGGATCGGGCGGCATGTTCGCCTACATCGCGGGCTCGCCCCAGGTTTTCATCACGATCTATGGCGTTGATCCGCGCTGGTTCGGCCTGCTGTTCGGCCTGAACGCGGCCGCGCTGATCCTGGCTTCGCAGATCGGCGCCCGCCTGCTGAATCGCCATCCTCCCATCCGCTTGCTGCACCGCGCCCAGGGCACACTGGTGTTGATGACGCTGGCCGCCCTGGCACTGACGCTGCTGGGCTGGATCAACCTGCCGCTGCTGATGCTGTGCCTGATGGGTTTCATGGCCAGCCAGGGCTTCGTCGGCCCCAATGCCGCCGCCTTGGCCCTGTCCGAGCAGGGCCCGCGCCTGGGGGTGGCCTCGGCCCTGATGGGCGCACTGCAGATGCTCTGTGGCGCGCTGGCCGGTTTCGCCGTCAGCACCTGGCATACCGGCACCCCTCTGCCCCTGACAGCTACGCTGGCCACCTGCGCGACCCTGTCGTGGTTTTCAGGCCGCATGGCCATGGGGCCAGCCAGACAAGCTGCTTGATTTATCTAAGCATTTCGATATAGAATGCAAGGCTTTCCCGATATACATACAGAGGTGAGACCATGGCACGCGTATGCCAAGTAACCGGCAAAGGCCCGATGGTGGGCAACAACGTCTCGCACGCCAACAACAAAACCAAGCGTCGTTTCCTGCCCAACCTGCAATCGCGCCGGTTCTGGGTCGAATCCGAAAACCGCTGGGTGCGCCTGCGCGTATCCACCAAGGCCCTGCGCACCATCGACAAGAACGGCATCGATGCCGTCCTGGCCGACCTGCGTGCCCGTGGCGAACTGGCCTGATCGGCCGCGCATAGGAGCACACCATGGCTAAAGGCATCCGCGAAAAAATCAAGCTCGAATCGACCGCCGGCACGGGTCATTTCTACACGACCACAAAAAACAAGCGCAACATGCCGGAAAAAATGCTGATCAAGAAATTTGATCCGGTCGCGCGCAAGCACGTCGAATACAAGGAAACCAAACTGAAATAATCCGGGGTCGCCTCTTCCCGGACCGTCTCACCGGTTTCAACGAAAATCCCCGCCTTCGTGCGGGGATTTTCGTTTGGATGCGCCAGGACGCGGGCTCCATGCCGCACGACCCTCTATAATGTCGGGCTGGCCCTTTTCATTCCCTCTTGACAGACAGATCCATGCAGGAACGCTATATCCCGAACCAGGTCGAAACCGAAGCCCAGTCCCACTGGCGTGCGGGTGACGTCTATCGCGTCACCGAACACGCCACCCAGCCGGACGGCTCGCCCAAGCCCAAGTTCTACGCCTGCTCGATGCTGCCCTACCCCAGCGGCAAGCTCCACATGGGTCATGTGCGCAACTACACCATCAACGACATGATGGCCCGCCAGCTGCGCATGCGCGGCTACAACGTGCTCATGCCCATGGGCTGGGACGCCTTCGGCATGCCGGCCGAAAACGCTGCCATGAAATCCGGCGTCCCCCCGGCCAAATGGACCTACGACAACATCGCCTACATGAAAAAACAGATGCAGGCGATGGGACTGGCGATCGACTGGTCGCGCGAAATGTGCGCCTGCGACCCGTCCTACTACAAGTGGAACCAGTGGCTGTTCCTGAAAATGCTTGAAAAGGGCATTGCCTACCGCAAGACCCAGATCGTCAACTGGGACCCGGTCGACCAGACCGTGCTGGCCAACGAACAAGTCATCGATGGCCGTGGCTGGCGTTCCGGCGCACCGGTCGAAAAGCGCGAAATCCCCGGCTACTATCTGCGCATCACCGACTACGCGGACGAACTGCTCGACACCCTGGAAGACGGCCTGCCCGGCTGGCCGGAACGCGTGCGCCTGATGCAGGAAAACTGGATCGGCAAAAGCGAAGGCGTGCGTTTTGCCTTCCGTCACGACATCCGTGACGCGAATGGCGCCTTGATCCAGGATGGCCTGATGCACGTCTTCACGACACGCGCCGACACCATCATGGGGGTGACCTTCTGCGCCGTGGCGCCAGAACACCCGCTGGCCACGCATGCGGCGCGCAGCAACGCCGAACTGGCCGCCTTCATCGAAGCCTGCCGCCAGGGCGGCACGACCGAGGCCGAACTGGCCACGCGCGAAAAAGAGGGCCTGCCCACCGGCCTGTCCGTCATCCACCCGCTCACGGGCGATCCGGTCCCCGTCTGGGTCGGCAACTACGTGCTCATGAGCTACGGCGATGGCGCCGTCATGGGCGTGCCTGCCCACGACGAGCGCGACTTCGCCTTTGCGCAAAAATACGGCCTGCCCATCCGCCAGGTCATCGCTGCCGAAGGCAAGACCTATTCCACAGACGCCTGGCAGGACTGGTACAGCGACAAGCAGATCGGCCGCACGATCCATTCCGGCCAATACGACGGCCTCACCACCGCCGAGGCCATCCAGGCCGTCGCGGCAGACCTGCAATCCCAGGGCCTGGGCGAACTGCGCACCACCTGGCGCCTGCGCGACTGGGGGATTTCCCGCCAGCGCTACTGGGGCACTCCGATCCCCATCATCCACTGCGCCGATTGCGGTCCGGTGCCGGTCCCCGAAAAAGACCTGCCCGTGGTACTGCCCGAAGACCTGGTCCCCGACGGATCCGGCAACCCGCTGGCCAAGCACGAGGGCTTTCTTGCCTGCCAATGCCCGTCCTGCGGCAAGCCGGCGCGGCGCGAAACCGACACCATGGACACATTCATCGATTCGTCCTGGTATTTCATGCGCTACACCTCGCCCGGCAACGACCAGGCCATGGTCGATGCCCGCAATGACTACTGGATGCCGATGGACC
>NZ_JAVERO010000060.1:0-12085 GCF_034007085.1 Castellaniella sp. | reverse complement strand
GTTTGGGCGTGTCCCGCAAACCGCAGAAGTGCCCACCCTTATCCCCGCTATTGTGAGGCTTGCCGGCCAGAGGCAGGCCGTATAGTACATCGTCGGCATGCCGTGTCATTGTCGGCTGCCTGTTCTGCCTTTCATTCGAGCCGTTCGCCATGATCACTTCCCAGGCCCTCGCCAGCGTTGAAAACCTGCTTGCCCAGATGCGTGCCGTAGCGCGCGAATCCCAGGGCCTGTCGGCGCAACCGGTCGCAGCTTCCGAAAGCGGTGGCTTCGCAGCCGAATTGGCCCGTTCCCTGAATCGGGTGTCCCATGCGCAGAACGCCGCCAACGCCCAGGCGAAAGCCTTCGAAATGGGCGATCCGGATATTTCCCTGAGCAATGTGATGATCGATCTGCAAAAGGCCGGCCTGGCGTTCCAGGCGTCGGTGCAGGTCCGCAATCGTCTGGTGGACGCCTACAAGGAAATCGCCAATATGGCGGTCTGAGGGGCGCGTCCGGATCGGTCTTGGCAGTGGCGGGCTCGATGGTTTCGGCCTTGCCCGTCGAAAACGATAACGATAACTATCCGCCAGGTGCTTTTGGAGTGGCCGGGGCTTCCCCTTCGGCAGGGCGCCGCACGACGCCGCCTTCGGTATCCAGGGCGTACAGCCAGGCCAGCAGTTCCGCGATGGCCACGTACAGCCTGGGGGGGATGTGCGCATCCAGGTCCACCTGCATCAGCAAGCCGACCAGTTCCGGGGATTCATGCACGTACAGGCCGTGCTCTCGCGCGGTTCGCACGATGGTATCGGCCAGGGTGCCGTAGCCCTTGGCCACGACCCGGGGCGCGGAATCCGCCGGGTCATACGAGACTGCGACGGCGCTGGGACGGTGGGGATCAGGGTGCGGTGGTTTCATTTTCCCGGTCATTCGGCTCGGGGGCAGCTGGAACGTCGTCATGGGTCTGGACGGACAGCTGGCTGGCTCGCAATCCCTGAGCCAGCAGTCGTGCGCGCAGTGGCTCGATGGCCTGCCCCAGCCGATCGGCGGATTGCGGGGCCGTCAGCCGCATGACCAGCTGGTCACCGGACAGGCTCAGGCGCGCCTGCACGTCTCCCAGGGTCGGCAGGTGCAGGTTCAGGCGCGTGGACCAGTGGTCTTCCTGGAAATCCCGGTCCTCGGTGTCGTCTTGCGGCCGACGGCGGACTTCCCAGTGCATGTCGGCCCCTGGCCAGGCTTCGCCTTGCCAGATGAAGGCCTGATTGGCCAGGACTTCGAGTTGCTGGCGGACCAACAGTTGAAGCTGTGGATCGATGCCCGGGACAGTGGTGGCCTGGGGCTGTGTCTGTCCGGCCGCCGTGTGGGCCGAGGTGGCCTCTGGTGCTGCGCCACTGCTCGCTGCGGCGGGAGAGGCGGATGTGGGGGTGGCCGGGTGGGGAGTCTGAAGGAGTGAGCCAGGGGCTGGCTGGGGCGGAATGCGGCTTTGTGGTTCCTGTCGCAGTGCCTGCAGCGTGGTCTTGCCCGAGGCCAGTTGTGCGAGGTGGGATTCGTAGAACAGGCCGCTGGTCTGTATGGATTGCGACAGGGCCTGGGCAAACCGGGCCGCCAGGGCGCCAGGTTGTCCCAGTGAAGTGGCCAGTTGGGCCCACGATGGGGAAAGAGCGCCCGCCTGGGTGGGGAGCGGTGCAGCGGACGTGGGCGTGCTTGCGCTGCCTGGCGGTCCAGCCATGTGGCCGCCGGGTGGCGTGTTGCCGGCATTGGGCAGCAGTGGTGCTCGTCCGCGCACCGCCTGGCCGTCGTGGGGAAACTGGTTCAGCAGGGCAAGGATGATACGGGCGGCGTAGCCCAGCGTGGTCGGGGCGGACTGGGTGGAGCCGTGAAAAGTCGTGCTTCGGCCCAACAGATTGTCCAATCGCATGTCCCGCACGGCCTTGCCGACAGCGGCTTGTTGGCGCCCTTGCTGGCTGGCTTGGTCGACGGCTTCCCGGGGATGGCGCTGGGTTGGATTCTGCAGTGCGCTGGGGTTTTCGGGGTTGGCCGGTTGGGGGACGGCCTGGGGGCCTGCGCCGGAGGCGATGTTGGCCTGCTGGCCCAATGTGGTGCCCAGCACGGCGTCCAGGCGCTGGATCAGCAGCGTGCCGAGGTTGGAAGGGGCACCGATGCTCATGGCCGTGGGGTTCCTGGGCGCCTAGTGCGGGCGCACCGTACTGTAGTAGGCTTGCAGGACCGTACGTTGCCGCTTGAATGTGCCCAGCAGATGACTGAGGCGTTCGAGTTCGGGAGAGATCAGCTGGCGGATCCTGGCGTCATTGTCCAGGATCTGGGTGAGCAGTTCGCGCCGGGCGGTTTTCTGTTCGTCGCCCAGCGGGTCGAGCGCCTTCAGGCGCTCGACCGCAGCCTGGTAGCGGGTGCCGAGCGCCACCAGATCATCCCATTTCTGGGCTTCGGCCTTGATCAGCATCTGGCCGGACAGGTCGGCGATTTCCTGGTAGTACTCCAGGATGGAGGAGTGCGGCGTGCTCAAGGGTGGGTTCCGGTCAGTGGCTGGGGGGAGGATCGCTGAACTGGGGGTCGACGGCCGTGTGCCAGGCACCAGCCAGATCGATCAGCATTTTTTCGGCTGTATTGAGCTTGTCTTCGTCGCTGTGCAGATTGGCCTGCATCAGGTCGCGGATGATGAGTTCGTAGGATGCGATCAGCAGGCGGGCGACCTCGCCGCCGCGTTCGGTGTCCACACCGGCTTTCAGGCCCGAATCGACGATGTCGATGGCCTTGGACAGGGCCTTGCCGCGTTCTGCGATATTGCCGTTCTGCAGGTGGTGGCGCGCCTGGGAAATGGCCTTGAGCGCGCCCCGGAACAACAGCGAAATCAAGCGCTCGGGAGAAGCTCCGAGCACTTCGGTTTCGAGCCCGATGTTGGTGTAGGAACCGGTAGCGCGGGCAGAACGGGAACGAGGCGCGTAGGTCATGGTGGGTTATTTGCCGCCCTTGCTGCTGTTGAGCGCGCTGAGCTGTTGCGACAGATAGCTGCTCAGAGAGTTCATCTGGCTGACCATGGCATCCAGCTGGGTGAACTGGGCGCGGTAGGTTTCCATGCGCTGATCGATGCGCTCGGAGGTGGCCTCGTACTGTTTTTTGATGTCGGTGATGGTCTTGTTCAGGCCGTCGGTGGCGGTGCTGAACAGGCCGCCGCTGCGGGTGAAGGTTTCGGCTGTGGTGTCGACGCGACTGCCGATGCCGGTGCCGCTGGTGAACAGGGATTTCACGCCATCGAGGTTTTCGGACAGCGCCTTGCTGAGCTTGGCGTCATCGATCTTGAGTTCGCCGGTCTTGGGGTCGGTAGTGATGCCGATCTTCGATAGCGTGGTGCTGTCGGTGGCGTCAAACGCGCCGGAGATCGCATCGCGCATGCGGGTCTGCACCGAACGGGCCAGTGAATCGCCAGTCAGGGGGCTGGACGGGTTGTCGGCGCCGACCGTGTATTTCGTCAGCGTCCCGACGGTGTTCAGCAGGCTGTTGTAGGCCTTGACGAAGTCCTCGATGGCCGTCTTGGCTACGCTGTCGTCCCGGGTCAGGGACAGGCTGGTGGCGCTGGTCGTGGTCTGGTTCAGGGTGAGCTTGACGCCGTCGATCACGTTTTCGACCGTGTTGCTCTGGCTGGTGACCGAGATGCCGTTGATGGTGAATTCGGCATTGGAGGCATCCTGGACCGTGACGCCCGCAGTCGAGCCGCCGCCGGCGTAGCCCAGGAAGGCATCCAGATCGGCATTGCCGTCGACCGTGATGTTGGTGACGGCATGTTGCGTGCCGGTTTCGCGGCTGGTGAGCAGCAGGCGGTACTGGCTGCCGGGCGTGCCATCGTTGACGATGGTGGCATTGACCCCGATGTCGGGATCGGCGTTGATGGCGGTCACCAGATCGTTCAGGGACGTGCCCTTGCCGTTCAGGTCGATGGCTTTTTCCGTGCCGTCGATGGTGATTTTCAGGGTGCCGCCGCTGCCGATGTCGGTAGTCCGGTCGGCGCGCCCGGCGTAGACCAGGGTCTGGGCCGAGGCGAGCTTGTCAACCTGGATGGCGTACTGGCCAGGGATGGCCGAACTGTCGGCCGTCGCGGAAATGGCATCCGAGCCGGATTTCACCGCCACGGCGCCAAAGGATTCGGCCTTGCCGACATCCTGGGCCGCTTTCTGGAGCGCCTCGACGGAGGCTTTCAGCTTGCTGTAGGCGGAGAGCTTGGCCTCGGCCGCTTTTTGCCGGTCCTGGATCGTGTTCAGGATCTGGCTTTCGTTGGTTTTCAGCTTGCTGAGCAGTTCCGTCAAGGGCAGGCCGGATAGGCCGAGAGAAGAGACTGATGCCATGGTGTGATTCTCCGTTCAGCCATTATGCCCTGGTCGGGCAGTGGCAAAAGAGGGGTAAGGGGCGAGATCCTGTGTCAGTTTGTCGATCAGGCCTGGGTGTCCACCCCAGAGCCCTGGAGCTGGACGATCATTTTGGCGACGCGCAGGACGGCCTCGGATGGAATGGTGCGCAGGACGTCGCCGGTTGCGCTGTCGATGATCGAGACGACCAGGCGCTGGGCGTCTTCATCCATTTCGAAGCGCATGCCAGTGGACCAGGCCTTGAGGCTGTCGTTGACGGACTCGAGGGCTTTTTCCAGCGAGGACTTGGGCGGTTCGATGGGCTGTCGCAGGCCGAGTTCGCGCGAATCCGTCGATTTGTCGAAACGGCCGGATTGTGCGCCATCGGTCGGGGTGACCTGGGCGACCGGGTCGGGTTGAGCCGGTGCTCGCTCGGATACGGGAGCTGCCAGACCCAGGCTTGAAGTTGCCAGTTGGTTTCCAATGGAATGAATCATGCGTGCTCCTGTCCGGATGGGCGGATTCTGGGCAGGACGTGCCCGGGGCGTGTCTCCTGGGGGGCGGGTCCTGGATCCTCAGTCTGGCATAACGGCGCTGTTCGGCGAAACTTTAGGGCCGCCGCCCAGGCGCAGGATCAGACCCCGGCGCAGAGGCGCGCGTGCGGGAAATTCCCAGTGGAAAGGCGTGTTTCTTTTAGGAACGTCCCGGGCGTTCCTGGTGCATACTTGCATTTTATGATGTGTTTCACGGATTGTGCGATGCCTCTTTCCGAGGACCAGTTGATCGCCCGTCATGCGCCGCTCGTGCGCCGGCAGGCCCTGGCGCTGATCGGCAAGCTGCCGGCCAGTGTCGAACTCGATGACCTGATGCAGGCCGGCATGATGGGGCTGCTGGATGCGGTGCGGCGCTACCAGCAGCAGGCCGACGCGCAGTTCGAAACCTATGCCATTACCCGCATCCGTGGTGCCATGCTGGACGAACTACGCAGCCAGGATTGGCTGCCGCGCAGCGTGCGGACCAAGGCGCGCAGCATTGAAGACGCCATCCAGGCGTTGCGCCATCGCCTGCTGCGTCCGGCCACCGAGGCTGAAATTGCCGAAGAAATGGGCCTGAGCCTGTCTGATTACCAGACATTGCTCGAAGAGGCACGCGGCGTTCAGGTGCTCATGTACGAAGACCTGGCGCAACACCGGGGCGATCAGGACGGCGAAGGCGCGCTGGATGCCGTGGCAGGCGCACGCGATGGCAATCCCCTGGACTGGCTGACGCGTGAAGGCCTGCGCGCGGCGCTGATCGAGGCGATCTGCAACCTGCCGGAACGCGAGCAGCTGCTGCTGTCCCTGCAATTCGAACAGGACCTGAACCAGAAGGAAATCGCGGTCGTCCTCGGTGTGTCCGAAGGCCGGGTGTCCCAGCTGCGTTCCCAGGCCGTGGCACGGATCCGGGCCTGGATGTCCAGCCATTCCTGGGAACTCGACGCCGATATCGACGACTACGAAAATCTGCTGTAGGCGGCGCACGAGACGCACGCAGTGTGCTTGAGGTGGCAATAAGATTCATTTAATATATATCTTATGCGGCACAGACTGCCGAATCCCAATGGCGAGGGAATCTCATCATGAACATCGATCGCTTCAAGCATCAGCACGTCGAAATTCTCAGCGGTATCAATCAGTTGCGTCGTTTGTCCCATCAGGGGATTGCCGATCATGCGGTGGATATCGCTCATGCATTGAACATGCTGGCGCGTGTCGTGATCCAGCATCTGGCGATCGAAGACCGCATCCTGTATCCCTCGCTGGAGCACAGCGGCAATGAACGCATGGCGCGCATGGGCGCGACCTATCAGGGCGACATGAAAGGCATCGCCAACGGGTTCATCAATTTTTCCCGGCGCTGGGCCAATGCCACGATGCTTACGCGCAACCCCGAGGGTTTTCGCGCCGAGGCCAATACGGTGCTCAAGCAGGTGCACGACCGGATGCTGCGCGAAAACCGAGAGTTCTATCCGGCCATCGAGGCAATGTAGATGCGTCCGGGCGCGGATTCGCCCCCGCAGGGTGTTTCGTGCCTGACGAATCCGAACCGCTTGCAAGCGGTGAGATGGGCAAGCCATGCGGCAGAACGCCCGAATCCGCAAAGGCATGCGATGCGAGCGCTGGTTCGGAGGCTTCCGGGTCCGCTGCGGGCGCTTGCGCCGTTCGTGACATCAAACGCATATAATGGCCGGCTAGTTTCCCCCAGCGGTCACACGAATGAAAACCTCCGAGATCCGTCAGAAATTCCTGTCCTTTTTCGAGTCCAAGGGACATCAGATCGTCCCTTCCTCGCCGCTGGTGCCGGGCAATGATCCGACGTTGCTGTTCACCAACGCGGGCATGGTCCAGTTCAAGGACGTTTTCACCGGCAAGGATACCCGGCCCTATCTGCGGGCAACCACCGCGCAGCGCTGCGTGCGCGCCGGGGGCAAGCACAATGACCTGGAAAACGTGGGCTATACCGCCCGCCACCACACGTTTTTCGAGATGCTGGGCAATTTCAGCTTTGGTGATTATTTCAAGCGCGATGCCATCACATACGCCTGGACGCTGCTGACCGAAATCTATGGCCTGCCCAAGGAAAAGCTGTGGGTGACCGTCTACCAGGAAGACGACGAGGCCTATGACATCTGGGCGCAGGACATCGGGGTGCCGCGCGAACGCATCATTCGCATCGGCGACAACAAGGGCGCGCGCTACGCCTCGGACAATTTCTGGCAGATGGCCGATACCGGGCCGTGTGGTCCGTGTTCCGAAATCTTCTATGACCACGGCCCGGACATCTGGGGCGGTCCTCCGGGTTCGCCCGAAGAAGACGGCGATCGTTATATCGAAATCTGGAATCTGGTGTTCATGCAGTTCGAGCGTGACGCCCAGGGCGTGATGCATCCACTGCCCAAGCCCTGCGTCGATACCGGCATGGGGCTGGAGCGCATTGCCGCCGTGCTGCAGCACGTCCATTCCAATTACGAAATCGACCTGTTCCAGAACCTGATCCGCGCAGCGGCGCGTGAAACCGGCTGTGCGGATCTGGCCGACAATTCCCTGAAGGTCATCGCCGATCATATCCGTGCCTGTGGTTTCCTGGTGGTCGATGGTGTGATTCCCGGCAACGAGGGGCGTGGCTATGTGTTGCGCCGCATCATCCGGCGTGCCTTGCGGCATGGGCACAAACTGGGTCAGAAAGGCCTGTTCTTTCATCGGCTGGTCGCCGATCTGGTCGGGCAGATGGGCGATGCCTACCCCGAACTGGCTGCCCAGCAGGCCCGGGTCGAGCAAGTCCTGCGCCAGGAAGAAGAACGCTTCGGCGAGACCCTGGAAAACGGCATGCGCATCCTGGAATCCGCCCTGGCCGCCTTGCCGGCGGGTCAGGCGCTGGACGGCCAGACCCTGTTCACCCTCTACGATACGTATGGGTTCCCGGTTGACCTGACGGCTGACATTTGCCGTGAACGTGCCATTGCCGTCGATCTGGACGGCTTTGAACAGGCGATGGCGCATCAGCGCGAACAGGCGCGCGCCGCCGGCAAGTTCAAGGCTGCGGCTGATCTCAGCTATGACGGCGTGGCGACGCGTTTCGACGGCTACGACCACCTGGAAGGCCAGGCCACCGTCACGGCCCTGTATGTGGACGGTGTTGCGGTGCCGTCGATTGCTCAGGGGCAGCAAGCCGTGGTGGTGCTGGACGCAACACCGTTCTACGCCGAATCCGGGGGGCAAGTGGGCGATACCGGCGTGCTGGCCGGCACGTCGGCGCAGTTCCGGGTGGCTGACACCCAGAAGATCCAGGCCGATGTGTTTGGCCATCATGGCGTTCTGGATCAAGGGGCGCTGGCTGTGGGTGACACCGTGCGGGCGCAGGTCGATGCTGGCCGCCGCGCCGACACGATGCGCAATCACTCGGCGACCCATTTGATGCACAAGGCGTTGCGCCAGGTGCTGGGCGACCACGTGCAGCAGCGTGGTTCTCTGGTCGATCCGGACAAGACCCGATTCGATTTTGCCCATGATGCACCGCTGACTGCCGACCAGATCGCGCAGGTAGAAACCATCGTCAACGATGAGATCCTGGCCAATCAGGCGGTGCAGGCACGGCACATGGCCTATGACGAGGCCGTGGCGGGCGGGGCCATGGCCCTGTTCGGCGAAAAATACGGCGACGTGGTGCGGGTGCTGGACATCGGCTTTTCGCGTGAACTGTGCGGGGGCACTCACGTGGCGCGCACGGGGGACATCGGTCTGTTCAAGATCGTGTCCGAAGGGGGTGTGGCGGCCGGCATCCGCCGGGTCGAGGCCATTACCGGGCGCAACGCCCTGGCCTGGGTCCGGCAGACCCGGAGCACGCTGGACCAGGCGGCAGGGTTGCTCAAGACCCAGCCGGCCGAGGTGCCTGATCGCATCCATGCCTTGCAGCAGCAGACGCGCCAGATCGAACGTGAACTCGCGCGCTTGCAGGACAAGCTGGCTGCGGCTGCAGGCTCCGACCTGCTTGATCAGGCGGTGGATGTCGCTGGTGTGAAACTGCTGGTGGCGCGGCTGGCGGGCGCAGATCCCAAGGCGTTGCGCGGCATGGTCGATCAGCTGAAATCCAGGCTGCCGGGGGCGGTGATCCTGCTGGCTGCCGCATCCGATGACAAGATCAGCCTGGTGGCTGGCGTCGATCCATCCCTGACGGCGCGCGTCAAGGCGGGCGATCTGGTGGGTGCCGTGGCCGCCCAGGTGGGTGGCAAGGGCGGCGGCCGTCCAGACATGGCCATGGGGGGCGGGTCCGACGTCGGCGCCCTGGATGGTGCTCTGGCTGGCGTGCGGGCCTGGGTGACCGAGCGGCTCGAAACAGCAGCGTAGCGCCGGGGGATTGATGAACATGACGGGGGATACGCCGCGCGCGGACGAGGAAATCGATGCCCGGGGGCTGAACTGCCCCCTGCCGATCCTGCGCACTAAAAAGGCGCTCGCCCGGCTGGACAGTGGCCAGGTGCTGGCGGTACTGACCACCGATCCGCATGCGGATCGGGATTTTCAGGCATTCTGCCAGCAGACCGGCAATGTCCTGCTGGCCCAGCACATGCGTGACGATGCCGTCCAGGTGCATTACGTGCAGCGCCGCTGAGGTGTTTTTTCTACGGTATCCGGGGTGTTCTTGTCTGCAACGATTGCGGATACGGCCTTTCTGATGCTAAAATTTTGCGTTTTTCACAGCATTTTCAAAGGATTATCAATGGTTGTGATTCGTCTGGCCCGCGGCGGCTCGAAGAAGCGTCCCTTCTACAATGTCGTTGCTGCCGATTCGCGTGATCGCCGCGATGGCCGTTTCATCGAACGCGTGGGTTTCTACAATCCCGTGGCCGGTGAAGGCCAGGAAAATCTGCGCCTGGCCCTGGATCGCGTCCAGCATTGGGTGGGCCAAGGGGCTCAGCTGTCCGATACGGTTGCCCGTTTGGTCAAGGAATATTCCGCCAAGGTCGCATCCGCTGCTTGATTGCGATCTGCCGTGTCGGCGATGATGGCCGATTCTGCATTTCTGGATGCTGTGCCGCCCAATGACCTGGTCGAGGTCGGTCGCGTGGTCAACGCCCATGGAGTGCGTGGCTGGCTGAAAATCCTGCCGCATTCGCCTCAGGCGGATGCCTTGGCAGGCGCATCGGTCTGGTGGTTCAAGGCGCCCGATCCCATGTTGGGATCGGGCGCCTTGGCGCGTCCCCGCGCCCTGAAAATCCGCGCCTGCCGGCGCCAGGGGGGGCAATTCCTGGCAGTCCAGGCCGATGGGATCAGCGATCGCAATATGGCCGAAACGCTGCGGGGCCATACGGTCTGGGTGTCCCGGGCATCATTCCCGGCAGCAGCCGAAGACGAATATTATTGGGTCGATCTGATCGGTTGCGATGTTCATGGCCTGGGGGACGATGGGCCCCGGCTGCTTGGCCGTGTGGATCAGGTGCTGGACAATGGCGCCCATGCCATTTTGCAGGTGATGCTGGGTGCGCCGGATGCCGATGGCGTCTTCCAGCCATTGACCGACGCGCGGGGCCGGCCGCGCCATGCGCTGGTGCCTTTCGTGGCGGCGCACGTCCAGTCCGTGGATCTCCAGGCCCGCCGCATCGACAGCGATTGGCCGGCAGATTTCTGAGTCCGGCATGCGCTTCGATCTGATTACGCTGTTTCCCGACATGTTTTCCGCTGTGCGTGATCAGGGCGTCAGCGGCCGCGCACACGCCCGGGGGATCTGGGCGCTGGAATGCTGGAACCCGCGCGATTACACGACGGATGTCCACCGCACGGTGGATGACCGCCCCTATGGTGGTGGGCCGGGCATGGTGATGCTGGCTGAACCCCTGACACAGGCCGTCGAGGCCGCTCGCGCAGCCCGCTTGCAGGCCGGGGTCGACACCCGGGATGCGCGAGCGCCGGTCGTGCTGCTTTCGCCTGCCGGACGGACGCATGACCAGGCGCGTGCCCGGCGCTGGGCGGCGGGCACGGGCGCCATCCTGATCTGTGGCCGCTACGAAGGCATCGATCAGCGCTTCATCGACTGTTGTGTGGACGAGGAGGTGTCGCTGGGGGATTTCGTGCTGTCGGGGGGGGAACTGGGCGCCATGGTTCTGATGGATAGTGTGGTGCGTCTGTTGCCCGGGGTGCTGAACGATGCGGAATCGGCAGCGCAGGATTCCTTCAATCCCGCCCTGGATGGCTTGCTGGACAGTCCTCACTACACACGGCCCGAGATCTGGCGCGGCAATGCCGTGCCCGAACCGCTGCTGTCCGGCCACCACGCCCGCATCGCAGCCTGGCGGCGAGCGCAATCCCTGATGCTGACAGCAGCGCGCCGACCCGATCTGATCGAGCGTGCGCGCGCATCGGGCACGCTCGATGCGTGCGACGAACGGATCCTGGATCAGGGGCCGGATCGAGCCTGAGCAAGGCCGGTCCGCAGCGGCGGGGCCGCGATCCTGACGTAGTATTGCCGCTCGACCCAGGCGGCCTCTGGGCCTCTGGGCACCGAGCAGTCGATACCGGGCGGGCAGGTCAAGGGATCGTTTTTCGCGTAGCGCAGGTAGATCGCCGTTTTGCGGGCTGTCTGGGCCGCATCCAGGTTGGCCTGCAATGCCTGGCTGGGATAGTTCAGGTAGGCGGTGTGGGAATACGTGCCCGGAACGAGTGCCATGGCGGCCACGACCAAGCGGGCGCCGGCGATGTGGTCGGGGTGGTCGTGTCCGGCGCAGCGCCAGCACAGCGATCGGTAGGGGATGGTGATCGTGGGGTCCATCAGGCGGATGTCCTGGGGGTGCTCCTGTCGGATCAGGTCGGCCAGCAGCTGGATCAGTTCGCTGCGCGTATAGATGTCCGGATAGGGGGCATAGGATCGCACGCGGGCGTGGGGCACGGATTCTACCCGGCTCAGGGGCGTCAGGCTGCCCCAGCCGGCGCCCAGCCAGGGGTCGGGCAGGCGCAGCATGATGAGCTGGATTCCGGGCTTGGCATGCAGGCGGTGGCGAATCAGGGTGTGCGAACCGACTTTCAGGCCGTCCGTGTCCCAGGCATCGGGTGTGCCGGCCATGGTGGCGTAGGCGGCCTGTATGCCTCGCTCACGCGCCAGGGCATAGTCCAGCCCCTGGCCTCGGTCGCCAGCCGTCAGATAGGCCGTATGGACGCACCGGCCCTGGCGGATCGCATCATCCTGGTCGGGGTTCATGAACAGCAGGTCGTCGTCAGGAT
>NZ_JAVERO010000059.1:0-12467 GCF_034007085.1 Castellaniella sp. | reverse complement strand
ACAACCAGCGTGCCTTGTTGGCGCCTTTCAAGAAATAGGGGTGTCCAGGGGCGGCACACGCTGCGCGGACCTGCTGGGTCAGTGGCCGTTGCTGAAAAAACGCAGCAGTCTCGCAGGCAGCCAGCGCAGATTGCCCGGGAACACGCCTGTCACGAAGCCTGCGTGTCCTCCTTGGGCCGGCTGGTGCAGCAGCACATCGCCGGAAGCATCCCGGGACCCCGGCAGCGAGGCTTCGGGCACGAAAGGATCGTTGCGGGCATTGAGCACCAGAGTCGGTGTGTGAATCGAGGGCAGCAAGGGCAGGCTGGCGGCGCGGGTCCAGTAGTCCAGCGCATTGAGATAGCCGTGCATGGGCGCGGTGTACAAATCGTCGAATTCGCGCAGGCTGCGCATGTTCTGGGTGCGCGAGACGTCCACCGAGCCGGGAAATTCCCGGGCCTTGTCGAAGATCTTGCGGCGGATGCTGCGCAGGAAATGCCGGGAATACAGCTGCCTGCCCCAGAGCGTATCCGACAGTCGCCGGCCACAGGCGCTCAGATCCATCGGGGCGGACACGGCGGCCGCAGCCTTCAGCCCGTGAGGTGTCCCGCTGGATTCGCCCAGCAGTTTCAGCAGGGCATTGCCGCCCAGCGAGATGCCGGCGGCATGCAGTGCGGCGCGGGGCAGGCGTGCGCGGACATGGCCGATGATGAAGTCGATTTCGGCGGAATCGCCGCTATAGTAGGCCCGCGCCATGCGGTTGGGCACCCCGGAGCAGCCGCGAAAATGCGCTGCTGCCACGATCCAGCCCGCAGCGCGGAAATCGTGGGCGATGGCCTGCATGTAGGGACTCAGGCTGCTGCCTTCGAGGCCGTGGAACAGCACCAGGACGGGGCCATCAGCCGTCAGCCCGGCCCAGTCGGCGTCCTCGGCCCATCGCCGTGCTGCCGTGCCCACCAGGCTGGACAGATGCGGCGAGGCCTGGCCGTTGGAATGCTGATTGGGATTCAGGTGCGGCGCGCACCAGTCCAGGTCGATGAAATCACCATCCGGCGTATCCACCCGTTCGCGCACGAAATGCAGGGCAGGATGCTGGGCGCAAAAAGCCCCGTAGAGAGTCTGGGCATGGCCGCCTGGCAGCCAGGCCGGGACGGGGCATGGGCTGGTGTCGATGCGCGCGGTCATTCAGTCGGGCTCAGTGCAGGGTTCGGGCAGGGTCGGGGCGATCGAGCATTTCGGCCTCGCGGGGGGCGGGCGATGCGTGGTGCACGATCATCCGCCAGCCTTCCGGGCCTTTCTGGTAGAGATTGGTGGCGTAGAAATGCAGGGTATCCTTGCCACGTGGAGTGTTCACCCGGATCCGTTCGATCAGCAGGTGGACTGCGCTCATCACCCCCGTGACAGCCTTGACCTGAGACGGTGAGGCGTTGACCGGGCCGTTGGCGAAGACCCGTTCCCAGGATGCCCGGATGGCCCGGGGGCCCAGGATCCGCAGGCCGCCTGGGTGGATGCAGACCGCGTCCTCGTCGTCGCTCCAGACGCGCATCATCAGCGCAGCATCGCCCTGGCGCATGGCTTCGTAGAAGGCGTATTCCGCTTCTTCGGGCGTGGCGAACATGGAAGACGGTTCAGTGGCCGTGCACCTTTGCGTCCTCGCGCAGGGCGTAGCGCGTGCCGCAGTACTGGCAGCGGGCGACCTGGCTCTTGACGACCTCGATGTAGATGCGCGGATGCTGGCACCACAGGGGCGCCTTGGGGCCGGGGCAATAGACCGGCAGGTCTTCGGCGCCGACTTCAACAATGTCTTGGGTGTGGGCGGTTTCGGGCACGCTGCTCATGGTGTTTCCTGGAAAGGGCCGGACGGGTGAAGCGTCCGGGATGAGTGTTTGAAATGGGGTCAGACCTTGGAGAGCCAGTGATGGTATTTCGGGGTCTTGCCGGAGACCGCATCGAAAAAGGCTTTCTGGAGCTGGGCGGTGATGGGGCCGCGTTCCCCGGCGCCGATCTGGCGGCCATCGATTTCCCGGATCGGAGTGACTTCGGCTGCGGTGCCCGTGAAGAAGGCCTCGTCGGCGATGTACAGGTCGTCGCGGGTCAGGCGGCGCGATTCTACCTTCAGGCCCAGATCGGCGGCGATCTGGTGGATGGAGGCCCGGGTGATGCCGGTCAGGGCGCAGGCGATGTCGGGTTCGTAGATCACGCCGTCGCGCACGATGAACAGGTTTTCGCCGGAGCCTTCGGCCACGAAACCCTGGGTGTCGAGCAGGATGGCCTCGTCGTAGCCATGGTCCAGGGCCTCGGCGTTGGCGAGGATGGAATTGGCATAGGTGCTGGCGATCTTGGCGCGCGGCATGGTGACGTTGACGTGCTGCCGCGCATAGGAGGAAATTTTGACGCGGATGCCTTGTTTGAGGGCTTCTTCGCCCAGGTACGCGCCCCAGGCCCAGGCGGCAATGGCGACATGCACCGAGGCCCCCCTGGGCGAGACGCCCATTTTTTCGGAGCCATAGAACACCAGCGGCCGGATGTAGCAGGATTCCAGTTCGTTGCGGCGCACGACCTCGATCTGGGCTTCGGAGATCGCCTCGCGCGAGAAGGGGATCTTCATCTGGTAGATGTGCGCCGAATTGAACAGGCGTTTGGTGTGGTCTTCCAGGCGGAAAATGGCCGTGCCGTGATCGGTGCGGTAGGCGCGGACGCCTTCGAAGACGGACAGCCCATAATGCAGGGAATGCGTCAGCACGTGCGTGGTCGCCTCGCGCCATGGCACCAGTTTGCCGTCGTACCAGATCACCCCATCTCGATCAGACATGGACATTGCCGTCTCCCGGAATTTGTCAGGGTGACATTGTACCAATTGCCCGGCTTGCGGCGATGCACGCTAAAATAGGGAGTTCATGAACGCGTGGGGCCGGATTTCCGGGCGCCTGCGCCCCCAAACCGACGAATGACCGACTCCACTCCCCAAGATTCTTCCGCCCCCGAGGCGCCCGTTCCGTTCGCCCAGTTCGGCCTGCATCCCGGCATCATGCAGGCCATCGAGGCTACCGGCTATGTGTCCGCCACGCCAATCCAGGCCAAGGCCATCCCCATAGCCATGGCCGGCCGCGACGTCATGGGCGCCGCGCAGACGGGTACGGGCAAGACGGCTGCCTTTTCGCTGCCGATCCTGCACCGGCTGATGCCGTTTGCCAACAGCAGCGCGTCGCCTGCGCGGCATCCGGTGCGCGCCCTGATCCTGACGCCGACGCGCGAACTGGCCGATCAGGTCCATGCCAATGTCGCCCAGTACAGCCGTTTCGTGCCCTTGCGCACGGCCGTGGTGTTCGGTGGGGTGGACATCCGCCCCCAGCGCGACTTGCTGCGCCAGGGTTGCGAAATCCTGATCGCCACGCCGGGCCGCCTGCTCGATCACGTCGAGCAGCGCAACGTCAACCTTGGGCAGGTTGGCATCCTGGTATTGGACGAGGCCGACCGCATGCTGGACATGGGCTTTCTGCCGGACCTGGACCGCATCATGCGGTTGCTGCCGCCGGGCCGGCAGGGCCTGCTGTTTTCCGCGACCTTCAGCCCCGAAATCCGCAAGCTGGGCCGCACGTTTCTGCGCACCCCCGTCGAAGTCGAGGTCGCGCGGCCCAATGCCACGGCCGATACCGTGACCCAGATCGCTTATCCCCTGGAAGGCGAGGCCAAGCGCCGGGCCGTGGTGCATCTGGTCAAATCGCGCCAGCTCAACCAGGTCATCGTGTTTTCCAACACCAAGATCGGTTGCAGCCGCCTGGCCCGCCAGCTGGAACAGGACGGCGTGCGCGCGGAATCCATCCACGGCAACAAGACCCAGGTCGAACGCATGAAGGCGCTGGACGCCTTCAAGGCTGGCACCCTGGAAGTCCTGGTGGCCACCGACGTGGCCGCGCGCGGCCTGGACGTTGCCGGGGTGCCCTGTGTGATCAACTATGATCTGCCGCGCAACGCCGAAGACTACGTCCACCGCATCGGCCGCACCGGTCGGGCAGGGGCCTCGGGCGAGGCCATTGCGCTGTTCTCTCCTGACGAAGAACGCTACCTGCAGGACATCGAAAAACTCATCAAGACCCGCATCCCTCGCGGCGAACTCGAACTGCCGCGCAGCATGGCTCGCCGCCGCCCCGTCGGGCATCGTGGGACACCTGCCCGGGCTGTCCCTGAGGCACCGCTGGATGATTTTTTCACCCGACCCTACGAACCGTCCGCCGCTGCGCCGCGCCCGGATGCCGAACCGCGCCCCGCCGTGGTGCCGGCGCGTCGGTCCGTGGGTGTCTTGCTGGGCGGTAAATCTTCTTAATCTGCCAGGCTGTCCAGGCTGCCTGGGCCGACCGACAGCGCCGGCAGCTCAGCGGCGCCATCGATCAGCCGCCGCAATTGCTCGATGCGCGGCTGCAGCGCGCCCCAGTAGCGCGTGCCCTGTCGATCCTGCACCAGGATCGTGGGAAAGTTCTCGATATCCTCATCGCCCAGCCAGTCCGGGCTGTACTCGACATCCACCCAGAGAAAAGTCCAGTCGGGGTATTCGTCGGCCAGCGCTTCCAGCAGGGGGCGCCAGGCGTCGCAGGTGCGGCACCAGGCGGCGCAGTAGCAGGCCACGCGGCGGCCTGTGTCCGAGGCCAGCCGGGCGCGCAGGGCCTGGGGATCGATGTGCGGATCGAACAATTTCATGCAGACAGACATCCCGTTCTTTGAATAAGATGGATTGTATGGGTTCACAAGGACATTTCTCTGTATGACGCATCAAGCCCTCGCCTTGCGCGATTCCCGTTCCTCTCATGGCCTGGCGCTGGTCGGGCAGGCGTTTCGGCGGGCCGCCGCCAGCCAGTTGCATCCACGCATGCTGGCGGCCCTGTTCCTGCCCTTTGTGATCGCCTGCCTGGGTGCCGTGCTGCTGCTGTGGTTCTTCTGGCAACCCCTGACCGGCTGGCTGGACCAGGAGGCTTCATCCTGGGGCTTGTTCAATACCGTTGACGGCTGGCTGATCGCCATTGGCCTGTTTTCCCTGAAACTGTGGCTGGTGCCGTTGATGGCGGCGGGTCTGCTGCTGCCCATGGCGGGCATCCTGGGCCTGGCGATTGCCGCCGTGTTCGTCATGCCCATCGTCTTGCACCATCTGGAACGCCGCGACTACGTGGGGCTGGGCCGCCAGGGGCGCCATGCAACGGCGCTGGGCATCTGGAATGCGGCCTGGGTCGGGGTGCTGTTCTGCCTGGGGTGGCTGGTGACCATGCCGTTGTGGCTGATTCCGCCGATGGCGCTGCTGCTGCCGGTGTTCTGGTGGGCTTTCGCGCTGAACCGGATGCTGCGAGTGGATGCCATGATCGAACACGCCAGCCCGGCCGAACGGCGGCTGCTGTGGCGGCGCCACAATCGCCAGCTCTGGCTGATTGCGGCCTGCCTGGCGGTCGTCAACTTGATTCCCTTGTTCTGGCTGGTGATGCCGGTATTCTCGGCGCTGGTGTACGCTCATTTCTGCCTGGAGGCGATCCGCCGCCTGCGGGCCGAAACTGTCATGGACCTTTGATCTGGAAATCCGATGATGCCATCCGCCCCTGTTCACGCCGCCGATCCGTCCGCAGTCCAGTCCACCGCGAGCGAGGCCGCCGCTTGCCCGATTTCCCAGTCGCCGCCGCGTGTGCGGCTGATCGCCATTGGCGACGAAATCCTGTCGGGGCGTCGCCAGGACAAGCATTTTTCCAAGCTGATTGAATTGCTGCAGGAACGTGGCTTGCGATTGCATGCGGCAGAATTCATCTCCGACGACGAGGATGATATTGTTGAATGCCTGCGCCGCAGCTTCGCGACGCCCGATATCGTTTTCTGCTGCGGGGGCATCGGCGCCACGCCCGACGACCGCACGCGCCAGGCCGCCGCACGCGCCCTGGGAGTGCCGCTGGCGCTGCATCCCGAAGCCGCCCGCCTGATTGGCCAACGCTGCGCGGACATGGCGGCCAAGGGCCAGGGCAGTGCCGACATGTCCACCCCGGAAAACCAGCAGCGCCTGCAGATGGGGGTTTTTCCCACCGGGGCGGAAATCATTCCGAACAGCTACAACCGGATCCCTGGATTCTTCATCCACGATCACAGCTTCATGCCGGGCTTTCCCGTGATGGCGCATGCCATGATGAGCTGGACGCTGGATACGCGCTATGCCAGGTGGCATCATCTCGAAGCACGGGTAGAGCATTCCTTCCTGGTGTTCGGCCTGCCTGAATCCCGCGTCACCCCGGCGCTGGAATGGCTGGAGCAGCGCTGGGCAGGCATCCGCGCCTTCAGCCTGCCCAACGTCGGCGATTCGGGGGGGCACCCCCACATTGAACTGGGAGTCAAGGGCGCCCCAGAGGCCGCTGCCGAGGCGCTGGCCTGGCTGCGGTCCGAGGTGCTGGCGCTGGGCGGTCGGCTTGAGCCTCCCGCCTGACCGGATTCCGCGCGGGCCGGGCGGGGCTTTGGCCAGTTGCCAGGAAACACTTGCCATACGGTGTGTTTTTTCATAGTATGGAAAAATGGCGCAATGCAACAAAGCGAACCCATGGCACGTTCTTCTCCCTCGTCTTCTATGTCTTCACACGGTGCTCCGGCGCTTGCCTCGGTCGCCGGAGACCACGGCGCAGTGACGATCCAGGTTCTGGATCGGGCCATGCGCATCCTGGATGTCCTGGCTGGGCAGCGTGATCCTGTCACGCTGAAGGATCTGTCGGCCGCCACCGGCCTGCATGCTTCGACCACGCACCGGATCCTGGCCGATCTGGCCGTGGGCCGTTACGTCGAACGGGTGGACAGCGGCCTGTATCGGCTGGGCATGCGTCTGCTGGAACTCGGCTCGCTCGTCAAGGGCCGCCTGGACGTGCGCGCGGCCGCCATCGGGCCGATGCGTGAACTGCATCGCCAGACAGGCCAGACCGTCAACCTGTCGCTCATCCAGGGGGACGAGATCGTCTACGTCGAACGCGCCTGGAGCGAACGATCCGGCATGCAGGTCGTGCGGGCCATCGGCGGCCGGGCACCCCTGCACCTGACTTCGACCGGCAAGCTGTTCCTGTCCATGTGGGATGCCCGCAGTGTGCGCAGCTACGCCATGCGCACGGGGCTGGCCGGCACTACGCGCAACAGCATCACCGAGGTCGATCAGCTGGAACGCGAACTCGCGCTGGTGCGCCGGCACGGCTATTCGCGCGACAACGAAGAACTCGA
This sequence comes from Castellaniella sp., assembly GCF_034007085.1. Taxonomy (GTDB): domain Bacteria; phylum Pseudomonadota; class Gammaproteobacteria; order Burkholderiales; family Burkholderiaceae_B; genus Castellaniella. The sequence goes on along the minus strand of NZ_JAVERO010000059.1, from coordinate 5,270 downwards.
ACTCGGGGTGCGCTGCATCGCGGCAGGCATCCATGACGATTCGGGAGCACTGCTGGCCGGCCTGTCCCTGTCGGCCCCTGCAGAACGCATGCGCGACGATTGGATTCCGCTGTTGATGAGCACCAGCGCGCGTATTTCCGAGGCACTGGGCTACGAGGCGCAACACTGAATACCGGGCGGCGGGACAGGGATTTCCGCGCTGCGCTGGTTGTTTTGATACGCCTGGCAACCATTTTGTTGCGACGCAACAAAATTGATTGACATTCTTGGCGGATCTTATAAAATTTCAATTGTGCGTTGCAGCAAAACCGCTGTGATCGAGAAGGTGCCGGGCATTGTGCCTCTGAGGAAGCCTTCTACATTTGACAAGGAGTCATCATGAGCGCGAATCAACAATCCCTGCTGGCCTCTCAAAAGGCCGTCATCGACAACCTGCTGGCCGTCCAGGGCACGTTTTTCAGCGGTTTCGAAAAACTGGTCGATCTGAACCTGAAGGCGACCAAGGCTGCTCTGGAAGACGTGGCCCAGAAATCCCAGGAAGCCACCGAACTGAAAGACGCCCAGGAACTGCTGGCCTTTACCTCCACGCTGGTGCGCCCGGAACAGGCGGTGGCCTATGGCAAGGACGTCTACGAAATCCTGGCCGAAATCCAGGGTGACCTGAGCAAGCTGGCCGAAGCCCAGCTGGCCCAAGGGCAGAAACAGGTGTCTGATGCGGTCGAACAGTTTGCCCGCAATGCCCCGACCGGATCCGAAGGTGCCGTGGCGCTGCTGAAGTCCTCGCTGGCCACTGCGACCAATGCCTATGAATCTGCCACCAAGGCTGCCCGCCAGGCCGCCAGCGCGGCGGAATCGAATTTCGCTGCCGCGACCAATGCCACGCTGAAGGCTGCGGCCGATGTCGGCAAGGCCACCAAGGCCAGTTCGCGTTCGCGCCGCTCTGCCTGATCGCTGTCTGATCGGCGTAGGCATGGCCGGCGGGTTTTCCAGCCGGCCATGCCAGCAGCCCCGGGACGAAAGTCCCGGGGCTTCGTTTTATGCGGTCAACGGATGTAGCAGCATCCCCTTGAGGGGCAGCAAGCAGGCGCAAGCCGCGCACCGCGTGGGGACGCCTTTTCCACGTATACTCGCCCACAGGTGGCCGCATGGCCGTGCGCTTTGCCTGCGCCATGGCGCGGTGGGGTGCTTTCCCGTTGATCATCCCGTTTCGAGGACTCATGGCGATTTCCTCTGTGCGCCGTTCTGGTCTTTGGTGGGGGCTGGTGGCGTTGCTGGTCCTGGGGGCCTGGGGATGGTGGTCGAACCGCCCGGCGCCTGCGGCTGCGGGCAACACCGAAGTCGCCCCTGTCCTGGTGCGCACGGCGCTTGTGGCGGTGCGCGACATGCCTATCCGCCTTCAGGGGCTGGGTGCGGTTCAGGCCTGGGCCAGTGTCACGGTGCGCGCGCGTATCGACGGTCAACTCGAATCGCTTGGCTTCCGAGAAGGCGAGATCGTGCGCCAGGGACAGCTCATCGCCAGGCTCGATGATCGCACTCAGCAGGCGCAGTTGGCCCAGGCGGTTGCGCAGCGGGCGCGGGATCAGGCGCAACTGGACAACGCCCGCCAGGATCTGGCGCGCTATGTCGAACTGGCCCGCCATGGCGCCATCGACCGCAAGACGCTGGACACCCAGCGTGCTCAGGTGGCCGTGCTGCAAGCCGCTGTTCAAGCGGATGAGGCCCAGATCCAGGCCGCGCGCGTCCAGTTGGATTACACCCGCATCACGGCCCCTTTGACGGGGCGTACCGGGGCGCGGCAGGTGGACCCGGGCAATCTGGTCCGCGCGACGGATGCTGCCGGGCTGGTGCTGATCAATCAGGTCGATCCGATTGCCGTCAGCTTTACCGTGCCGGATACGGCATTTGCCGCCGTTCAGGCGGCCATGCATGCGTCCGGTCCGGGACTGGCGGTCGAGGTCTATGATCGGGGCCGGCCTGAACGGTTGGGGCTGGGCACGCTGGTCCTGATGGACAATCGGATCGACACTGCCAGCGGTACTTTGCGCCTGAAGGCCCGGTTGGACAATCCCACCCTGGCCCTTTGGCCTGGGCAGACAGTGGATGTGCGCCTGATCCTGGGCCAGCAGGCGGGCGCTCTGGTGGTGCCGGAATCCGCTGTGCAGCGTGGTGCCGATGGCCTGTACGCCTATGTGGTCGGACCGGACGATCACGTGCGCATGCAGGCAGTGCGGACGGCCGTGATGCAGGATGGCCTGGCCATCGTGACCCAAGGCTTGTCTGCGGGTCAGCGCGTCGTGGTCGATGGCCATTACAAGCTGCGGCCCGGCGTACAGGTTGCCGAGGCAATGACTGATGCGACAGGCCCGACGCCTGCGGATGCGAGCTTTCCGACCGCTGAGCCGGGGAATGCCCTGTGAACGTTTCTGAACCGTTCATCCGGCGGCCCATCGGCACGGCTTTGCTGGCCATGGCCCTGTTCCTGTTGGGTTTGGCAGTGTTTCCGCTGCTGCCGGTGGCGCCATTGCCCCAGGTCGATTTCCCGACCATTCAGGTCACGGCCAGGCTGCCCGGGGGCAACCCGGAGACCATGGCCACCAGCGTGGCCCAGCCGCTGGAGCGGGAATTTTCCACCATTTCCGGCCTGGTGCAGATGAGTTCCGAGAATGCGCTGGGCGTCTCGCGCATTACGCTGCAGTTTGCACTGGATCGCAATATCGATGGCGCGGCCCTGGACGTGCAAAGCGCCATCAATGCGGCTTCGCGCCAGTTGCCCTCGAATCTGTCCAGTCCGCCGACTTTTCGCAAGATCAATCCGGCGGACTTTTCCATCCTGATCCTGTCGGTGCAGTCCGATGTGCTGCCGGTCACCGAGGTCAACGATTTCGCCGATAACATCCTGGCCCAGCAGTTGTCGCGCATCGAAGGCGTGGGCCAGGTGAATATCTTCGGCCAGCAGAAGCCGGCCATTCGCATCCAGGTCGATCCCCAGAAAATTGCTGCGCTGGGCCTGGACCTGGAGTCGATCCGGGGCGTGATTGCCACCACCACGGTCAACCAGCCCAAGGGGGTGATCGATGGCCGCCACCAGAGCTATACCATCTACGCCAACGATCAAGTGCTGGATGTGGCGCCCTGGAATGACGTGATCGTCGCCTGGCGCAATGGCGCACCGGTGCGGGTGCGCGACATCGGCCAGGCCGTGGCGGGGCCGGAAGACGCAAAACAGGCCGCCTGGGCATTCGCCGGCCAGGGGGCGGGCCCGGGCGATGTAGCGCGCAATGGCCGTTCCCTGGTGATGGGGATCACCAAGCAGCCCGGGGCCAATGTGATCGAGACGGTCGAGCGCATCCGCGCTGAATTGCCGCGCCTGATGGCATCCATGCCGGCCAGCATCCAGGTCAGCACCCTGATGGACCGGACACAGAATATCCGCGCTTCGGTCCGCGAGGTCGAGTTCACGCTGCTGCTGTCGATCGCGCTGGTGGTGCTGGTGATTTTCGTGTTCCTGCGCAATGTGACGGGCACGCTGATCGCCGGCGCCACGGTACCGCTGTCGTTGATGGGCACCTTTGCCCTGATGTACGTGGCGGGCTACAGCCTGGACAATCTGTCGCTGATGGCATTGACGATTTCCGTGGGGTTCGTGATCGACGATGCCGTGGTCATGCTGGAAAATATCTGGCGCCATCTGGAAGAGGGCGCGCCGCCCATGCAAGCCGCCCTGAAGGGGGCCCGCGAGATCGGCTTTACCATCGTGTCGATCTCGGTGTCGCTGATGGCAGTGTTCATCCCTCTGTTGCTGATGAGCGGCATGGTGGGTCGGCTGTTCCGGGAATTCGCCGTGACGGTCGTCATGACCGTGATGATCTCCATGCTGGTGACGCTCACCCTGACCCCCATGCTGTGTTCGCGCTATCTGAGCAACCCGGGGCAGAACCCGGGCGGGCGCCTCCAGCGGGCGTTCGAGCGCGGCTTCCAGCGGTTGCAGGCCGCCTACCGGCGGGGGCTGGACGTTGTGCTGGATCACCAGTTCGCCACGCTGTGCTTTTTCCTGGTAACGGTGGCGGCCTCGGCGTTCTTGTTTGTCGTGATTCCGAAAGGATTTTTCCCACAGCAGGATACGGGGGCGATTTTCGGCCTGGCGGAATCTTCGCAGGACAGTTCATTCGATGCCATGAACCAGCGCATGCTGGCCCTGGCCGACGTGCTGCGCCAGGACCCCGATGTGGCCTCTTTTGGCATGAGCAGCAATGCGCCGACCTTCAACACCGGGCGTTTTTTCATCAATCTGAAGCCGCGCGAAGCCGGACGCAAGGCCAGCGCCGATGAAGTCATCCGCCGGCTGCGGCCGCAGTTGGAGCCGGTCCCCGGGGTGCGCCTGTTCATGCAGGCGGGGCAGGACATCAATGTGGGTGGGCGCCTGTCGCGCACCCAGTACCAGTACACCCTGACCAGTGCCAGCCTGGAAGAACTCAATACCTGGGCACCGCGTCTGCTGGAACGTTTCCGCAGCTTGCCACAACTGGCCGATCTGGCGACAGACCAGCAGAACAGCGCCAATACGGCGGTGGTCACGATCGATCGCGCCCGCGCCGCCATGTTCGGCATCACACCGGCCATGATCGACAGCACCCTGTACAGTGCCCTGGGGCAGCGCCAGGTGGCGCAATATTCCACCCAGATCAACAGCTATCAGGTGATCCTGGAAATCACCCCGGAACTGCAGTCGGATCCCGCCGTATTTTCGCGCTTGTACATCCAGTCGCCGCTGACCGGCGAACAGGTGCCGCTGTCCAGCCTGGTGCGGGTGGATCTGTCCAGGCCGGGTTATCTGTCCATCAATCATCAGGGCCAGTTTCCGGCAGTGACGATCTCGTTCAATCTGGCGGCGGGATATTCGCTGGGGCAGGCAGTGGATGCCATTCGCGCAGCGCAGGCCGTCATGGAGCTGCCGCTGTCGATCCAGGGGGCTTTCCAGGGTACGGCCAAGGTATTCCAGGAATCCCTGGCGACCCAGCCTTACCTGATTGCTGCTGCCCTGGTGGCCGTGTACATCGTTCTGGGCCTGCTGTACGAAAGCACCATTCATCCTTTGACCATCCTGTCCACCTTGCCGTCGGCCGGGGTCGGGGCGCTGCTGATTCTGATGGGCAGCGGCTTCGATCTGAGCGTCATCGCAATCATCGGCATCCTGCTGCTGATCGGCATCGTCAAAAAGAACGGCATCATGCTGGTCGATTTCGCCCTGGTGGCCGAGCGCCAGCAGGGTC
>NZ_JAVERO010000057.1:0-12961 GCF_034007085.1 Castellaniella sp. | reverse complement strand
AAAAATATTGCCAGACCGGTGTCTCGCTCCAGCGTTCGCACACGCCTTCGTCGCTTTCGTTGAAGGTGTGCTTCAGACGTTAAACAAAAAATTCATCACATCCCCATCCTTGACCACGTATTCCTTGCCTTCCGCCCGCATCTTCCCGGCCTCCTTCGCCCCCTGCTCGCCCTTGCAGGCGATGAAGTCGTCGAAAGCAATGGTCTGGGCGCGGATGAAGCCGCGTTCAAAGTCGGTGTGGATGACCCCGGCCGCCTGGGGGGCCGTGGCGCCGACGGGAATCGTCCAGGCGCGGACTTCCTTGACGCCGGCGGTGAAATAGGTCTGCAGGCCCAGCAACTGGTAACCCGCACGGATGACGCGATCCAGACCCGGCTCGGCCATGCCCATGTCTTCCAGGAAGACCGCCTTGTCCTCGTCATCCAGGTCGGCGATTTCGGCCTCGATGGCGGCGCAGACAGCCACCACGGGGGCCTGTTCGGCGGCAGCATAGTCCTGCACTGCTTTCAGGTGCGGGTTGTCCGTGAAGCCATTGTCCTTGACGTTGGCGACATACATGGCGCGCTTGGCGGTGATGAAGCAATAACCCTTGATCAGGGCCTGCTCGTCCTCGTCCAGGCCCAGGCTGCGCACAGACTTGCCCTGATCCAGGGCCGCCACGATGCGTTCCAGCAAGGCCACCAGGCGAATGGCGTCCTTGTCGCCGGAATTGGCCAGCTTGCGGTTCTTTTGCAGGATCTTGTCGGCGGTGGCCAGGTCGGCCAGGGCCAGTTCAGTATTGATGACCTCGATATCGGATACGGGATCGACGCGGCCGGCGACGTGCACGACGTTCTCGTCCTCGAAACAGCGCACGACGTGGACGATGGCATCGGTCTCGCGGATGTTGGCCAGGAACTGGTTGCCCAGGCCTTCGCCCTTGGACGCGCCCGCCACCAGGCCGGCGATGTCCACGAATTCGACCACGGCGGGCACCACGCGCTCGGGTTTCACGATGACCGACAGCTGCGCCAAGCGCGGGTCCGGAACCTCGACCACGCCGACATTGGGTTCGATGGTGCAGAACGGGTAGTTCTCCGCCGCGATGCCGGCCTTGGTCAGCGCGTTGAACAGGGTGGATTTGCCGACGTTGGGCAAGCCAACGATGCCGCATTGCAGTGCCATGGGGAACCTGAAAGGAAAAGAGGGATGGAAATCAAGGCGCTATTGTACCCGCCTGCAGGGGCGCTCACCCCACCACCAATTGCGGCGCAAAATGCAGCACCAGGCCGATCAGCAGCAGCGGTCCGCCATTGAAAATCGCATGCAGGGCAATGGCATCGACGATGCCCCGGCGCACCCGCATCCAGCCCAGCACCAGGCCCGTGACCCATTGCGGCAACACCAGCAGCGGCAGCAGCACCAGCGCCATGGCATTCAGGCGGAAATTGAACAGGTGCACGGCGGCAAACGCCAGCGCGGCGCCATGAAACAGCCAGGGATAGGCGCGCCGCGCCAGCCGGCGGCCACGCCAGGACGCGCGCCAGCCGGTCCGCCAGCGATGATCGGCCGGGTACCAGGCCGGGGCCAGCGCCAGCAGCACGGCAGCGGCGGCCATCAGACCCGAGGCAATCCCCGCCCCCTGGACCAGAATGGATGCCATCAGGGGGACGAACCACCACAGCATGGCCGGACGGCGCAGCGCATAGCGAAAGGTCAGTTCCTCGACGATGGGCGCCCAGATCAGGGCAGTCATCCAGGGCAGGTTGTGGATGTTCAGCCGATGCTGCGCCCCGCCCGCATCGGCCGCCGACAGGGCCAGCGGGGCAAAGACGAACAGGTTCACCAGCCACAGCAGTACGGCCCAATGACACAACCGCCACCAAGGGGCGTTCAGGCGCCAGTCCGCCCACAGACCGGCGCCGGCGCGCCGCCCCCCTGCTCTTGGGCCGGGTCGCGGGCGCACGATGAAGCGCAGGAAATCGGCGATTTCCTGGCCCATGGTGGGCAGACCGGCGGGACGCTGGAACAGGCGCATCCGCATTGATCAGGCGTGGTTGGCCTGATGCAGGCGTTCGGTGACGCGGTCGAAGGCGCCGTCCAGCAACTGCGGCAGGACGATGCGGCAGCGGTTGATGGCGTCCTCGATGCCGGGCATGTCGTCCTTGCGCGGCGGATGCAGGACGAAATTGACGACCTGCTGGGCCAGGCCCAGGCTGCGCGGGTGGCCGATGCCGATACGCAGGCGCCAGAAATTGGGAGAGCCCAGCACGGACTGGACATCGCGCAGGCCATTGTGGCCCGCGTGGCCGCCGCCCAGCTTGAGCTTGACCGCCCCGGGCAGCAGATCCAGTTCATCGTGCAGAATCAGGATTTCCTCGGGCTGCAGCTTGTAGAACCGCGCCAGCGCGCCGACGGCCAGGCCAGACCGGTTCATGAAGGTGGTCGGCTTGGCCAGGACCACGGCCTGGCCCGCATGGCGAGCACGCGCGACCCAGGCAAAGAACGATTTTTCAAGGGTGAAATCGGCCCGCAGGTCGTCGGCGAAATGATCCGCCAGCCAGAACCCGGCATTGTGGCGTGTGGCCTCGTATTCGGGGCCGGGGTTGCCCAGCCCCACGATGAGGCGGATGGGCGCGGTCGTCATCGAGAGAGGTGATCCGAAAAGCCCCCATCATACGACAAAACCCCTGCCGGCCTCGGGCCGGACAGGGGTTTTGCAGGATCTTGCGAACCGGCGCTTATTCAGCGGCGGGCGCTTCGCCTTCTTCCTCGGATACCGTGCCCTTGGGCGCATTTGCCTGGGCCAGCAGCGGGTTGGTGTCCTCGCCACGCGGCACGTACTTCACGCCCTTGGGCAGGGTGATGTCCGACAGGTGCAGGCGGGCACCGCCCACCAGGCCGCCGAGTTCGACTTCGATGCGCTGCGGCAGATTGGCCGGCAGGCAGGTGATTTCGAGTTCGGCCGGGCCGTGGGTGACGATCTGGCCGGCCAGTTTGACGGCCGGGCAGATGTCGGCATTCAGGTAATGCACCGGAACCTTGGTGGTGACGGCCTGGGACGCATCCACACGCTGGAAATCGACGTGCAGAACCTGGGGCTTGTAGGGGTGCCATTGGGCGGCACGCACCAGCACGGGCTCGGCCTTGCCGTCCAGGACCATGTCCAGGATCGAGGCGTGGAATTCTTCCTTGTTCAGGGCGTGGTAGATCTCGTTGTGGTCAAGTTCGATGCTGACCGGGGCGGATTCGCCACCATAGACAATGGCGGGGACCCGACCGGCGCGGCGCAGGCGGCGGCTCGCACTCGAACCCTGGACGCTACGCGAAGTGGCGGTGAATTTCATGGATGACTCCAAAGTGGGGCCTTGCAAGGCCCCGACAACAAAGCAGCCGAAGCTGCGAAACGACCCCGCGCCGCGACCAGCGCAAGGCCACAGAATGCAACGCGTTTGCCGTCAGTCGGCAAACAGCGAACTGACCGATTCCGCCGTCGAGATGCGCAGAATGGTTTCCCCGAGCAGGGATGCGCAAGACAGCTGGCGGATTTTTGCACAGGCGCGTGCGTCCTCGTTCAGCGGAATCGTGTCGGTGACGACGAGCTCGTCCAGGGACGATTCCTGGATGCGCTTGATGGCTTCGCCCGACAGCACGGGGTGCGTGCAATAGGCGTACACGGAACCCGCGCCCCGGTCCTTCAGGGCCTGGGCGGCCTTGCACAGCGTGCCGGCGGTATCGACCATGTCGTCCATGATCAGGCAGGTGCGCCCGTTCACGTCGCCGATGATGTTCATGACCTCGGACACATTGGCGCGCGGACGGCGCTTGTCGATGATGGCCAGGTCGGATTCGAGCTGCTTGGCCAGGGCCCGGGCACGCACCACGCCGCCGATGTCGGGGGACACGACCACCAGGTTCTGGAAATTGCGGCTCCAGATGTCGCCCAGCAGGATCGGCCCGGCGTAGATGTTGTCCACGGGAATGTCGAAGAAACCCTGGATCTGGTCGGCATGCAGATCCATGGTCAGGACCCGGTCCACACCCACGACCTGCAGCATGTTGGCCACGACCTTGGCCGAAATGGACACGCGTGCCGAACGCGGCCGGCGATCCTGGCGAGCGTAGCCGAAATACGGAATGGCGGCGGTGATGTTGCGCGCGGACGCACGGCGCAGGGCATCGACCATCACCATGATTTCCATCAGGTTGTCGTTCGTCGGCGCACAGGTGGGCTGCAGCACGAAGACGTCCTTGCCGCGCACGTTTTCATTGATTTCCACCATGACTTCGCCATCGGAAAAGCGACCGACGGTCATCTTGCCCAGGGACATGTCCAGGTGATTCACGACATCGACGGCCAGACGAGGATTGGCCGTGCCGGTGAAGATCATGAATCTGTCTTGTGCCATGGTGTTGAACCAATGTGTCAAATGACAAGGCTGTTGACGGCCTTCCCGCAGGGGACGGGCCGGTTCAACAGCCTGATAGCATGCGCGCGAGCGCGGAAGGGATGGCTGGGGAAGAAGGATTCGAACCTTCGCATGCCGGAATCAAAATCCGGTGCCTTAACCAACTTGGCTATTCCCCAATCATTCAATCATTGACCCAGCCAAGCAAGGGATGATCATGCAGACCCCGGCAGATCCAGGACCCTGAGATCGCCCCAGCGGGCGGGTTTTCCATTTTACTGATTATTCGATCCTGATGCATCCTGGCCTGATCTGCGTCCGGGAATTCTGCAAACAGGCACGAACCCGAACCTGTCATGCGGAATTCGACCCCCGCGTCCCGTACTGCCTGCGCAAGCGCGGCAATGGCCGGGTGCTGCCGAAAGACCGTGGCTTCCAGATCGTTGCGCCCGAAAAAAACACCGGCGTCGCGCCCTGTCTGCCAATCAGTAAAGACCGCAATTTTTACCGATTCGGAATTTCTTGTCAAATCGGGATCCCGGAATACGTCGGCGGTCACCACGTGCGCTGCCGGGCGCACGATCCAGTAGGCCCGCTCGGGCAGATTCACCGCCGTCAGGTCCTCGCCCACGCCCTGGGCGAAGGCCGCCCGACCAAAAACGAAAACCGGTACATCCGCCCCCAGCGGCAGAGCCAGGCGCAGCAGTTCGGCACGCCGCAGGCCAGTGCCCCACAGGCGGTTCAGGGCGATCAGGGTGGTGGCAGCATCGCTGGACCCGCCCCCCAGGCCGCCACCGGCCGGAATGCGTTTGTCATAGCGGATACGCGCGCCCAGCCGTGTGCCGGTGGCCCGCTGCAAGGCGTGGGCTGCGCGCAACACCAGATCCTGGTCTGCCGGCAGCCCCGCCAGACCATCGCCTTGGCGCAGGATCGTGCCGTCGGACGTAGCCTCGAAATGCAGCGTGTCGCACAGGTCCACGAAACGAAAGACCGTCTGCAGCAAGTGATAACCATCCGTCCGCCGACCCACGACGTGCAGGAACAGATTGAGCTTGGCCGGAGCCGGGACGTCATACAGGGCCGCCATGCGCGTCAGCCACCTGAATCAGTCCGGTCCACGATCAGCTGCAGGCGCCATTGCCCCTGATCATCCAGGCGCGACAGACGCACGCGCCCAGGCCCCTGATCATCATAGGCGGACAGGCGGACTTCCCAGCCATCCTGGCGCAGCGACGTCAATCGGCCCCGATCGTCGCGCTGGGCATCGACGACTAGGCCGGGTGCGGCCTGTCCGCGTATCCAATGACGCAGGCCGGACACGGGCATGGGATGGCCCCAGACCATGGCCAGCAGATCGTCCGGCGTAGCGGCGGATTCGCGACTGCCATCGGCCCGCTCCAGCAGGGACAGGCCCGGTTCGACCCGGATCCGCGCCAGGATGCTGCCCAGCGGGGACACCAGATCCAGGCGCAGGACACGCCCATCGTCGCGCCAGGAAAAGCCGCCCTGGGCCGCATACGGCGCGGCAACGGCCGGCTGCAGGTTCACGGCGAAACGGCCCTGCCGCTCGAAGGCCGGGCCCTGGCCGCCAATGCGCTGGGGCGCGGCGCAAGCGGCCAGCAAGCCAGCCAGCAACAGCGCCACCCCGATACGCCAGAAACGCCAGAATCCGACTGTCATGGCAGCCTGACCCTCAGGCGGTCCAGGGTTTCTTTCAGGGCGGCGCTGTCGGGATCGGCCTTGCGGCCCTCGGTCCAGATGCGCCGGGCCTCATCGTGGCGGCCCAGCACCCACAGGGTCTCGCCCAGATGTGCGGCCACATCGGCGGCGGGCAACTGGTCGTAGGATCGGCGCAGGTATTCCAGCGCCCCCTGGTAGTCCTGGATGCGAAACAGATACCAGCCCACGCTGTCCAGGATGTAGGCACTATCGGGATCGAGTTCGAGTGCCCGTTCCAGCAGACCACGTGCTTCGTCCAGATTGCGGTTCTGCTCGACGAAGGTATAGCCCAGCGAATTGTAGGCATTGGCGTTGTCGGGGTTGAGTTCGATCACGCGCCGCATCAGGGTCTCGAATTCGTCCGTCCGGCCCTGCAACAACAGCAGCATGCCCAGGTCATATTTGATTTCCGGGGTGTCGGGCATTTCCAGGTCGGCGGCCTTGAGCAATTCGACCGCCTGATCGGTGCGCCCTGCGTCCCGATAGATGGATGCCAAGGTCAGGCGCACGACGGCTCGTTCGCGGCGGTCGGCGGGCTTGATGGCGTCCAGAATGGACCGCGCCCTGGCCAGGTCGCCCAGCTTGCCATAGAGCACAGCCTCGTGCGTGCGCGCCTGAAACAGCAGCGCCGGTTCGTCGATCTTGCGCAACTGGCGAATCGCTTCGCGCAGGTCGTTCTGGCGTTCGGCGATCTGCACCAGCAGCAAGCGCGCATCGGACACGTCAGCCTGGGCATTGGTGGCCTCGTCGCGCACGGCCGCGCGTCGCTGCTGCTGGATCGAAATGTACTGATTCAACAAGGCCTTGGCCTGTTCGTAACGGCCGGCCCGCGTATTGACCTCGGCCTCGGTGTAGAGCAGATCGAAGTCTTCCGGAGCACGCCGACGCATGCGGTCCAACAGCCCCAGGGCCTCGTCGAACGACCCCAGGCCGGTCAGGCGGCTGACCAGCAGCAGCTGCAGGTTGCGCCGGTCAGGGTGGCGGTCCAGAAAGGCGTAGGTGTCCTTGATGGCCTGGGCGGGTTCGACCCGCAGGCCGTATTCCAGCACCCGCTGGGCGGCATCCTGGGAATCCGGATCCAGGGCCTGGGCCAGGCGGGCCTCGTCGACGGCACGCACGGGTTCGCCCGCCGCCCAGGCCGCGTCGGCCAGGGCCAGGCGCGCCAACACCGAGGTCCCGGACACCCCCGCCAGCGCCTTGTCCAGCACGTCCAGGGCCAAGCGCTTGTCCGTCATCTTGGACACGATGCCAGCCGCCTGGACGATGGCCTGGTCCTGATCGTCAGCCGAGGCAATACGGCGCGCCAACGTCCGGGACAGGCCATCGGTCTGGCCGCTGGAAGCCGACAGCGCCAGGGAAGCCGCCACCGCTTCGGGATTGGCGGGATCCAGAGCGGCCCATTCGCGAGCGGAACGCAGCGACAGCGCCAGGTTGCGCCCCGTCATGGCCATCTGGAAAGCGCGGCGCGCAAGCCGGGGATCCAGCGTATTACGGGCCAGGGACAGGAGTTCCTGGGCCGCGTCATCGAACTGCCCGCGCTGGGCGGACAATTCAGCCACCAGCAGGCGGTACAGCAGTTCGGGAGTCAGGTTGACGGCAGGCGGTTCGCCACTGCGCAAATGAATGGTTTCGACCGGATCAACCGGCGCGACTGCGGGAGGCGCAGCCCACGCCGTCTCGTGTGCGGCGGCCAGCGCCAGCACCACGGGCATCACGGAAGCGGAAAATCTCATTTGCGGTAACCATGGCCGGAACACAGCAAACGCTGCGTCTGATGGCAAAATTGCATCATCGAAAGTGGATGTTATCACCCTGCCATGCCGGAACTGCCAGAAGTCGAAACAACCCGTCGTGGAATTGCCACGATCATGCCGGGACGCATCCTGCGCCGCCTGATCGTGCATGAACCCCGCTTGCGCTGGCCCGTGCCGGCCGCATTGCCCGGCCTGGTCCGCGACACCCAGGTCCTGGCCTGCGAACGCCGGGGCAAATACCTGCTGATCCGGTTCCCGCAGGGCACGCAGCTGGTGCACCTAGGCATGTCGGGTTCGCTGCGGCGGGTGCCGATGGACGAACCACTGCGCAAGCACGACCATGTGGAATGGCTGTTCGACGAAGCCCGTTTCCTGTTGCACGACCCGCGCCGCTTCGGCGCGGTCCTGTGGCACCCGGCCGGAGCCGGCCCGATCGAAAGCCATCCGCTGCTGGCCGGCCTGGGCATCGAGCCTTTCGATGCCGCCTTCACCCCGGATGTCCTGCACGCGGGGCTGAAGGGGCGCCGCCAGTCGGTCAAGCAGCTGCTGCTGGGCGGCAAGATTGTGGTGGGTGTGGGCAACATCTACGCATCCGAATCCCTGTTCCTGGCCGGCATCGATCCACGCCTGCCGGGCAGTCGCCTGTCACGTCCGCGTTGCGCCCGGCTGCACGCGGCTATCCTGACGACCCTGGGCCAGGCGCTGGAATCAGGCGGCAGCACGCTGCGCGACTACGTCAACGCCCAAGGGACCCCAGGGGCCTATTTCACGCTGCATGCAGCCGTCTATGAACGCGAAGGCCAGCCCTGTCCGCGCTGCGCCACGCCAATCCGGCGCATCGTCCAGGGACAACGCGCCACGTATTTCTGCCCGGCCTGCCAGACACGCTGACCGCAACCAGACGCCCGATCCACACGACGGCGACCCGGCCTCCGGTCAGCCCAGCACCTTGCCTGGATTCATGACGCCCTGGGGATCCAGGGCCGCCTTGATGCGATGCATCAGGGCCATTTCCACGGGGTCCTTGTAGCGCGGCAGCAGGTCGCGCTTGAGCTGGCCCACCCCGTGTTCCGCGCTGATCGAGCCCCCCACCGCGTGCACGCGATCATGCACCAGTTCATAGACCGCATCCTGGTGCGCCAGCAACTGGCCTTCGGCCCACCCCGCGCCGCGCGCCACGTTGTAGTGCAGATTGCCATCGCCCAGGTGGCCGAAGATCACGTGGCGGATTCCGGGAAACGCCGCCTGCAGTGCGGCGTTGGTACCCAGGACGAATTCGGCCATGCGCGACACCGGAATCGAGACATCGTGCTTGATGCTCTTGCCCGATTCCTTTTCCGCCAGGGGGATGCTTTCGCGCAGGTGCCACAGCGCATGGCTCTGCGCCATGGATTCGGCGATCACCGCGTCCAGGACGATACCGGCTTCGATGGCATCGCCCACCACGACCTCGAAACGCTCGCGGGCGTGGTCTACGGATTCGCTGTCCGACAATTCCAGCAAGGCATACCAGAGCATGTTGGCCGAATCCCCTTCGAAGGGCAGCCGCTGTTGTGGAAAACAGCGCACCACATCCTGCAGGCAATTGCCGGCCATCAGTTCGAAACCGGTCAGCGAAGCGCCCAGCCCCGCGCGGGCGCGGCCCAGCATGGCGATGGCCGATTCGATCGAGTCCAGGGCCAGCAGCGCGGTGCAGCGCGCCACCGGCAATGGATGCAGCTTCAGTGTGGCCGCAGTGATCACGCCCAGCGTACCTTCGCTGCCGATGAACAGATCACGCAGATCGTAGCCGGTGTTGTCCTTGCGCAGGCCGCGCAGGCCATGCCAGATGTCCCCCTGAGCGGTGACGACTTCCAGACCCAGCGTCAGTTCGCGCATATTGCCATAGCGCAGCACCTGCGTGCCGCCCGCGTTGGTGGCCAGATTGCCGCCGATCGTGCAGCTGCCTTCGGCTGCCAGACTGAGCGGAAACAGCCGGCCGGCATCACGCGCGGCCTGCTGTACGGACTGCAGCACGCAGCCGGCCTCGACTTCCATCGTGTCGTTGTCGGTATCGATGCCGCGGATCCGGTTCAGACGCTGCAGCGACAGGATCACCGCGCGGCCCGAATCGTCGGGCGTGGCACCACCGCACAGCCCCGTATTGCCACCCTGGGGGATCACCGGCAGCCCGGCCTGCGCGCACAGACGCACGACCGCCGCGACCTCATCGACCGAGCCCGGACGCACCACGGCCAGCGACCGGCCACGATAGCGTTCGCGCCAGTCTGTTTCCCAGGGCAGCGCATCCGCCCCGGTCAGCACCTGCGCGGCGCCAACCGTCGCGCGCAAAGCATCCAGATGTTCCATGGCTGTCGTCATCCCGAATCCCGCTGCTGGAAAGAACTTTTGATTGTAATCGGCGATACACTGGCCCAAATCTTTTCTCTCGCCGATCTTTCCACTGAAATCCACTCATGAGCACTCCCCTGCCCGCCGCCGTCTTCAAAGCCTATGACATTCGCGGCACCGTCCCCGGACAGATCAACGAACCCTTTGCCCACCGCCTGGGGCTGGCCCTGGCCGCCCAGGCCCAGCGCGAAGGCGTGCGCAGCCTGGCCATCGGCTACGACGGACGCCTGAGCAGCCGGGGCCTGGCCCATGCGGTCAAGACCGGCCTGCACGCGGGCGGTATCAATACGATTGAGTTAGGTCTGGCACATACCCCCCTGGTGTACTACGCTGCCCACCGCGAAGGCACCGGGTCGGGCATCGCCATCACTGGCAGCCACAACCCGCCCGACTACAACGGGTTCAAGATGATGATGTCGGGGCGTACCCTCCACGGCGACGACATCCAGGCTCTGCGCCGGGCCATGGAAGACATCCAGGTCCCCACCGGCACCACGCCGGGCATCAGCATCGTCACCGATCTGATCGACACCTACATCCGCGAAATCGCCGGCCACGTCCGCCTGGCGCGCCCCATGCACATCGCCATCGACTGCGGCAACGGGGTGGGCGGCGTGGCCGCCGCCCGCCTGTTCCGGGCGCTGGGCTGTACGGTGGACGAACTGTACTGTGATGTCGACGGCCTGTTCCCCAACCACCACCCTGACCCGGCAGACCCGGCCAATCTCCAGGACCTGATCGCCCATCTGAACGCCACCGACTGCGAACTGGGCCTGGCCTTTGACGGCGATGCCGACCGCCTGGGCGTGGTCACCCGTTCCGGCCAGATCATCTGGCCCGACCGCCAGATGATCCTGTTCGCCCGCGATATCCTGCAGCGCCAGCCAGGCGCGGACATTATCTTTGACGTCAAATGCAGCCGCCACCTGGGCCGTGCCGTCCAGCAGGCCGGCGGCACCCCGCTGATGTCGCAGACGGGCCATTCGCTGATCAAGGCGCGCCTGGCGCAAACCGGCGCCCCACTGGCCGGCGAAATGAGCGGCCATATTTTCTTCAAGGAACGCTGGCACGGTTTCGACGACGGTCTCTATGCCGGGGCGCGCCTGCTGGAAATCCTGTCACGCAACGACACGCCCAGCGCGATCCTGGAAGCCCTGCCACAGGGGATTTCGACGCCCGAACTGAAACTGCCCATGGCCGAAGGCGAACCGCATGCCTTCATCCAGCGCCTGCAGACCGAGGGCCGCTTTCCCGGCGCCACGGATCGCATCACGATCGATGGCATCCGCGCCGAATACCCGGACGGTTTCGGCCTGGCGCGCGCATCGAATACGACGCCAGTCGTGGTGCTGCGCTTCGAAGGCGACACGCCCGAGGCCCTGGCGCGCATCCAGGACGAATTTCGTACTGCCATCGCCGCGCTGCTGCCCGGGCGGGAACTGCCGTTCTGAACCTGGTCCATCGAGATTCAGCCCGCCAATCCAGATACCGGCCTCAGGGGGATGCGCGCCCCGTCAGCCCCGCATACACGTCCAGGTGCGCCCGGACGATGCGGTCCAGGCCAAAATCGCGTTCCGCCAGAGCGCGGCCCGCCGCACCCATGCGTTCCCGCAACCCGGCATCACCCGCCAGCGCCGCGATCGCATCGGCCAGGGCGCGTGCGTCCCGGGGCGGCACCAGTACACCACTGACACCGGGCTCGATGGCGTCCCGGCATCCCGGCACATCCGTGGTCACCACCGGCCGGCCGCAGGCGGCGGCCTCGATCAGGGACTTGGGCAGTCCTTCGCGATAGGACGGCAGTGTCACGATGTGCGCCTGCGCGTAAAAACCCGCCACGTCCGCGCATTCGCCCACGTATTCGACCACGCCCTCGGCCGTCCAGGATGCCAGTTCGTCGTGCGTCACCGAAGCCGGGTTTTCCAGATCCGGACTGCCGGCCAGGCGCCAGCGCAGCCCGTCGCCGCGCGACGCGGACAGCCGCGCCGCCTCGACGAATTCGCGCACCCCCTTGTCATGCAGCAGCCGGCTGGCCATGGCCACGGTGACGGGACCATCCGGCCAGGGCGCCGGCGCGAAGCGATCCAGGTCCACGCCCGAGCCCCGCACCATCACAGCCTGCGCCGGGCGCACCGCCCCGGCCTGCACCAGCACGTCCCGGTCCGAGACGTTCTGGAAAATGACCCGGCTATTGGCATGCCCCAGGGCCAGACGGTACAGAATCAGGGCCAGGCGCTTGAGCACACCACGCGCGCCCGAGCCCTGGATGAAGACATAGCCCAGTCCCGAAATCGCCGCCACATAGGCAGGCACCCCCGCCAGGCGAGCGGCAATGCCGCCATACAGCACGGATTTGAGCGTGACGGCATGCACCAGATCCGGCCGTAGCTGGCGGAACAGGTGCCAGATCGCCCACAGGCTGCGCGCTTCGGTCCAGGGCCGCATGCTGGTGCGCGACAGGGGCAGGACATGATGCGTCAGGCCCAGCGCCTCCAGCTGCGCCACAGCCGGGCCACCCATGGATGCGATATGCACTTCGTAGCCTGCATCGCGGGCCGCCAGGGCCACCGGCAGCCGGTGCGACACCAGAAACGCCGGATTGGTGATGAAGAACAGCAGCCGGGGGGCCGGGGCGCCCCCGCCCGCCGGGGTGGCCCCGACCGTCACCCCCGAGGCCGTCGCGGCCCAAGCCGCGGCACCGCCCCGACT
>NZ_JAVERO010000164.1:0-3931 GCF_034007085.1 Castellaniella sp. | reverse complement strand
CAGGCCGTGCGCCATTGCGGCATGCCGGGCGTCACCATGCTGGAAGAACCGGCGCCGGTGGCAGACGCAACCAGTTGACGCAGGCGGTTTGCTGCGGCGCGGATTGCAATGCCAGACGAGGGTTCCCTGTGCTATTCTGCAATCGTCTGATCGACCCCTCGAAGGAACGCCCCATGGCCAAGACCGCCAAAAAATCCAGCCCGAAAAACCCCGCCGTCGCGCCGTCCAGCGGCCTGCCGATCGATATCGGCATCTCGGCCAAGGATCGTGCCGCCGTCGTCGCGGAACTGTCCAGGACGCTGGCGGACACCTACACGCTGTACCTGATGACCCACAATTTCCACTGGAACGTCACCGGGCCCATGTTCAGCACGCTGCATCAGCTGTTCATGACCCAGTACACCGAAGCCTGGCAGGCCCTGGATGCCATTGCCGAACGCATTCGCGCCCTGGGGCATTACGCGCCCGGCACCTATGCCGAATACGCCCGGCTCAGTTCCATTGCCGAACCTGCCGCCGTGCCCTCGGCCGAGGACATGCTGCGCATGCTGGTGGACGGCAACGAGGCCGTTGCCCGCACCGCGCGCCAGGCATTCCAGTGCGCCGATGCCGTGAACGACCAGCCGACGGCCGACCTGCTCACGCAGCGTCTGGACGTGCATGAAAAGAACGCCTGGATGTTGCGCAGTCTGCTGGCCTGAGCTTCGGTTTGCGCGTTGAAGCACCACAGCGCGCAACACGATACCGGGAAAACCCCCGTACGGCGCAATGACCGCTGCACGGGGGTTTCGTGTATTCTTTTCCAGGTCTTTCACAGGAGGTTTTATGAACGTACGCTTTACGCCGATGGCAGCCGCACTGGGTCTGGCCGCCGGCATGATGCTTTCTTCCGTGGCGCATGCAGACACTATCCGCATCGCCATTGCGGGGCCCTTCACCGGGGCCTTGACCCAGTACGGCGACATGGTCAAAGAAGGCGTGGACACGGCGATCGAAACCATCAACGCCAATGGTGGCGTGCTGGGCAACAAACTGGAAGCCGTCGTGATCGATGACGGCTGCGAGCCCAAGCAGGGTCCGGTCGTGGCCAACCGCGTCGTCAATGAAAAGATCCACTATGTCGTGGGCCACGTGTGCTCGGGCGCCACGATCGCCGCGACCCCGGTCTACAACAACGAAGGCGTGGTCATGGTGTCCCCGTCCGCGACTTCGCCCCTGGTGACCGACGGCAAGAACTACGACATGATCTTCCGCACCATCGGCCGTGACGACCAGCAAGGCCCCGCCGCTGCGGAATTCATCGCCCAGAAAATCAAGCCCCAGGCCGTGGCCGTGCTGCACGACAAGCAGTCGTACGGCCAGGGCATCGCCACCGCCGTCAAGGCCGATCTGGAAAAGGCCGGCATCAAGGTCGTGCTGTTCGAAGGCATCAACGCCGGTGACAGCGACTATTCTGCCGTGATCACCAAGCTCAAGTCCTCGGGTGCCGACTTCGTCTACTACGGCGGCTACCATCCCGAAATGGGCCTGCTGCTGCGCCAGGGCGCCGAACAGGGCCTGCAGGCCAAGTTCATGGGTCCCGAAGGCGTGGGCAACCCGGACATCAATGCCATCGCCGGCCCGGCCGTCGAAGGCATGCTGGTGACCTTGCCGGCCGACTTCACGGCCGATCCGGCCAACGCGGCCGTGGTCAAGGCCTTCAAGGACAAGAACCGCAATCCGGGCGGCGCCTTCCAGCTGACCGCCTATTCCGCTGTCGAAGCCATTGCGGCCGGGATCAAGGGCGTGGGCAAGGACGACCCGACCAAGGTCGCGGCCTGGCTGCACGGCAATTCGGTCAAGACCCCGATCGGCGACATTGCGTGGAACGAGCAGGGCGACCTCAAGTCCTTCAAGTTCGACGTGTTCACCTGGCACGCCGACGGTTCCAAGACCGTCTTCAAGTAATGCCTCCGGACGCCGATCAGCCTCCGTGGCCTGATCGGTGTCGCTTGAACCGCAACAAAACCGGCACGCTCAAGAGAGACGTGCCGGTTTTTTTGTTCGTTTTGTTTTGGTCGTTCAGTCCGGGATGCGTTTTCCGCTGTCTGCGTCGAACCAGTGCGCGGGGTGTCGGCCATCCGGCCCCAGCGTGATTGCATCGCCTGCGGCCAGGGCGCGTTCACGGGTCTCGGACACGTTGCAACGCAGGATCAGGGACTGATCGCCCCAGCGGGCATGGATCAGCTGTTCCGACCCCAGGATTTCGATCATGTCGATCCGGGCCTGCAGGCCCGGTGCATCCAGTGCCAGGTGTTCTGGACGCAGCCCCAGGATCAACGTTCGCTGCGCGGCCCCGGCAGGGGTGGGCAGGGGCAGGGCGCGCCCATCGGGGCCGACGGCCCGGCCCTGTGCATCGGTGTCCACCCGCAGCAGATTCATGGGGGGCGAGCCGATGAAGCCCGCGACGAAGGTGGTCGCGGGATGTTCGAAGACCTCGGCGGGCGTGCCGATCTGTTCGGGCACGCCCTGGTTCATGACGATCATGCGATGGGCCAGGGTCATGGCCTCGACCTGATCGTGGGTGACGTACAGGCTGGTGGTGCCCAGGCGCTGATGCAGTTTCTGGATTTCCAGGCGCATCTGCACGCGCAGTTTGGCGTCCAGATTGGACAGGGGCTCGTCGAACAGGAACACGGCGGGTTCGCGCACGATGGCCCGGCCCATGGCCACGCGCTGGCGCTGACCACCGGACAATTGGCGCGGGCGGCGTTCCAGCAACTGGTCCAGTTCCAGGATGCGGGCGGCATCCTCGACACGGCGGCGGATTTCGTCACGGCCCAGGCGGCGGATTTTCAGGCCATAAGCCATATTGTCGAAGACGCTCATGTGGGGATAGAGCGCATAGTTCTGGAACACCATGGCGATATCGCGTTCGGCGGGTTCAAGTTCGTTGACCACCCGGCCGTCGATGGCGATTTCGCCGTGGGTGATCGATTCCAGGCCCGCCACCATGCGCATCAGGGTCGATTTGCCGCAGCCCGAAGGCCCCACGATGACGACGAATTCGCCGTCGCGCACTTCCATGTCGATGCCATGGATGACGGCCACGCCGCCTGGGTAGGTCTTGCGCACATCGCGAAAACTGAGGGTTGCCATGGGGATGGTGGTTTCCTATTTTTCTGAGTCGATCAGGCCTTTGACGAACCATTTCTGCATCAGGATGACGACGACGGCAGGCGGCAGCATGGCCAGCATGGCCGTGGCCATGACCAGATTCCATTCGGTGACGCTGTCGCCACCGGCGATCATGCGGCGAATGCCGACCACCACGGGGTACATGTTTTCGTGTGTGGTGATGATCAGTGGCCACAGGTACTGGTTCCAGCCGTAGATGAACTGGATCACGAACAGGGCAGCGATACTGGTGCGCGACAGCGGCAGCAGGATGTCCTTGAAAAACCGCATCGGGCCGGCGCCGTCGATGCGGGCAGCCTCGACCAGTTCGTCGGGCACGGTCAGGAAGAACTGCCGGAACAGGAACGTGGCCGTGGCCGAAGCGATCAGCGGCAGGGTCAGGCCAGCGTAGCTGTTGAGCATGCCCAGGTCGGCCACCACGGCATAGGTGGGCGCGATGCGGACTTCGACCGGCAGCATCAGGGTGACGAAGATCATCCAGAAGCACAGCATGCGCAGGGGAAAGCGGAAATACACCACGGCAAAGGCCGAGAGCATGGAAATGGCGATCTTGCCGATGGCGATCGCCAGGGCCATGAAGGTGCTGATCCACAGCATCCGGCCTACGGGCGGGGTGTTGACGGCGCCGCCGCGCAGCACGGTCCAGTAATTGTCCAGGAAATGGGTGCCGGGGACCAGGGACATGGGCGCCTGGGCGACTTCCTGGGCCGTCTGGGTGGACGCCACGAAGGCCACGTACAGGGGAAAGGCGATC
>NZ_JAVERO010000084.1:0-9205 GCF_034007085.1 Castellaniella sp. | reverse complement strand
CACCGCCACGCCCAGGATCAGCGTCAGGTGCGAAACCATGTCCAGCCATGGGCGGCGTTCAATCACGGGCGCCTCCGGAAAAAGGGAAAATCGATCGGCATCAGTAGTTCACCTTGCGATCGACGTAGCGGAACTGCAGGGCCGTCAGGCCGATCACGATCAGCATCAGGATGACCGACTGGGCGGCCGATGAGCCCAGGTCCAGGCCCTTGAAGCCGGCGTTGTAGACCTTGTAGACCAGGATGTCGGTGGCGTGTCCCGGCCCGCCCTGTGTGACGACGTCGATCACCGCGAAGGTGTCGAAGAACGCATAGATGAAATTGATCACCAGCAGGAAGAAGGTCGTGGGCGAGAGCAGTGGAAAGACGATGGTAAGAAAGCGCCGGACGGGACCGGCGCCGTCGATGGCGGCGGCTTCGATCAGCGAGCGGGGAATGGATTGCAGGCCCGCCAGGAAGAACAGGAAATTGTAGGACACCTGTTTCCAGATCGACGCGAACACGACCAGCGCCATGGCGTCCTGGCCGTCCAGCCGTGGGTTCCAGTCCAATCCCAGCTGCGCCAGGTAGACCGCCAGGATGCCGACCGATGGCGAAAACAGGAACAGCCACAGCACCCCGGCGACCGCTGCTGCGACCGCGTAAGGCCAGATCAGCAGCGTTTTGTAGATCCCCGCGCCGCGCACCACGCGGTCGGCCATCACGGCCAGCAGCAGCGAGATCGCCAGCCCGCCGCAGGCCACCAGCGCCGAAAACCAGAGTGTGGTGCGAAACGAGCCCAGGTAGTCGGCACTGGTGAACAGATCCGCAAAGTTGTCCAGACCGGCGAACTGCGAAGACAGGCCAAAGGGGTCTTCCAGGCGGAAGGACTGCCACATGGCCTGGCCCGCAGGCCAGAAGAAGAACACCAGCGTGATGGCCAGCTGCGGCGCCAGCAGCAGCCAGGGCAGACTGCGGTGGCGAAAGACGACGCGTTTTTCCATCGACCTACTGGACGCTTTTCTGGAAGCGTTCGAGCAGGGCGTTGCCCTCGGAGTTCATCTTTTTCAGGCCGGCGTCGGGTTGGGTCTGCCCGGCGAAGATCTGTTCCATGGTGCTGTCTTCGATATCGCGGATCTGGGGCAGGTAGCCCAAGCGGATGCCGCGCGAATTGGCGGTGGTGTGGGCGTCAAGCTGCTTGACCGCGATTTCCGTGCCGGGGTTCTTGTCATAGAAACCGGATTCCTTGGTGGCCTGATAGCCTGCCTTGGTGACGGGCACGTAGCCGGTGCCCTGATGCCAGGCGGCGGCCTGTTCGGGGCTGGCCAGGAATTTGAAGAACTTGATCACACCCTGGTAGGTGGCATCGGACTTGCCGGAAAACACCCACAGTGACGCGCCGCCGATGATGGAGTTCTGCGGCGCGCCCTGCGCATCGGGATAGTAGGGCAGGGTGCTGGTGCCAAAGGCGAAGCCGCCAGTCTTGATGATGGAAGCGCGCATGCCGCTGGAACCGGTGTACATGCCGCATTTGCCCGAGGTGAACAGGGCGTTGCCCGCATCACCGCGCCCGCCATAGGTGAAGGTGCCGGCCTTGGCCATGTCGGCCAGGAAGCCCAGGTGTTTCTTGAACAGCGGGCTGTCGAGCTGCAAGCGGGCATCCAGGCCGCCGAAGCCGTTGTCCTTGGACGCGTAGGGCACGTTGTGCCAGGCGGCGAAGTTTTCCAGCAGGACCCAGGACGGCCAGGCCGAGGAATAGCCGCATTCCATGCCGGCGGCGCGCAGTTTCTGGGCAGCCTCGGCGACTTCGGGCCAGGTCCTGGGCGGTTGGTCGGGATCCAGGCCGGCTTGCTTGAAAGCGTCCTTGTTGTAGTACAGCACGGGCGTGGAGCTGTTGAAGGGCATGGACACCAGCTTGCCGTCGGGCGAAGAATAATAGCCGGCCACGGCACCCAGGAAATCAGACGGATCGATGGGGTCGCCGACGGATTCGGACAGCGCCTGGACGGGCTTGATGGCGCCCTTGGCGTACATCATGGTGGCGGTGCCGACCTCGAAGACCTGCAGGATGTCGGGCGCATTGCCGGCACGGAAAGCGGCGATCCCGGCGTTCATGGATTCGCCGTAATTGCCCTTGTAGACGGCATGCACGACGTAGTCGGACTGGCTGGCGTTGAAGTCCTGGGCGATTTTGGCGACGCGTTCACCCAGGGGGCCTTCCATGGAATGCCAGAAGGTGATGTCGGTGGCGGCCTGGGCCGTGCCCGCGCTGGCCAGCAGGGCGGTCAGGACGGTCAGACGGAACGAGGGAAAAGCCATGGTGGTCTCCTGTGATGGGTGCCCCCCGGTCCTGCCCGAGGGGCGGCGGGGGGATTGTAGGAACTCATTGTGATCAGCTTGTGACAGCTTTGGCAATCCCTGATTTCCTTGCTTTTCTTTTCGTTTCCTGTCCGTTTTCTTTCTGCTGCGCACGGCGGGGGTTTCTATCCGGTCTCGCTTGTCCTTACAATGCCTGGTCATGGAAACCGAATTCTCTCTCGCGCTCATCGGCGGCGGCAATATGGCCAATGCCCTGGCCAGCGGCCTGATTGGCCGGCGCTGCGCAGCCGGCAACGTCCATGTCATCGATCCCGACGCGGGTACGCGCGGCCGCTGGGATGCGCTGGGCACCACCACGGCGGCGGCCCCCGGCGCGCGCCTGTCCGAATGCAGTGTCTGGTTTTTCGCCGTCAAGCCCCAGGTCATGGCCCAGGTCGTGCGCCAATGCCAGCCCTGGTTGCGTCCCGATACGCTGGTGATCAGCATTGCCGCCGGTATCCCCGGGGCGGCGATCGCGCGCTGGCTGGGTACGGATGGCCGGCCTTACGATCGGATCGTGCGCTGCATGCCCAATACGCCTGCGCTGATCGCCAGCGGCATGACGGGCATGACGGCCCTGCCGGGCGTGGACGAATCCGACCGCGCCCTGGCCGAAACCCTGCTGCGTGCTGTCGGCGAGATCATCTGGGTGGATGGCGACGCCGCCATCGACGCGGTCACGGCGGTGTCCGGCAGCGGCCCGGCCTATGTGTTTCTGTTCCTGGAATCCCTGATTGCGGCTGGCATCGAACAAGGGCTGACGCCGGACCAGGCGCGCCAGCTGGCGCTGGGCACTTTTCATGGCGCCACGCAGTTGGCGGCCCTGTCGCCGGATTCGCCCGCAGTCCTGCGCGAACGGGTCACGTCCAAGGGCGGCACCACCGCAGCGGCCCTGGCGGTCTTCCAGGACCGGGACCTGCCCGGCATCATGCGCCAGGCAGTCGCTGCCGCCGCCCAGCGTGCAGGTGAACTGGCACGCGAATTTTCGGCCTGATCCGGTTTCCGACCCGGATCGCCGGGCGGCGCGCGCCGTCACGTTCCGTCATAAGGGATTAACCGTAGTGACACTATCAGGGTGAAGCCGTCAGAATACGCCTGCCGCTCAGGGCGGAAGCAAAACCAAGGCTTTTGGCGCCCCTGGCTTCAACCCCGACCGGGTTGTTGAAAACGCCAACGGCGCCTCTACCGGAGACAATCGGATGAAGTTCAAATTGCGCATCACCCCCTGCGTCCTTGCATTCGGAGCACTGACTCTGGCTGCCGGCGCCCAGGCCGAAACCCTCAAGATCGGCATTCCCCAGCCAATGACCGGCCCCAACACCCAGTATGGCGATCAGATCCAGGCGGGTGCGCTGACGGCCATCGACGCCATGAACGAAGCCGGCGGCATCAAAGGCATGAAGATCGAGCCGCTGCTGATCGACGACGGCTGCGAGCCCAAGCAGGCCGTGCCGGCGGCCAATCGGGTGGTCAATTCGGGTGCCAAGTTCGCGGTGGCCCATGCCTGCTCGGGGACCACGGTCCCGGCGGTCAATGTCTATGAACAGGAAGGCATCGTTGCCATTACCCCGGGTGCTACGTCCCCACTGGTCACCGACACGATCAAGCCGCATTTCTTTTTCCGCACCATCGGCCGCGACGACCAACAGGGGCCTTTTGCTGCCGACTACATTGCCAAGCAGCTCAAACCCAAGAAAGTCGCCATCCTGCACGACAAGCAGACCTACGGCAACGGGGTGGCCACCCAGGTCCAGAAATCCCTGGAAAAAGACGGCGTGAACATCGCCATGTTCGAAGGCATCAACGTCGGCGACAGCGATTATTCTGCCGTGATCTCGAAACTGAAGGCCCTGGATCCCGATCTGATCTATTTCGGCGGCTACCACCCCGAACTGGGCCTGTTGCTGCGCCAGGCGCGTGAACAGGGCCTGGAAACCCAGTTCATGGGTCCCGAAGGCGTGGCCAACAAGGACCTGGCCGCCATCGCCGGCCCGGCCGTGGACAAGCTGCTGGTGACGCTGCCTGCGGACTTCACCAAGCGCGAGGGCAACGAGCAGATTCTCGAACAGTTCAAGAAATACCAGCGCAGCCCCGATGGCGCGTTCACCATGACTGCCTATGCGGCGATGCAGGTGCTGGCCGACAGCATCAATGCCGTCGGCACGGACCCGGCCAAGGTCGCCGACTACATGCATGGCCACAGCTTTGATACCGCCATCGGCAAGGTCGATTATGATGCGAAGGGCGACCTCAAGCACTTCGAGTTCGCGGTCTTCCGCTGGGATGCCGACGGCAACCTGACACAGATCCAGCCCTGACGGGCCAGGACGGCCCCGGCAAAACCGGGGCCGCTGCGGTTCTTCCGGGCGCGGGCCGCCCGGCCATCTTTTTGTCTTATTCCCCCCCCCGACATTATGTCCGACCTGCTTCCTCTATTGACGCAACAGCTGTTCAACGGCTTGTCGCTGGGCGCCATCTATGCCCTGATCGCCATTGGCTACACCATGGTCTACGGCATCATCGGCATGATCAACTTCGCGCACGGCGAAATCTACATGATTGGCGCCTATGTGGGGCTGGTCACGCTGTCGGCCATTGGCGTCAACAGCGGTCTGCCGCTGCCCCTGATGGTCCTGATCATGCTGATCATGGCCGTGCTGGTGACCGCAGTCTACGGTTTTGCTGTCGAAAAAATCGCCTACGCGCCGCTGCGCGACAGCCCGCGTCTGGTGCCGTTGATTTCCGCCATCGGCATGTCGATCTTCCTGCAGAACTGGGTGGCCACGGGGCAGGGCGCGCGCGACATGGCCGTGCCGGCACTGATCGGTGGTTCGTTCAATTTCACCATCGGAGCCAGCGATTTTAGCGTGACGACGCCGTATTCCCGGATCCTGATCATCGTAGTCACGGTGCTGATGATGATCGGCCTGACCCTGTTCATCAAATATTCCCGCACCGGCCAGGCATCGCGAGCCTGTTCCCAGGATCTGCGCATGGCCAATCTGCTGGGCATCGACACCAGCCGGATCATTTCTTTCACCTTCATGATCGGTGCCATGCTGGCAGCGGTCGGGGGGGTGCTGATCGCCCTGGCGATCGGCAAGCTCAATCCTTTCATCGGCTTCATCGCCGGCATCAAGGCGTTCACCGCCGCCGTGCTGGGCGGCATCGGCAGCATTCCCGGCGCCATGCTGGGCGGCGTGCTGCTGGGTCTGGCCGAGACCTTTGCTGCTGCTTTCATCTCCTCGCAGTACAAGGACATCGTCGCCTTTTTGCTGCTGGTCTTCATCCTGCTGTTCCGTCCTACGGGGCTGTTGGGCAAACCCGAGGTGGAAAAAGTCTAAATGAACCAGAATCTCAAGAACGCAGCAATCGCCTCGCTGCTGGCGGGGGTGATCATTGCGCCCGTGTATGGTCTGCAGATCCTGCGCCGGGGCCAGGAAACCTATCTGCAACCCGACTGGAAGATGATCCTGGGCGGCATGTTGGCCGTCTTCGTGGTCCAGCTTGTGAACGCCTGGCTGCGCCAGCGGCGGGCCGGCAAGGTTGCCGCGCCATCGCGATGGCGCATGCCGACCATTACGGACTCGTTCCGCCACCGGGCGATCGTGGTGCTGGTGCTGTTCGCGCTGGCCTGGCCATTTTTCACGGGGCGAGCCCAGGTGGATATCGCCACGTTGGTGCTGATTTACGTCATGCTCGGCCTGGGCCTGAACATCGTGGTGGGCTTTGCCGGCCTGCTGGACCTGGGGTTTGTCGGGTTCTACGCCACGGGGGCCTACACCTATGCGCTGCTGTATCACTGGGCCGGCTGGGGTTTCTGGCAGGCACTGCCGCTTGCCGGGCTGGTGTCGGCTTTCTTCGGTTTCATCCTGGGCTTTCCGGTGCTGCGGCTGCGCGGCGATTATCTGGCCATCGTGACACTGGGCTTTGGTGAAATCATTCGTCTGCTGCTCATCAACCTGACCGGCATCACGGGCGGCCCGGACGGCATTTCCGGCATTCCCAAGCCGTCGTTCTTCGGCTACCAGATGGTGCGTCGCTCGACGGACGGCACGCCGACTTTCCATGAATTGATGGGCTGGACCTTTGACAGCCAGGACGTGGTCATCTACCTGTACCTGATGGCCCTGGTGCTGGTGCTGTTCACCCTGTATTTCACCAGCCGCCTGATCCGCATGCCGATCGGTCGCGCCTGGGAAGCCCTGCGCGAGGACGAGATCGCCTGCCGGTCCCTGGGCCTGAATCCGCGCAACATCAAGCTGTCGGCGTTCACCATGGGCGCCATGTTCGCCGGCTTCGGCGGCGCATTCTTTGCCGCGCGCCAGGGCCTGGTCAATCCGGAATCCTTCACCTTCATCGAATCGGCGCTGATCCTGGCCATCGTCGTGCTGGGCGGCATGGGGTCCCAGCTGGGGGTCATTCTGGCCGCCGTGCTGCTGACCGTCGTGCCCGAGATCGCCCGTGAATTCGCCGAATACCGCATGCTGATTTTCGGCCTGGTCATGGTCGTCATGATGGTCTGGCGCCCGCAAGGCCTGTTGCCGGTGAAACGTCCGCAAGTGGAATTGGAATCATGAGTGAAACATTGCTGAAGGTCAGCGGACTGACCATGCGGTTCGGCGGTCTGCTGGCTGTCGATCAGGTCGAATTCGATGTGCGCCGCGACGAGGTCTTTGCCATCATCGGCCCCAATGGCGCAGGCAAGACCACGGTCTTCAATTGCGTGGGCGGTTTCTACAAACCCACCACGGGCGACATTCTGATGGACGGCAAGACCATCACCGGCCTGCCCAGCCACAAGGTCGCACGCCATGGGCTGGTGCGCACATTCCAGAACGTGCGCCTGTTCAAGAACCTGACCGTGCTCGAAAACCTGATGGTGGCGCAGCACACGCTGATGGAAACCGGCCTGCTGCCCGGTCTGTTCAAACTGCGCTCGTTCCGGCAGTCCGAAGCCGAGGCCAAGAAGCGCGCGGTTCAATGGCTGGATTTCATGGACATCCGCGAATACGCCAACCGCGAGGCCGGCAATCTGGCCTATGGGCACCAGCGGCGCCTGGAAATCGCGCGTTGCATGATCACCCAGCCGCGCCTGCTGATGCTCGACGAGCCGGCAGCGGGCCTGAATCCCCAGGAAAAGCGCGATCTGCAGCAGCTGATCGATCAGTTGCGCCGCGAATTCGGCGTGGCCGTGCTGCTGATCGAGCACGACATGAGTCTGGTGATGGGCGTATCCGATCGCATCCTGGTCATGGAACACGGCAAACCCATCACCACCGGCCTGCCCGACGAAGTCCGCGCGGATCCCCGCGTCATCAAAGCCTATCTGGGGGAATGACCGTGCTCAAACTTGAAAATGTCAGCACGTTCTATGGGGCCATCCAGGCCCTGAACGAGGTATCCGTCGAGGTCAACCAGGGGGAAATCGTCACCCTGATCGGCGCCAACGGCGCCGGCAAGACCACGCTGCTCATGTCGGTCTGCGGCAATCCGCGTGCCCGTTCGGGCAGGATCACTTTCCTGGATCAGGACATCACCCAGGAACCCACGCACGTCATCATGCAGCGGGGGATCGCCATCTCGCCCGAGGGGCGGCGCGTGTTCCCCGACCTGACGGTGACGGAAAACCTGAACATGGGGGCGTTTTTCCTGAACCGTGCCCAGACCGAGGAAGGCATGGCGCATGTCTTCGATCTGTTCCCACGCCTGCGTGAACGCGCCAATCAGCGCGCTGGCACCATGTCCGGCGGCGAACAGCAGATGCTGGCCATTGGCCGGGCGCTGATGACACGCCCCAAGCTGCTGCTGCTGGATGAACCGACCCTGGGCCTGGCGCCGCTGATCATCGCGCAGATCTTCGACATCATCCGCACCATCCGTGACGAGGGCGTGACGGTGTTTCTGGTCGAACAGAACGCCAACAAGGCGCTGCAGGTGGCCGATCGGGGCTATGTCCTGGAAACCGGCAAGGTCGTGCTGGCCGACACCGGCGCCAACCTGCTCAGCAACGACGAAGTCCGCAAGGCGTATCTCGGCGCCTGAGATCCGCAGCGACAGCAGGCCGCCCGGCACACGGCCCTGCCAGCAGGCCGGGGCCGTGTGCCGGGCGCAGTCTGCATCAGGCCAATCCCTGCGCCGACAGCGCCGCCTGGACGCCGCTGTCGGCCCGCAGGCGGGCCTGGAATTTCCGCAGTTCGTCCAGACCGTCCAGCGGGATCTTTTTGACATCTGCCCACAGCAGCAGCACGAACAGGTAGGCGTCGGCCACCGAACGCTTGCCTGTCAGCCAGTCGCGCCCGCGCAGGCGATCGTTGACGATGGCGAACAGACTGCGCAGTTTTTCGGCCGCCTGGCCTGCCACTACCTTGGCCAGGGCTTCGTCGCCCCGAGCGTAATAGGCTGGGGAAAAGACCAGGGCAAAAGTCTTGTGCAGATCGGAATTGCACAGCCCCAGCCAGCGGTGGGTCTCGGCGCGTTCGCGAGGCGTGTCGCCCAGCAAGCCGGCGTCGGGGTTCTGTTCCGCCAGGTAGTTCAGGATGGCGGCACTCTGGGTCAGCACGAAATCGCCATCCACCAGGGTTGGAACCGCGCCCGTCGGGTTGAGCGCCAGGTAATCGGCCTCTTTGGTCTGTTCCCGTGTCAGACGGACGGTTTCGTAGGGCTTGCCGATCCATTCGAGCACGATGTGGCTGACCAGGGGGCAAGCGCCGGGGAAATAATAGAGTTTCATAGGATTCCCAGAGAGAGAAAGAGGGCGACCTGTGTTATACCACTGCGCGAGATTATTGAGGATTGCAATATTTCCCGAGCGCACTGACCCGGTGCGCGACAAGCCCCGCCGTTCAGGGCGGGAAAGGATAGCGCGG
>NZ_JAVERO010000056.1:0-13360 GCF_034007085.1 Castellaniella sp. | reverse complement strand
GCAACACACGGGTCAAGATCGCCTGGCTGGCACCAGGCGCTTCCGGGCGCAGCATGCCCCCCCTGATCCTGAAACACACCGAACTGCCCAGCCTGCCCGCACGCCTGGGATTCGCACCGCATCGCATCCTGGGGGCCAACGTCGCAGGCACCGGCGTGCGCGATGCCCTGGAACACACCTGCCAGACAGCCTGGGGCCTGCCCGTGCGCTGGCTCGACAGCCGCGACGGATGCCATCTGCTGCTGAATGGCTATTGTCAGCCTGACCGGCTGGGCGCCGACCGCTGGCTGGGCCTGCTGGGCCTGCTGCAGCACATCCGCAATGATCCCGCCTGGCAGGCTGGCGCCCCATGCATCCTGGCCAGTTTCGGCACGGCCACCACGGTCGATACCCTGGCCTGGCGTCCCCAGGCCAGCGGCAAACGCCGGCCCGCCTTCATCGGCGGGCTGATCCTGCCTGGGGCCGCCCTGATGGCCCGCAGCCTGGCGCAGGGCACCGCCAACCTGCCCCTGGCCCAGGGCCGGCCGGACGCTTTCCCGACCGACACCGATACCGCCATCGCCAGCGGCATCGCAGCCGCCCAGGCCGGGGCACTGCTGCGCCAATGGCAACTGGCTGCCGATACCTGCCCCGGCGCGCCACCACTGCTGTTCGTCAGCGGCGGCGACTGGCCGCGTATTCAGGCAGAATTGACGGTCGCACTGGCACGCACGGCCCCGACCGCCGCACAGCCACGTTGGCTGGACAGCCCTGTGCTGGACGGACTGGCCAGTCTGGCGCATCCGGACGATCCGCAGGACGCGTCGCCGGGCCGGCCGACACAAGACGCAAGCCGCTGAGACCCACTGATATACTGGCGGACATTCTTTTCTCCATCCCGACCAGAACATGCGTTTCCTGCTGACCCTCGCCATCATCGCCAACCTGGCGCTGCTGGCCTACGGCCAGGGCTTCTTCGGCCCGCCGCCGGCCGAACAGGGGCGCACACCCCGGCCACTGTCACAGCGCAACCAACAGGCCCTGGTCCTGGGCGCGCCCATGCCTCCTGAAATTTCCCAGCAATGAAACCCATCCGCAAGGCCGTCTTTCCTGTCGCAGGCCTGGGCACCCGTTTCCTGCCGGCCACCAAGGCCATGCCCAAGGAAATGCTGCCGGTCATCGACAAGCCCCTGATCCAATACGCCGTCGAAGAAGCCCTGGCCGCCGGCATCACGGAACTGATCTTCGTCACGGGCCGCCACAAGCGGGCCATCGAGGACCATTTCGACCGCACGCCCGAACTCGAAGCCGAACTGGAATCCAAGGGCAAGCAAGCCCTGCTGGAAACAATCAAAACGATTCTGCCGCCGCACGTCCATTGCATCTACACCCGCCAGGCCCAGCCCCTGGGCCTGGGCCACGCCGTGCTGTGCGCCGAACCCATCGTCGGCAACGAACCCTTTGCCGTATTGCTGGCCGATGACCTGCTGGATGCCGACACATCCGTCACGCGCCAGCTGGTGGACGCGGCCCATCAGCACGACGGCAGCGTGCTTGCCATCCAGACCATCGACCCGGCCGATTCCCGTAAATACGGCATCATCGCCGGCACGGCCATCGACTCGCGCAACACGCGGGTCGAACAGATCGTGGAAAAACCCGCACCACAGGACGCGCCATCGAACCAGGCCGTCGTGGGCCGCTACATCCTGGAACCCGAAATCTTCGATCACCTGCGCCGCACCCAGGCCGGGGTCGGCCACGAAATCCAACTCACGGACGCTATTGCCGATCTACTGAAGCAACGCCGCGTGCTGGCCCACCGCTACAGCGGCACCCGCTACGACTGCGGCAACAAGGAAGGTTTCTTTCAGGCCACGATCGCCCTGGGCAAGAAATACCACGGCCTGGAACCTTCCGCCTGATCCCCGACAGAGGATTCGGGCAACTGGCATCAGACCCTCGGTAAACGCCGCCCCCTCTGCTCCAGCAGGGTCTCGATGCCGTTCACCACACGCGCCACAGCACCCGCATGCTGCCGGACCCAATCGCGGGCCGCTTCGCCCATGCGGTGCAAGCTGGCGGGATCGTCCAGCCAGCGCAGGGCCTGACGCAGGGCCTGGTCCGGGTCGTTCGCCCGGGCAATGGCGCCCGCCGCCAGGGCGTCTGCGACCGCCTGCTCGAAATGGGCGGTATGCGGCCCCACCAGAACCGGCCGTCCCTGGGCGCTGGCCTCGATGAAATTCTGTCCTCCCAGCGGGGCAAAGCTGCCCCCCACGATGGCCACCTGGGCGCAGGCGTAGTACCAAGCCATTTCCCCGAGCGTGTCGCCCAGCACCACATCCACGTCCCGGCAGGCTTCAACGGCCGGGCTGCTGTCATCGCCCAGATCCAGCAACCGGCTGCGCCGCACGTGGGACAGGCCGGCGGCGCGCAGCAACTCGGCCGCCTGCTCGAAACGCTCTGGATGGCGCGGCACCAGCATGAACAGCCAGGGCGGGCCGGAATCGTCGCCCCGGGCGCGCCGCTGCCCGACCTGCTGGCGAATGGCTTCGACAAAGAGCGCGTCTTCGCCTTCGCGGGTGCTGGCGATCACCACGATCCGCCTGCCCAAGCGGGCGGCAAAACCGGTACCGCGTGCGATCCGTTCGCTGTCCAGCGGCAGATCGAACTTGAAATTGCCCGATACGGCAACTTGCCGCGCACCGGCCCGTTCCAGCCGCCGGGCATCTGCCAGGGACTGGGCATAAGTCCGCGCCAGAGCACCGTAGGCGGGCCGCAACAGCGCCCCCAGCCTGAGCGTGCCGCGCAATGAAGATGCCGACATGCGGGCACTGGCCAGCACCAGCGGCACATCGGCGGCCACTGCCGCATGCACCAGATTGGGCCAGACCTCGCGTTCGATCAGAACACCCACTGCGGGCCGGTAATGGCGCATGAAACGCCGCGTCGCCCCCGGAAAATCATACGGCAGCCAGTCCTGGCGCAAGCGCCCTGCGGCGCGTTCTGTCGCATAGACGCGTGCCCCTTCGGCCCAGCCGGTGGCCGTCAGGTGCGTCAGCAGCACCGTGTGCCCGCGTTCCAGCAGCGCCTGGATCAATGGATGGGCCGCCCGGGTCTCGCCCAGGCTGACGGCATGGATCCAGATGGCGCCAGGGCCATCCCCAGTCCGCCCATAATGACCGAAGCGTGTCGCCCCCAGCACGGCCCAGCGGCCGCCGGCACGGCGGGCGCGCAGCGCCATCCAACCCAGCAGCAAGGGGGACAAGATGCGCAGCAACAAAGAATACAGTGTGCGCATCACGCGCCTCCGCGGGCCTCGTCCAGGGCTTCGGCAATGGCGGCCCGCACGCGGCCTGCGTCAGGCGCCTGGCCACGTTCACCGAGACTGGCAGTGTAGGCCGGCCCCTGCAACGGGGTGCGCACCGGAGTCGAGGCCTTGTAGATGCCGATGGTAGGGCGGCCCAGCCCTGCGCTCAGGTGCGTCAGGCCGCTGTCCAGGCCCACCATGATCCGCGCCCGGGCAAGCTGGTCCGCCACCTGGCGCAATCCCATGCGGGGCAGCACGATCGCATCCGCCCGCCCCCGGATCAGTTCCTGCGCACGTGCCTGCTCGGCGTCGTTTCCGGCCAGCAGCCGCAGCGCCAGGCCGCGTCCCTGCAGGTCATCAAAGACCTGCTGCCAATCTGCATCCGGCCAGAGCTTGTCGTCGCGACTGGCCGAGGGCATGATCAGAGCGGCCGGTTCGATCGCGACCCCATCGGTCAAGGCCTGCAACCCGAAATCCGGCGCGCCTTCGAGCGCATAGCCAAACGTGGCCGCCGCCAGCGTGCGCTGGCGAATGATGGCCGGCTGCCAGAATTCGACCCGATGGCGCACATCGTAGAACAGCGAAGCCAGCGGTTCCCGCGCGGACTTCCAATCCAGTCCATGGCGCACGCCGTGCGTCTGGCGCACCAGCCAGATCGATTTCATCAGGGCCTGCATGTCCAGGACGATGTCATAGCGGCGCGCACCCAGGACGGCCCGCAGGGCCGCGCGTTCACGGCGGGTTTCGGCAGCCCACCAGTGCTTGCGCCAGCGCCGATGCGCGACCGGAATGACCTCATGCACGGCCGGATGCCAGGATGGGATATCGGCGAACGATTCCTCGGCCAGCCAGTCGATGACGGCACCCGGCACATGCCGGGCAATGTCGGTGATGGCGGGCAGCATATGCACCAGATCCCCGAGCGAGGACGTGCGTACGATGAGAATGCGGGTCGTCATGGCGCGATTATAGGGCCGGCCCAGGGCACCCGGACGGGCGTGCTACGATCAGCACACCATCCCGCCGCCCGCGCCGCGCGGCCTGCCCGGAGCCCCCGATGACCTGCTACACCCTGGGAACCCTGACCCCGCACATCGATCCATCCGCCTTCGTGGCGACCGAAGCCACCCTGATCGGCGCCGTCACGCTGCAAGCCGGCGCCAGTGTCTGGCCCGGCGCCACGATCCGCGCTGACAACGAACCCATCGTCATTGGCGAAAACAGCAATATCCAGGAAGGCGCAGTCCTGCATGTGGACCCAGGCAAGCCACTGCGCATCGGCCGTCACGTCACGGTCGGCCACCAGGCCATGCTGCACGGCTGTACGGTCGAGGACGGCGCCCTGATCGGCATCCAGGCCGTGGTCCTGAACGGCGCCGTGATCGGCCGCCACTGCCTGGTCGGCGCCGGCGCCCTGGTGACCGAAGGCAAGGTCTTCCCCGAACGCTCCCTGATCCTGGGCGCCCCGGCCAAGGCCGTGCGCACGCTCAGCGACGACGAGGTCGCCAACCTGGAAAACAGCGCCCGCAGCTACGCGGATCGCGCGCAGCAATACCGCACCACCTTGCGCCCTCTGTAAAAGCTACGCCCGCCGCAACCCGCGATACAGGCGCTCGTAGCGCGCCACCATGGCGGCCACCGCATAGTCCCGCTGGACCATGGCCTGCGCCCGTGCGCCCATGGCGCGCGCGGCGTCCGGGTGCGCCAGCACCCAGGTGATGCGACGGGCAAGCGCCGCCGCATCGCCCGCCGGCACCAGCAGCCCCCGATCCGGTGCCAGGATTTCCCGATGCCCGCCCACATCAGTTGCCACGATCGGCAACCCGACCAGGCAGGCATCCAGCACGCTGGTACCCAGGGCTTCGAAGCGCGAACTGCTGACGTAGACATCGGCCAGCGCCAATGCATCGGCCACATGCGGCAGGAAACCCGCGAACCGATAATGATCTGCCAGGCCCAATTCGGCCACCCGTGCGCGTGCGGCATCCGCAGCGGCACCGTCGGCACCGCAATGCAGGCACAGCACATCCGGATGGGTGCGGCGCAGGATATCGACTGCGCCGATCAGGGTCAGTGGATCCTTTTCAGGGCTGAGCGCCGCCGCCGTGACCAGCACCCGCCGGCCATCCAGGCCGAAGCGCGTCCGCAGATCATGCATGCGACGGGAGTCGGTCGGCTCGGCCTGGACCGCGCTGGGAACGACGACCACGGACAGACCCAACGCCCGGGGCGCCGCCGCCGCAGCCTCGCTGATTGCCACCAGCGCATCGGCCTTGGCCCATTTCCAGCGGTGGCGGCCTTCCGTGCCCGCAGCATCGAACGCCGTGCGGCGCGTAAAGACCAGAGCGGCACGCAACAAGGGCCGCAGCGCCGCCAACAGGCTCATGGTCTGGGCCGTCTGCGCATGCAGCACATCGAAGCGCTGGCCCTTGGTCAGCAGAATGCGCACCAGACCCAGAGTCCCCCCGCACTCGAACACCGGAATGCCTGCCGCAACCGCCCGTCTGGCCAGTGGACCACCAGCCCGCGCCGCCAGCGCGACCTCATGGCCGCCCGCCCGCAGGCCGTCCAGGGTCAGCAGGGTCTGCCGTTCGCCTCCCCGCCAACCTTTTTCCAGGTTCAGGTGCAGGATGCGCATGAAGCCGTCCGGGTGCCGGGCCTGCCAGGCCGCTAGGCCTTGCGTGTCGGCCGTTTCCAACCCGGCACGGACTGTTGTCGCACCCGCGACAGGGTCAGTTCGCCGGCGGGCGCGTCCTTGGTCAGGGTCGTGCCGGCCCCCAGCGTGGCGCCCTTGCCGACGCGCACGGGCGCGATCAGCTGCGTATCGGATCCAATGAACGCATCGTCTTCGATCACGGTCTGGAACTTGTTGACGCCATCGTAGTTGCAGGTGATGGTGCCCGCGCCGACGTTGACGCGCTCGCCGATCTCTGCATCGCCCAGATATGCCAGGTGATTGGCCTTGGAGCCCCGGCCCAGGCGGGTCTTTTTCAGTTCGACGAAATTGCCCACATGGGCCTGCGGGCCGATGTCCGCCCCCGGCCGCAGACGGGCATAGGGCCCGATCCGGGCGGCTTCGCCCACCTGGGCGCCTTCGACATGGGTATAGGCATCCACCACGCTGCCCGCGTCGATGCGCGCATCACGGATCACGCAGTGCGGCCCGATGCGCACACCGTCGGCCAAGTGCACCTGGCCCTCGAACACGCAGCCCACATCGATGAAGACATCCCGTCCGCACACCAGTGAACCCCGCAGATCGAAGCGCGCCGGATCGGCCAGGGTGACACCCTGTTCAAGCAGTACGCGCGCCTGCTCGCCCTGCCAGATGCGTTCGAGCTGAGCCTGCTGGACACGGCTGTTGACCCCCAGGGTTTCCCAGCTGGCGGTGGGCTGGGCGTGCGACACGGGCACGCCGTCGGCGACGGCCAGACCCACGATGTCGGTCAGATAGTATTCGCCCTGGGCGTTGCGATTGTCGATCCGACCCAGCCAATCCCGCAGCGCCGCCGTAGGCGCGGCCAGGATGCCGGTGTTGACCTCGTTCAGGGCCCGTTCTGCGGCGCTGGCATCCTTGTGCTCGACGATGCGGCAGATGCGGCCCTGGCCGTCACGCACAATGCGCCCATAGCCCGTGGGGTCGGCCAGCGTTTCGGTCAGCAGTGCCAGCCCCTTGCCGCGGGCCTGCAGCAACGCCCGCAAGGTATCCGCGCGCACCAGCGGCACATCACCATACAGCACCAGGCTGACATCATCCGTACCGTCTTCCAGCAACTGCGGCAGGGCCTGCATCACGGCATGGCCTGTCCCCAGTTGAGGCTGCTGCAGGGCAAAGCACAGATCCTGCCCGGCAAAAGCCGCCTGGACACGGTCGGCCCCGTGGCCGGTCACAACCACGATCCGGTCGGGCGACAGGGCACGCGCCGAATCCAGGACATGGGCCAGCATGGGTTTGCCGGCGATCGGGTGCAGGACTTTGGGCAAATCCGACTGCATGCGTTTGCCCAGGCCGGCGGCCAGAATGATGATGTTCAGCATGAAAAGACGCGTGGTGTTGGAATCAAAGGACCTGGTCTTGTTGAGTGATCGAGCCAACCCCGGCCTAGGCGGTGCGGGTGCGCCGGGCGGTTTTCTTGGCTGCGGTCTTTTTGGCCGCAGTTTTCTTGGCTGGTGTCTTGCGCGCCGTTGCCGTCGCTTGCTTGCGAGCCGCAGCGCGCCCGACAGCAGCGGCCGAGGCCTGCTCGGCAGATTCAGCGACCCCTTGCAGGCCGGCCGCCGTCGCAGATGCCAGTTGTTCGAACTGCTGCTGCACCAGGTTCCACCAGTCGCCCGCTGCACGGGCATAATCGGCGCCGACCGTATCCGTCTCGCTGGCGGGATCTGCCGCCGCACCCGGGAAGGCGCCACCGGCAAAGGATTTCAGGGTGCTCAAGGTGCTGCGCTGGATCTCCAGGCCCTGGATGGTGTTGGCCAGCATCGTGGCGTTCAGTTGCAGCCAGTTCTGCACCGTCTGCAATTCACGAATGCGCCGGTCAAGGTCTTCCAGCGACATCGGTGTCAGTTGCGCGGCGTCCAGGCCACCGGCCCCCGCCATGTTCTGCCAGGCCTGCCGCATCATGTCCAGGCCGGCGAACAAAGGATTGCGCGCGGCTTCGCCCTGCTGGCCGAACCCAGGGAGCACGAAAGGGTTGGGGGAATCTTGTGCCATGATGGATTGCCTCCGCCGGCGCCATGCCGGAATGATTGAATCAGAGCCCGTTCACGCCCGCGCACTGGGTGCTGCGCAGGACACAGCCAGCAGGCGATGCCGCAACGAATCCAGAATGGCCAGTTCGGCCTCGAGCGTGAAGGCGCCACGGGTGATCATATCCCACAGTTCCGCCATCGCCAGGCAGCGGAACTCGATGACCTCACCGTCCAGGTTCCTGGGCACGGCGCCCGCATCCAGCACGCAATCGCTGAGCAGCACGTTTTCGACCTGGTAGCCGTCTTCCAGGCGGCGGTGCATGCGCAGCACCGTCCGCAACGGGCCGTGGGCGGCCAACGCCACGGCCGGCAAGCCGGCCTCTTCGAATGTTTCGCGCAGCAGCGCGGATTCCGGGTCTTCACCGGCGGCCACCAACCCGCCAGCCAGGGTATCCCACAGCCCCGGATCGGTGGATTTGTTCAAGGCGCGGCGCGCCACCCACAACCGCCCGTCAGGCGACCAGCCGTTCAGGTGCACGGCCTGCGTGAGCAGCCCCAGAGGCCGCACGGCACCTCGTTCGATGCGGCCCAACTGCCGGCCTTCGGCCATCACATCCAGCAATTCGTCGCGCCAGGCGCGGATGCAGCCCGCATCCCGCAAGGCCAGCGCCACCCCACGCAGTACGGCATCCAGGGTCAGCCGCGCGGCAGGCGCTGCAGTGAAATGCACGGCCTCGGGCTCGACATGGACCCCCGGCAACCCGGCGACCGCCGCCAGCGCGACCGGCCCGATCCAACCGCCGACCCGACCACCGACCGTGGCTGGACGAGCGCCCACGGGCGGCAACTGCTGGGCACGACGAACCAGGCGCGCATTGCGCGCCTGCAAATCGTTCAAGGCAAAAGCCGCAGAGGAAAAACCCATCCGCGCATTGTAGTGGATGAGATCGGACACGTGACAGTCCCCTGCGGACTGTCACGTGCCGATCGAATCCGAGCCGCTTGCAAGCGGCGAGGTGGAGAGCTGTGCCAACCGACGTCACACCGCCGATCGAATCCGAGCCGCTTGCAAGCGGCGAGGTGGAGAGCTGTACCAACCGACGACACACCGCCGATCGAATCCGAGCCGCTTGCAAGCGGCGAGGTGGAGAGCTGTGCCAACCGACGTCACACCGCCGATCGAATCCGAGCCGCTTGCAAGCGGCGAGGTGGAGAGCTGTGCCAACCGACGTCACGTGCCGATCGAATCCGAGCCGCTTGCAAGCGGCGAGGTGGAGATTGGTGTAAACCCGGAAAAGCCGCTGGATACGGCGGGACCCCGCCTGTACAAGCCCAAGCCAGTGGCTATAATCATTTCAGGCTTATAGGATTCCCTGGCCGCAGCACCCGCAGTTCATTTTAAGGCCTGGAAGCCCTGCCATGTGTGCGAAACCCGGTTGCTCTCCCGCTCTTCATTGATGAAGATCAACCGGATCTGAGAAAAATAAACGCCAACCAAAGGGACAACATGAAGATGGTCAGAGGGACGTTGGGCATGATCGCGCTGTCTTGGATGACAGTCGCCCAGGCGCGGGTTCAAGACATGCCGGGAGGGCCGGGAGTCAATCAGCTCAATCTTCACACCGGCGTCACACCCATCGCGCGGGACATCTATTCCCTGCACTGGATGATGCTGATCATCTGTACGCTGATCTTCATCGGTGTGTTCGGCGTCATGCTGTATTCCATCGTCCGCCACCGCAAGGACAGGGGCTACAAGGCCGCCAAGTTCGAAGAACACCTGGGCCTGGAGCTTACCTGGACGGTGATCCCTTTCCTCATCATCATCGGCATGGCCATCCCGGCCACCCGTACCGTGGTCGCCATGAAGGACACCACCAGCGCCGACCTGACCATCAAGGCCACCGGCTACCAGTGGAAGTGGGGTTATGAATACCTCGACGGCCCAGCCACTGGCGTGCACTTTCTATCGAACCTGGCCACGCCGCAGGATCAGATCGACGGCAAGGCACCCGTCAGCAACACCTATCTGATGGAAGTCGATCAGCCCATGGTGGTGCCGGTCAATCAGAAAGTCCGCGTCGTGCTGACGGCCGCCGATGTGATCCACGCCTGGATGGTGCCCGAACTCGGCGTCAAGCAGGATGCCATCCCCGGATTCCTGCGCGACACCTGGTTCCGCGCCGACAAGCCCGGCACCTACCGCGGCCAATGCGCCGAACTCTGCGGCAAGAACCACGCCTACATGCCCATCGTGGTCGAAGTGAAGTCCCAGGAAGACTACGCCAAATGGGCCGCAGACCAGAAGGCCGCCATGCTGGCCGCCACCGAGGACCCGAACAAGACCTGGTCCAAGGACGAATTGCTCGCCAAGGGCAGGCAAGTCTTCGCCACCAACTGTGTGGCCTGCCACCAGGCCAACGGCCAGGGCATCCCGGGCACGTTCCCGGCGCTGAACGGGGATACCAAATTCGTGCTGGCGCCGATGCAAGGCCAGATCGAAACGGTGCTGAACGGCCACCCGGGCACTGCGATGGCGGCATTCCGCGACCAGCTCAGCGACACCCAGATCGCTTCGGTCATCACCTACACGCGCAACGCCTGGGACAATGTCGGCAAGGGCCCCGACCCCGTCGTCCAGCCCTCGGACGTCAAGGCCCTGCGCTGACCCGGACTGCAACCCACACGGCGAATTCACACGATATTTCCTCGCGCCGCATTGACAGGGGCGCGCCCCAGGAAGGAGACATTCAATGAGCAGCGTCACAGTCGACCACATCCCGCCCCACGCCGGGCATGACGAACACGCCCACCACGTCCCGCGCGGCTGGCGACGCTGGGTGTTCGCCACGAACCACAAGGACATCGGCACGATGTACCTGATCTTCTCGTTCTGCATGCTGATGGAAGGCGGCACGCTCGCCCTGCTGCTGCGCACGGAACTGTTCGAACCCGGCATCCAGTTCTTCCAGCCTGAGCTCTTCAACCAGTTCACGACCATGCACGGG
This sequence comes from Castellaniella sp., assembly GCF_034007085.1. GTDB lineage: Bacteria > Pseudomonadota > Gammaproteobacteria > Burkholderiales > Burkholderiaceae_B > Castellaniella. The sequence goes on along the minus strand of NZ_JAVERO010000056.1, from coordinate 2,377 downwards.
CTGATCATGATCTTCGGCGCGATCATGCCTGCGTTCGTAGGCTTTGCCAACTGGATGATCCCGCTGCAGATCGGCGCATCCGACATGGCTTTCGCGCGGATGAACAATTTCAGCTTCTGGCTGCTGCCCGTGGGCGCGATCCTGCTGACGGCCTCGTTCTTCGTGCCGGGCGGGGCCAATGCCTCGGGCTGGACCATGTACGCGCCGCTGTCGCTGCAGATGGGGCCGGGCATGGATTTCGCGATCTTCGCCGTGCACATCCTGGGCGCATCATCCATCATGGGCGCGATCAATATCATCGTCACCATCCTGAACATGCGCGCGCCCGGCATGACACTGATGAAGATGCCGCTGTTCTGCTGGTCCTGGCTGGTCACGGCCTATCTGCTGCTGGCCGTGATGCCCGTGCTGGCCGCCGCCGTCACCATGCTGCTGACCGACCGCCATTTCGGCACCCACTTCTTCAATGCCGCCGGCGGCGGTGACCCCGTGCTGTACCAGCACGTGTTCTGGTTCTTCGGCCACCCCGAGGTCTACATCATGATCCTGCCGGCCTTCGGGATGGTGTCGCAGATCGTGCCGACGTTCGCGCGCAAGCGGCTGTTCGGCTACGCGTCGATGGTGTACGCCATCTGCGCCATCGCAATCCTGTCGTTTCTGGTGTGGGCGCACCACATGTTCACCACGGGCATGCCGGTCACCGCCCAGCTTTTCTTCATGTACGGCACGATGCTGATCTCCATCCCCACGGGGGTCAAGGTCTTCAACTGGACGGCCACCATGTGGCGGGGATCCATGACCTTCGAGACGCCGATGCTGTTTGCCATCGGTTTCATCTTCGTGTTCACCATCGGCGGCTTCACCGGCCTGGTGCTGGCGGTCGCGCCGATCGACATCCAGGTCCAGGACACCTATTACGTGGTGGCGCACTTCCATTACGTGCTGGTGGCCGGTTCGCTGTTCGCCCTGTTTGGCGCCACCTACTACTGGCTGCCGAAATGGTGCGGCCACATGTACGACGAACGCCTGGGCAAATGGCATTTCTGGATGACGATGATCTCGTTCAACATCACCTTCTTCCCGATGCATTTCCTCGGCCTGGCCGGCATGCCGCGCCGCTACGCGGACTACGCCGCGCAGTTCACCGATTTCCACCAGATCGCCACCATTGGCGCATTCTGGTTCGGCCTGTCGCAGCTGCTGTTCGCCTACATCGTGATCAAGGCATTCCGCGGCCACGGAGCCCCGGCGCCCGCCAATCCCTGGGAAGGCGCCGAAGGACTGGAATGGACGGTGCCTTCGCCCGCCCCCTACCATACGTTCGTGACGCCGCCCCAGTACGAGGCCAGCCACTGAGATGCGTGACATGACGCCCGAACAACGCCGCCGCAATCGTCGCCTGGGATGGATCCTGGCCCTGTGTGCCTTCGCCATCCTGGTATGGACCTTCGTGCGCGCAAACCTGTACGGAGTCGGATCATGACCAAACCACGCAACACCTTCCTGCGTTCGATGCGCACGGTCGCCTGGGCATTCCTGGGCCTGCGCAAACGATCCGGCCACGATGAAGACCTGTCGCACTTGCGGCCGGCCCATCTGATCGTGGCGGGCCTGATCAGCGGGGCCGTGTTCGTATTGCTGCTGATACTGGCCGTGCGCCTGGCGACGGCCTAGAAGACAGAAGACCCAGAGGAGAGACACGATGACGACCGCCCCGATGACCCATGCCGGCGAAGCACCCTACTATTACGTCCCGCCGAATTCGGTCCACCCGATCCGAGCCAGCCTGAGCCTGCTGGCCACCTTGGTGGGTGCGGCCCTGTGGATCAACAGCTACGCGATCGGATCCTGGCTCTTCCTGGCCGGCATCCTGTGCCTGTTCATCGTGCTCTACGGCTGGTTCGGCGACGCCATCCGCGAATCCGAAGACGGCATGAACAGCCAGCGCATCGATCATTCCTACCGCTGGAGCATGATCTGGTTCATTTTTTCCGAAGTCATGTTCTTTTCGGCATTCTTCGGTTCACTGTGGTACACCCGCGAGGTCTCGACGCCCTGGCTGAGCAGCCTGGACACCCAGACCCTGCTGTGGCCGGGTTTCAACGGCACCTGGCCGAACCTGGGCCCCGCAGGCACGGTTGCCCCCTTCCAGACCGTCGGACCGTTCTGGCTGCCCACCATCAATACCGCGCTGCTGCTGTCCTCTGGCGTCACCTTGACCATCGCCCACCACGCCCTGCGCGCGGCGCACCGATCCAAGGCGATTTTCTGGCTGGGCCTGACGGTGATCCTGGGCTTCACCTTCGTCGCCTGCCAGGCCTATGAATACCATCACGCCTATACCGAACTGAACCTGCGCTTCACGTCGGGCGCCTCC
>NZ_JAVERO010000055.1:0-13525 GCF_034007085.1 Castellaniella sp. | reverse complement strand
CACCGCCAAAGCCGCCCCCGCCGCCAAAGCCTCCGCCGAAACCGCCGTCTCCCCGGCCGGTGCCTCGACGTTTGCGACCGCGCGCCAGCCGGTCGGGGATGTGCAGCACTTTGCCCAGGATCCCCAGCGCCAGTCCAGCCAGCGCGCCGAGACCGGCCCACAGCAGGCTTTCGGTCAGCACGAACACGAAGCCCCCCATCAGCAGGGCGCCGATGAGCGGTGTCGTCACCAGGGCGAAGAAGGTCAGGGGCAGAAACATCACGCGCTCGTCGAGCACGTCGCTCTCGTTCGATGGCTGGGTGGGGGGCGGCAGTGGTTCGCCAGCGATCAGGCCGATCAGGGCCGAGACCCCGGCCTGCACCCCGCCATAGGCATCGCCTTCGGCCAGGCGCGGCGCGATCCGTTCACGGATGATCCGCCCGGCATCCACATCCGTCACGGCGCCTTCGAGGCCGTAGCCGACTTCGATGCGCAGGTGGCGGTCCTGCATGGCCAACAGCAGCAGCACACCGTCGTCGATGTCTTTTCGCCCCATGGCCCATTGGTCGAAGACCCGGCGCGCGTATTGCTCGATGGTCTCGCCCCCGGTGGTGGGCACCAGCAGGACGAAGAGCTGCGAGCCGTGCGTGGTTTCCAGGGTGCGGACCTGTTCCGTCAATGCCCCGACCTGTGCCGGTGTCAGGATGCCGGTCTGGTCCATGACCGGCCCGGTCCAGGCCGGCACGGCGATGGGGGTGCCGGTATCCGGTGCGCTCCGGGCGGCCTGGGATGCAGTGGCCGGCGACAGGGATCCGTCTGCGGCCAGGGTCGGCGCTGCGTTGATGCCTGCCAGGATTCCCAGTGTCAGCAGGCCGCCCGCCAGTGCGCGGCGCACGTTCATTTGCCTTGTCCCTGGGGCAGGTCGAATTTCACTTCAGGGTCGCGCATGACCTCGTCGGCCTTGTCCAGGCCGTATTGGGCCTTGGGCTGGTAGCCGAATATCCGCGCCGTGATCAGGGTGGGAAACTGGCGGATCGTCAGGTTGTAGGATTGCACCGCGCCGACATAGCGTTCGCGCGCCACGGAGATGCGGTTTTCCGTGCCTTCGAGTTGTGTCATCAGGTCGCGGAACAGGCCGTCGCTTTTGAGTTGCGGGTAGTTTTCCGAGACCGCCAGCAGGCGGGACAGGCTGGAGGACAGGGCCCCCTGGGCCTGTTCGAAGCGGGCCATCAGGGCCGGGTCGTCGAGATCGTCGGCGCTGATGCGGATCTGGCCGACCCGGGCGCGTGCGTCCGTGACCTGTTGCAGCACGGTGCGCTCATTGACCATGTAGGCATTGACCGAAGAAACCAGCTTGGGCACCAGATCGGCACGGCGCTCGTATTGGTTCAGGACCTGGGACCAGGCGGCCTTGACCTGCTCGTCCTGGCGCTGGATTTCGTTGTAGCCGCAGCCCGAAAGCAGCAGCGTCAGGGCTGCCAGCGCAGCCAGGTTCAGATATCGTTGGAACATCCGGGCCTCTCGTGTGTTGCCCTTTGAAGGGCGGAAGTCACGTTATAATAACTGGCTTTGCGCGGCCAGCCAGTCGCCGCGCGACGTCTTTCGGTCCCCCGGCGCGCATCCGCGCCGCTGCGGCACCCTTCAGTCTTCATGCGTCAGCCTCGATTGGTATCGCTCGGTTCGAGCGATAGGCAGTCGCAGGAGTCATTTTCTTGGATACTTCGATTACCTTTGCCTCGCTCGGCTTGGCGGAACCCCTGTTGCGTGCCGTCCATGATGCGGGCTACACGCACCCCACGCCGATTCAGGCCCAGGCCATCCCGCGCGTCCTGGAAGGCGGCGACCTGTTGGCCGCGGCCCAGACCGGGACGGGCAAGACGGCCGGCTTCACCCTGCCGATTCTGCATTACCTGTTGAGCCACCCCGCTGCCGCTGCGCGTCCGGGCCGCCCTCGCGTGCTGGTCCTGACCCCGACGCGTGAGCTGACCGCGCAGGTGGAAGAATCCGTGCGTCTTTACGGCAAGCACACGTCCGTGCGTTCCATGGTGATGTTCGGCGGGGTCAACATCAATCCCCAGATCGCCGCGTTGAAGAAACCGGTGGACATCCTGGTGGCCACCCCGGGCCGCCTGCTGGACCATGCGCAGCAAAAGACGCTGGACCTGTCCGGTGTCGAGATCCTGGTGCTGGACGAAGCCGACCGCATGCTGGACATGGGTTTCATCCACGATATCCGCCGTGTGCTCAAGCTGCTGCCGGCCAAACGCCAGAACCTGTTGTTTTCCGCCACTTTTTCCGACGAGATCCGCAGTCTGGCCCAGGGCATCCTGCACAATCCGGGCGAAGTCTCCGTGGCCCGGCGCAATACCACGTCCGAACTGGTCAGCCAGCGGGTGGTGATGACCGACCAGGCGCACAAGCGCGATCTGCTCAGCCACATCATCCGTGAAAGCGGCTGGCACCAGGTGCTGGTGTTCACGCGGACCAAGCATGGCGCCAATCGCCTGGCCGAAAAACTGGTGAAAGATGGCCTGACTGCGGCCGCCATCCACGGCAACAAGAGCCAGGCCGCGCGCACCAAGGCCCTGGCCGGCTTCAAGGACGGCAAGGTAGCGGTGCTGGTGGCCACCGACATTGCCGCCCGCGGCCTGGACATCGATCAACTGCCGCAGGTGGTCAATTTCGAACTGCCCAACGTGCCCGAGGACTATGTGCACCGCATCGGCCGTACAGGCCGTGCCGGCAGCGCCGGCAGTGCGCTGTCGCTGGTGGATACGTCCGAAGTCAAGCTGCTGCGCGCCATCGAGCGCCTGACCAGGCAGACCATCGAGCCGATCACTGTGGAAGGCTGGAATCCGGCTTCCATGGTGACGGCCGATTCCGCGCCCGATGCCCGGGAAAAACGCGCAATGGCGCGCTTGCAGGGCGAAGGCTTTGGCCGTGCGGGGGGTGGCCGGCGCACTGACAACGGACGGCGGGACGGCGCTGGCCGCGATGGCCGCCGGTCGGATGCCGCTGCGGCTGACCGCCGTTCCGGCCCGGACGCCCGCCGCAATGGTGGACGTGCCCCGGGTGGGCGGCCTGCGCGTGACGGCGGCGCGCCCCAGGCAGTGCGCCGGGATGCGCGCCCAGGCACATCGGGTCGCCCCGCCTTGCTGCGCAAGGATTGACCCGCCCGCCGGCGCATCGGAGTTCTGCATGGCCCTGTCCATCTGGCTGGCTTTTTTCACCGCATCCTGGGCGATTTCATTTTCGCCCGGTCCCGGGGCGCTGTGCGCCATGGCCTCGGGGCTGAAATACGGCTTTCGCCACAGCGTCTGGACCCTCGTCGGCCTGCAGGCCGGCATTATCTGCCAGATGTTCATCGTGGCCCTGGGCGTCGGTGCCCTGCTGGCCACGTCCGAATGGGCCTTCACGGTCGTCAAATGGATCGGCGCGGCCTATCTGGTGTATCTTGGCGTGCGCCAGTTTCGCACTGATGCCGCGCCTGTGGTGGTCGAGGCCCGCCCGCCGAAAAGCGCGCATCCGGTGCGCGACCAGTTGCTGCGCGGCTACCTGGTGAATATCACCAATCCCAAAGGCACCATGTTCCTGCTGGCCGTGGTGCCGCAATTCCTGGACCTGAACCGGCCGCTGTCGATGCAGTATTTCCTGATCGGCGCCACGCTGTGCTTCACCGATCTGGTGGCCATGAGTTGCTATACTTCGCTGGCTTCGCGCATCTTGCGAATGCTGCGCAAGCCGGGCCACATCCGCTGGCTGAATCGCAGTTTCGGATCGATGTTCATCCTGGCTGGCACCGTTCTGGCCTCTTTCAGTCACAAGCACTGAAGCCGATCATCCCGCAGCCCCACCCGACCTTCTCATGAGCCTGACCGACGAAGTCGCCCGCCGACGTACTTTTGCCATTATTTCCCACCCCGATGCCGGGAAGACGACGCTGACTGAAAAGCTGCTGCTGTTTGCAGGGGCCATTCAGATCGCCGGCAGCGTCAAGGCGCGCAAGGCCAGCCGGCATGCCGCGTCCGATTGGATGGAAATCGAAAAGCAACGGGGTATTTCGGTGGCGTCCTCGGTGATGCAGATGGAATACCGTGACTGCGTCATCAATCTGCTGGACACCCCGGGTCACCAGGATTTCTCGGAAGACACCTATCGGGTGCTGACCGCCGTGGACGCGGCGCTGATGGTGATCGACGCGGCCAATGGTGTCGAACCTCAGACCATCCGCCTGTTGCAGGTCTGCCGCGCCCGCAATACGCCCATCATCACGTTCATCAACAAGCTCGATCGTGAAGTGCGTGAACCACTGGACCTGCTCTCCGAGATCGAAGGCCACCTGGGCATGGATGCGATCCCGTTTTCCTGGCCTGTGGGCATGGGGCGCCATTTTGGCGGGGTCTTCGATCTGCGTCATGGTCGGATGCGGGTCTTCCGGCCCGGTGCCGAGCGTCATCGGGACGATGACGAGACCATTGAAGGCTTGGACAATCCGGCACTGGCGGCGCGTTTCGGTGATGCCTATGCCAAGGCCCGCGAGGAGATCGAGCTGATCACCGGGGCCATGCCGGCCTTCGATCATGCGGCGTTCCTGGATGGTCGCCAGACGCCGGTGTTCTTCGGTTCGGCCATCAATAATTTCGGTGTGCGCGAGGTCCTGGATGCCCTGGTCGAACTGGCGCCCGCGCCCGGCCCGCGGGCCGCGCTGGAGCGCAGCGTGCAGCCTGCAGAGCCCAAGTTCACTGGCGTGGTGTTCAAGGTCCAGGCCAATATGGACCCGGCGCACCGCGACCGGGTGGCCTTCGTGCGCGTCAGTTCCGGCAGGTTCGAACGCGGCATGCGCCTGAAGGTCGCCCGCAACGGCAAGGAAATCCGCCCGAACAACGTCGTGTCTTTCCTGTCCCAGCGGCGCGAGATCGTCGAGGAGGCCTACGCTGGGGACATCATCGGCATCCCCAACCATGGCATCCTGCAGCTGGGCGATGTGCTCTCCGAAGGCGAATCCCTGACTTTTACGGGCTTGCCGTTCTTTGCGCCGGAATTGTTCCAGGCGGTCGAGGTCAAGGATCCCCTGCGCACCAAGCAGTTGCGCACCGGCCTGACACAGCTGGGCGAAGAAGGCGCGATCCAGGTGTTTCGCCCCGAGGCGGCCGGGGGGGCGCTGCTGCTGGGGGCCGTGGGCCAGCTCCAGTTCGAGGTGGTCGCCCACCGCCTGAAAACCGAGTATGGCGTGGATGCCCGCCTGATGCCGGCGCGTTACAGTCTGGCGCGCTGGATCACCAGCTCCGATCCCAAGGCCCTGAAGAAATTCATGGATGCCAACGCCGCCAACATTGCCTATGACGTCGTGGATGCCGTGGCCTTTCTGGCCAGTTCGCCCGCGCAGTTGCGGGTTGCCCAGGAACGCTACCCCGACATCGAATTCCACACCATGCGCGAACACGCCGGACGGGTTTTCGCATGAACCCTGTTCGCTGCTGGGCCAGCCTGCGGCAAACCTGGACACAAGCCGTATCCAGGCCGGCCGGAAGCATCCTATACAATGCAGGAACCGCATCGATAGACGAGGCGACCCGTTCATGTCCTGGCGTCTGATTTTCGTTGTTCTGTTGCTGGCCGCAGGCGCATCTGCCTGGGGTGGCCTGCAGCTGGGCGACTGGTTGATTGCGCATGGGCCGGCGCAGATCCAGATGCCGAAACCACACCCCGAACTGGACCAGGCTGTCGTGCTGGATGCCAATGGCAAGCCCTATGTCGCGTCTGCCCCGCAGGTGTTGCCCGACGGCCGCCAGGGCGTGCCGGAACTGGCGCCACCCGTCGATTGGCGGATCCAGCAGGATTCCCTGCTGGACGCTGGCCGGCCGATCGCCTTGGCGACCACTACGATTTCCATGGACGAGGCCATCGAACTGGCGTCCCGGAATCAACTGGGCGACGGCTTGCAGGGTATTGCGCAGTTCGGCAGCCTGGGCGGCAGTCAGGTGATCCAGCCGATCGACGTGACGACTGCCCCGCCGCCCCCGCCGACGGCCCAGACGGCCGAGGCCGATGGCCAGTGGCAGGCGGCCTTCCAGGCGGAACTCAAGGCCTGCGAGTCGCTGGGGTTTTTTTCCAGGCCTTCGTGCGCCTGGGCGGCGCGCAACAAATACTGCGAACCTCACGCGGCCTGGGGCCGTGTCGCCGGCTGTCCCGCGAAAAAATCGGGTTTCTGATCCGGTCCCGGGCCGGACTGGGCAGGGGGGTTACAGCTGGGACTGCAGGTAATTCTGCAATCCGATCTGCTCGATCAGGCCGATCTGTGTTTCCAGCCAGTCGATGTGTTCTTCTGTGTCGTTCAAGATGGTCAGGAACAGGTCCCGCGAGGCGAAATCCTGCACGGATTCGCAGTAGGCCATGGCTTCCTTGACCGTGGCCTGGGCGGTGGTTTCCAGTTTCAGGTCGCAGGCCAGGATTTCGGGCACGCTTTCGCCGACCAGCAGTTTGTGCAGATCTTGCAGGTTCGGCAAGCCGTCGAGCATGAAGATGCGTTCGATCAGCAGATCGGCGTGTTTCATTTCGCCGATGGATTCCTTGTATTCGTGTTCGCCCAGCGCGGTAAAGCCCCAGTGGCGCAGCATGCGCGCGTGCAGGAAATACTGATTGATGGCCGAGAGTTCGTTTTTCAGCTGCTGGTTCAGATAGCGGATGACGGTTTTGTCGCCTTTCATGGCCTGTGTCTCCTTGGTGCGCGGCCCGAGCGGAATTGGACAGGTCGCGAAAAACAAGGCTAGCACGACCCGCGCGCCCGGGGAACCAGGGGCACGGCAAGGAAGATGCGGCTTGGATTCAGGCGACGTGGCGCTGCGCGATGCGTGACAGCACCGTGACTTCGACCGGCCCAGTCAGCCCGCTGGCGGTGCCGACATCGGCCGCATAACGACCGCCTGGCAGATATTCCACCGCTGTGTCGGCACAATGGCCGCAGCAGGTCGCCACGCCCAACTGGGCCTGGAGATCGCCCAGATCCTGCGCACCCTGGGCGATGGCATCCTGGACCTGGCGTTCGCTGATCGCATTGCATACACAAATATACATGAGAATGATTATCATGTTTTCATTGCGGAATGACAAGACCTGAACGGCATCCGGCACAGTCCATCCTGCGCGGCGTCACCCGTCCGGCTGGTCAGGTTGCCGGAATGTGACGGGTTTTGGCGTATCGGTCAGGGATTCCGGCAGGGTCGCAGCAGGGTCACGTCGCCATCGGTCGGCATGATGGCCCGCAGAGGTACGCAATGCCCGCCGGCGCACCAATCGTAGTCGGCCACGTAGGGCGAGCGCGTCAGCCGCAGTTCGTCCAGCGGTCGGATATGCGGCTGGTAGACGTACCAGCCGTCGGGGCGAAGCACGGCGTCCGGCGGCGGCTCCATGCCCGCGCCAGAACCCCGGATTCGCGCCTGTCCCGGGATCAGGGTCGGGCGGTCGTCCGGGTCGGCCTGGACGGTGTAGTCCTCTTCCCAGCGGATTTTTTCGATCGAATGGGTCCAGGCCAGGGTGAAGGCCCGGACCGGGACGAAGCGCGGCGGTACCTGGGGCGCCGCCGCCAGGCTCAGGCAGACGCCCAGGGCGCCCAGCATCAGGCAGCCGTTTGCGCCGCGCGTGCGCGGCGACTGCGGGCCACGTGCCACACCAGGAAGAGCGCCGTGGCGGCAAAGCCGATGTCATCGGTCAGCGGGACTGCGGCCACCAGCAGGGCGGCTGCTGCGATGATGTAGAGCCGTTCGAACCAGTTCAGCGCCGTCAGCAGGAAGCCGGTGATGCCAGCGGCCCACAAGGTGATGGCAAGCAGGGCCTTGAAGACGATGTAGGCCACGTCCAGCGCGTCGCCGCCCTGTAGCATCAAGGCCGGCGCATAGACGGCCATGTAGGGCACCACGAAACCGGCCACGGCCACGCGCAGCGCCTGGATGCTGATCTTCAGCCCGTTTTCGCGGGCGATGGGCGCAGCGGCAAAGGCCGCCAGCGCCACCGGCGGGGTCAGGTCGGCCATGATGCCGAAATAGAACACGAACATGTGCGAGATGATCAGCGGCACACCCAGTTTCAGCAGAATGGGCGCGGCCAGGGAACTGGTGATGATGTAGTTCGGGATCGTCGGGATGCCCATGCCCAGCACCAGGCAGGTGATCATGGTCAGGAACAGGGCCAGGAACAGGTTGCTCTCGCCGATGGCGATGACCTGGCCGCCGAATTCGGCGGCCACGCCCGTCAGGTTGATGATGCCGATGATGACTCCTACCAGCGCGCAGGCTGCGGCGACCGACAGCGCGTTGCGTGCGCCCTCGGCCAGGGAATTCAGGGCCAGTCGCAGGGTGTCGCGCCCGTGTTTGCGCACCAGCAGCACGGCGGTCAGTGCGGCGATGATGACAAAGAAGTCGGTCACGCCGAACTGGATGAAGCCTGCGCAGGCGATGCCCAGCAGCAGCCAGAATACGTAGCGCAGGACGGGTTGCGAGGCGCCCTGGATGACAGCGGCGCCGAAGATCAGGATCACCGTCAGGCCCAGGCCGATGGTGCCCGAGAACAGGGGGGTGTAGCCGGAGAACAGCAGCGCCACCAGACCGATCAGGGGCAGCAGCAGGTACCAGCGGTCGCGCACGGCTTTCCAGGGGTCGGGGCAGTCTTCCTTGGCCAGGCCGTGCAGGCCGCGCCGGCCGGCTTCCAGGTGCACCGAGATGAAGGCGGTGGTGAAATACAGGATGGCGGGGATGAGGGCGGCCTTGACGACTTCCACGTAGGGGATGTTGAGCGTTTCGGCCATGATGAAGGCGACTGCGCCCATCACCGGCGGCATGATCTGCCCGCCCATGCTGGAGGTGGCTTCGACCCCGCCGGCGAAGGCCGGGGAATAGCCGAAGCGTTTCATCAGCGGGATGGTGAACTGGCCGGTGGTCACGACGTTGGCCACGCCCGAGCCGTTGATGGTACCCATCAGGCCGGAGCTGACGACGGAGACCTTGGCCGGGCCGCCGCGCGTGTGACCGACCGTACCCATCGAGAAGTCGCTGAACAGTTGGATCATGCCCGCCTGTTCCAGGAACGCCCCGAACAGGATGAACAGATAGATGTAGGTCGATGACACGTAGGTGGGCGTGCCGTAGATGCCTTCCACCCCGAAGCTCAGGGTGCCGACGATCTGGTCGAAACCATAGCCCCGGTGCATGAAGGGGCCGGGAATGTATTGGCCGAACAGGCCGTAGGCCAGGAACAGGCCGCAGATGATCGGCAGGGCCCAGCCCATCATGCGGCGGGTGGCCTCGAAGACCAGCAGGATGGTGATGATGCCTACGACCATGTCGGCGTCGGTCATCTGGCCGGCGCGTGCCGTCAGGTCGGATTCATAGATCCAGTGGTACAGGCTGAGAACGAAGCCCAGGCCGCCCAGGGCCCAGCCCAGCGCCCGGTTCGCGCGGCTGCCGCTTGAATACAGGGAAAAAACCATCAACAGCACGAAGCCGACGTGGATGCAGCGAACCACCTGGCTGGACAGCGGGCTGTAGGCTGCCGTCCAGATCTGGAAACAGGAAAAGATCACGGCGATCCAGAAGATGCTGCGCGGCAGCGGCTGGGCGGCGGTGTCGTGGGGAGAACTCATGGGTGCAGACCAGGGTACTGAAAGGGCGGTTCAGACGCAGGTCGGAACCGCCCGGAGGCAAATGGACCGTTCCGGTGGCTCCGGTTCAGACTGGAGCCGCCGGAATCGTGCGGCATCATTGAATCAGGCCGACTTCCTTGTAGTAGCGCTCGGCGCCCGGGTGCAGCGGGACCGGCATGCCTTTCATGGCATGGTCAAGCTCGATCGACTTGGCCGCATTGTGGGCGGATTTCAGGGTGTCGAGCTGTTCGTAGAAGACCTTGGTCATCTGGTAGACCAGGTCGTCAGGCACCGTCGAGGCAGTCACCAGGAAATTGGGCACGGCTGCGGTGGGCATGTCTTCCGTCTGGCCTTCATAGGTGCCGGCGGGGATGGTAGCCGCCTGATAGGCGGCATTGCCGATCTTTTCGATGACGTCGGCCGGGATGGGCACGATGACGATCTTGACCGAGGTCGCCAGGTCGCGGATCGAGGACACCCCCAGGCCGGCGGACTGCAGGGTCACGTCCAGTTGGCGGTTTTTCATCAGTTCGACGGATTCGCCGAAGGGCAGGTATTCGACCTTGTCGAAATCGTCGTAGGACAGGCCGGCGGCCTTGAGGACGGCGCGGGCGTTCAGTTCGGTGCCGGAGCGGGCGGCGCCCACCGAGATGCGCTTGCCTTTCAGGTCGGCCAGGGTCCTGATGCCGGAATCGGCGTTGGCGACGATCTGGATGTAGTTGTTGTAGGTAGCCGTCATGCCGCGCAGATTTTTCAAGGGAGCCTTGAAACCGGCCTCGGCGCTGCCTGTGTAGGCGTCCGACACAGTATCGGCCAGCGCGAACGCCAGTTCGCCACGACCGGCCTGCAGCAGGTTCATGTTTTCGGCCGAAGCCTTGGAGACCTGTGCGGTGGATTTGGCGTCGGGGATGTGCTTGTTGTAGATCTGGGACAGCGCCACGCCCAGCGGATAGTAGACTCCGCTTTGCCCGCCGGTCAGGATGTTGATGAACTTGGTGTCTGCCTGCGCGGGAGCGGCGGCGATGGCAGCGGTGACCGCCATGGCGCACGCGGCCAGCCATTTCGTGATGGGCATGGTGGGTTCCTCTTCAATTTCGATAGGGAGAGATCCTGAATAGTAGCAAGGGTCGGCCCGCGCACCACTCGGTAATCACCCTAGAAAAGACAGGGTATTTCCAGCATTCGGCCGGGGGTGGCATGGGCCGGAAGCGCATGGAGGGGCAGCGGCCTCGGCTATACTGCCGCAGATCAGGCCCGTCCCGGGCGCGCTTGTCGTCCGCTCAATGAAACTGCCCTCCGCGCCCCGAATCGATCTGCTGGAACCCGCCGTGATGCTCGCGACGGTGTTGCAATGGCTGATCCTGGCTTCTCTGACCGGGCTGGTGGTCGGCACCGGCACCAGCCTGTTCCTGCACGCGCTGTTCTTTGCGACCGGACACACCCAGGCCATGCCCGTGTGGGCCTATTGGCTGCTGCTGCCCCTGGCGGGCCTGGCCAACGGCCTGCTGATGGGCCATGCGCGCCGCCGCCTGGCGGCCTGCGGCCTGAAGGATTCCATCTTCGCTGCCGTGTACGAACAGGGTGGGCGCATGCCCTGGCGGACTCTGTGGATCAAGCCGGTGGCGGCCATCATTACCCTGGCCAGCGGGGGTTCGGCCGGCAAGGAAGGCCCATGCTCGCACCTGGGGGCGTCCCTGGGGGCGGTGATCGGTCAGCTGTTCAGGCTGAACACCGATCTGCGCCAGCGCATCGTGGCCTGCGGCGTCAGCGCCGGCTTTGCCAGCGTGTTCGGCACGCCGATCGCCGGCGCCCTGTACGGGGTGGAGATGCTGGTCATCGGGCGCATCCGCCACGATTTTCTGTTTCCTGCGCTGATCGCCGGGGTGACCTCGTACCAGGTCAGCAAGGCCCTGGGCATTCCCTACGAGCACTACGCGGTCGAGGTGCTGCCGGTGTTTTCCGAGTCGTTGTTTCTGCGCACCATCCTGGTCGGCATGCTGTGCGGGCTGGTGGCGCGCGTGTTCGTGGACCTGATCCGTGTGGTGCGCCACGCCTGCCAACGATGGCAGGCTCGCTGGGGGGTGTGGCCGCCGCTGATGCCGATGGCGGGTGGCCTGGTGCTGGCGCTGCTGGTGTCCACGGCCATCCCGACGGACTACCTGGGCCTGAGCCTGCCGCTCATGGACCGGGCCCTGATGGGCGAAGCCATGCCCTACACGGGTTTCCTCTGGAAGACGATCCTGGTGGCGGTGACCTTGGGGTCCGGGTTCTACGGCGGCATCGTCACGCCCCAGTTCGTCATCGGTGCGGTGGCGGGCAACGCCTTTGCGCACCTGTTCGGCATCAGCCCCGCCCTGGGGGCTGCTGTGGGACTGGTGTCGGTGGTGGCTGCCGCGTCGAACACGCCGTTGGCCGCCATCCTGATGGGGGTGGAGTTGTTCGGCGGTGCGGTCGGTACGCTGTATGCGGCCGGTGCGGCCATCGCTGCCTACCTGATCATCGGTCACCGCAGTGTCTATCCGGACCAGCGCCTGGGGTATGCCAAATCGTCCTGGATACGGGTCAGGCCCGACATTCCGGTCGGCCAGGAAAAAACCCACTTGTCCTATGGCCTGCTCAAGACCTGGCGTCAGATGCGGACGCGGGGCTGGCGAGTCTGGCCGAAGGCCGGGCGGCGCGTCGGTGATGGGCGGGCTGTTGATGGAGAAACGCGAGATGATGCACAGCCCTGAACTGATGCTGGCCGGCATCGGCATGGCGGCCATGGGCGCCCAGTGGCTGGCCTGGCGCCTGCGGGTGCCGGCCATTCTGTTTCTGTTGCTGGCGGGCATCGCCATGGGGCCTTTTGCCGGCTGGCTGGAACCGGATGCGCTGTTCGGCGACCTGCTGTTTCCCATCGTGTCCTTGTCGGTGGCCGTGATCCTGTTCGAAGGCAGCCTGACGCTGGAATTCCACCAGACACGCGGGCTGGAGCGGGTGGTGCGGCGGCTGGTGATGGGTGGCACGCTGATCGCCTGGGCAGTGGCGGCGGTGGCGGTGCATGTCTTTCTGGATTTCCCCTGGGACCTGGCCGTCCTGTTCGGGGCCATCACGGTCGTGACCGGGCCGACCGTCATCGCGCCGTTGCTCAAGACCGTGCGCCCCGTAGCGCCCGTGGCGCAGGCCCTGCGCTGGGAGGGGATTCTGATCGATCCGATTGGCGCGCTGCTGGCGGTCGTGTCCTACGACCTGATGGTGGCGCTGCGCATGACCCGCGACTGGGGCCATGCCTTGTGGGTCTTTGGCGCTACCCTGGTCGTGGGCCTGTGCGTCGGAGTCGTGGCCGGCTGGCTATTGAGCGTGCTGCTGCGGCGGAACTGGGTGCCGGATTCCCTGGTCAATCTGTCGGTGCTGGCTTGGGTGTTTGGCGCGTTTGCCTTGTCCAATGCCCTGGAGCATGAATCCGGCCTGCTGGCCGTGACCATCATGGGCCTCTGGCTGGCGAACCAGCCGGGTGCGCCGGTGCGCGACATCCTGGAATTCAAGGAAACGCTCAGTCAGATCCTGCTGTCAGCGCTGTTCATTCTGCTGGCGGCGCGTGTGGCGCCCAGCCAGCTGCTCGATCTGGGCTGGCCCGCGCTGGCGGTACTGGTGGCCATGCTGTGGGTCGGGCGGCCGCTGAAGGTGCTGTTTTCGACCTGGGGGTCGGGGCTGAACTGGCGCGAACGCAGCCTGCTGGCCTGGATCGCACCGCGCGGCATCGTGGCGGCAGCGGTGTCGGCGCTGTTTGCCCTGCGCCTGGAAAAGATGGACGTGCCGCACGCCGACCGGCTGTTGCCGATGACCTTTCTGCTGATCATCGGCACGGTCATCTGGCAGAGCCTGACTGCGCGGCCCATGGCGCGCTTGCTCAGGGTGGCCGAACCGGACCGG
>NZ_JAVERO010000054.1:0-13551 GCF_034007085.1 Castellaniella sp. | reverse complement strand
CAGGCATCACCAAGATGTCCATCGGGCAGGTCGTGCGCGCCGCATTCCCCTGGCTGCTCCTGCTGCTGACCTATCTGGTCTTCATCACCGACGTGCCCGCCGTCAGCCTCTGGCTGCCCAGCCTGCTCGGGTAGGCATGCGTGCTGCCGCCCTGGCGGCAGCCGCGCTGCGCTACAGAAGACGGCCGCCTTTCGGCGGCCGTCTGATTTTTTTATTGCGTACGGTCTGAGGGTCAGAACAGTTTGCCGAACTGGTTGATCAGCAGGTAGATCGAAAAGCCGCCGTAGAACAGCACGGCCCACAGAATCGCCACGTAGCGGGCACCGCCCAGGCCGATGGCACGTGGCAGCATGCAGCGGTTCAGCTGGATGAGCAGGACGGAATAGACGAACATCACCAGACCGTTCAGTGCCGAGGCGATCACCAGCAGGAGCAGCGGCTGGCTGACGCCCGAGAGCAGGATGATGGATCCGAAGGCCACCATCAGCCAGACCACCAGGAAATACAGACGGCTTTCCGTCCAGGTCTGGCTGTCGCGCAGCCAGTTGGTCTTGGCGATGTCGGCCACGATCCGGCCGATCATGTCGAGCACGGTCAGGTTGGTTGACAGCAGCACCACGACACCCGTGAACCAGAAGACCGGTCCAACCCAGGGGGCGACCCGCTCGTTCAGGGTTTCACCCAGCAGCCGGACGAAGTCGAAATTTTGCGCGGTACTGCCCACGCCGACGTAGAGATAGGCCAGCATCATGAACAGCAGGATGGCCACCAGGCCCAGCACGAAGAACGTGAGGAACTGTTCGAGATTGGCTACTTTCCACCAGCCCTGCCAGCGCCGCATGTTGGCTTCGTCCTGGCGGAAGAAATAGCCGATCGAAGCCTGGGTGGTTTCCTGACCCGTGATAGGCGAGACGATCTTGGGCAGATGCGCACCCATGCCCATGCCTTTGTCGCGCACCCAGTTGGATTGGGCCAGGTTCATGACACCGCCCGCGCCGGCAAAGGCGATGGCCCCCAGCAACAGGGCGATGGGCAGCTTGCCAATGGCCTCTGGGATCTGCGGAATTGCGCTTGTGAAGCCCCCGATCAGGGCGCCCCAGGTCTGGCCGTTGAGCAGGCCGACGACGATATAGATCATGAACAGCACGATCAGGGCGACGAGGAAGAACTGGATTTTTTCGACCGTCTGGTAGACCACGGGCGAGACGGTCAGGATGATGCCGATCAGCACCAGCGAGGCGATGGTGATCGGGATTACGGAATCTGCCGACAGGCCGAAGGCGTAGGTCAAGGCGGTGGAACTGCCGGTAGCCCAGCCGGGCCACATCCACGGAATGACGGCCATGATGATGAACAGCCAGCTCCAGGGTTTCCAGAGCCGGGTGAATCCGGTGACGGCCGTTTCCCCAGTGGCCAGCGTATAGCGCGTGATTTCCATGTTGAGGAAATACTGGGTCAGGATGCCGATGGTGGCCAGCCAGACCAGCGCCAGCCCCGTCTGGGTGGAAATGTAAGGCCACAGCACGAATTCCCCCGATCCGATCGACCCGGCCAGCAGCAGGACGCTGGGGCCGATGACCTTTTTCATGGGCAGGGGTTCGGGCAGATCGCGGTACGTCGTGGGAGGCAGGTTCTGGCTGCGGATTTCTTTGGCGACCTGGGCAGAGGATGAGGCTGAACTGACGATTGGATCGACCATATGCAAGACCTCTTGGGTAGTGAGGATATGGCATGATGGCCATGCGATGCAGCCCTGGCCACCACCGCGCGTCTGCGATGTTCAGCAGGACGTCAGCCCATGCTAGGAGCGCGGGAGATGCGGGTCAAGATGATCAGGGGCAAACCAAGGGTTAATCTGGATCAATCCTGGCATTGTGTCAGCAACTGGACGGTTTCATGTGCCGGCAGGCCCATGACGCCGCTGTGGCTGCCTGCCAGATGCGCGACAAAGGCCGCCGCCCGCCCCTGAATGGCATAGCTGCCTGCCTTGCCGAAAGGTTCGCCGCTGTCGATATAGGTCGCAATGTCGGTGTTGGTCAGTGTCTGGAAGCGGACCGTGCTGACACTGACGGTCTCGAACAATCGGCCCCGGTCTGCCAGGACCACGGCTGTGTGGACCGCGTGTTCGCGGCCGGACAGGCGGCGCAACATGGCGGCGGCATCGGCGGCATCCCGAGGCTTGCCCAGCACATCGCCATCCAGGATGACCGTGGTGTCGGCGCACAGAATGGGGGCGTCGCGCCATTCGGCAGGCCAGTTCCGGGGCAGGGGGGCCGGCAAGCCGCCTGCGGCCAGCCAGGCGACGGCACGCTGGGCCTTGTCCCGTGCCGTGCGGCGGACGTAATCAGCAGCCGGTTCTCCCGGCAACTGGGGCTCGTCTTCGCCTGCCGGTGCGGGCACGCGCAGGAGACCATGTGGGATGGCCAATTGGTCCAGGATTTCGTGGCGACGGGGGCTGGCCGAAGCCAACAGGATGAAGGGCGGCATGGCGGCGGATCGAGGCTCAGGCCACGCGCAGGATCTTCATGCCGTTGGTGCCGCCGCTGTCGCTGTAGAAATCACCCTTGGTCAGGATGACCCAGTCGCCTGTCTGCAGCTGCCCCTGGCGGCGCAGAATGTCGATGGCGGCCTCGCTGACCTCGGCGGGGGGCAGTGCCGCAGCATCGAACGGGACGGTGTAGACGCCGCGGAACAGGGCTGCGCGGCGCTGGGTGGCCGGATGCCGGGTGTAGCAGTAGATGGGCACGCCGGAACGGATGCGTGACATGATGAGCGGGGTGTGGCCGCTTTCGGTCAGGCTGATGATGGCCTTGATGCCGGGGAAGTGGTTGGCGGCGTACATGCTGGCCAGGGCGATGGTCTCGTCGCAGCGGGAAAACGTCTCGCCCAGGCGGTGATGCGACCGGACGCTGGTGGGTTCCTGTTCGGCGCCCAGGCAGATTCGCGCCATGGCCTGGACGGCTTCGACGGGATATTGCCCAGAGGCCGACTCGGCCGACAGCATGACTGCGTCGGTGTAGTCGAGCACGGCATTGGCGACGTCGGAAACCTCGGCCCGGGTCGGGATGGGGCTGGTGATCATGGATTCCATCATCTGGGTGGCGGTGATCACCAGTTTGTTCAGGGTGCGGGCATGCTGGATGATGCGTTTCTGGATGCCGGCGAGCCGGGCGTCGCCGATTTCCACGCCCAGATCGCCGCGGGCTACCATGACGCCGTCGCTGGCGCGGATCAGGTCGTCCAGCGCGGCATCGTCGGCCACGGCCTCGGCGCGTTCGATCTTGGCGATGATCCAGGCCGGGCTGCCGGCCTGGCGCACCAGCTGGCGTGCCTGTACGATGTCCGCCCCGGCGCGGGGGAACGAGACGGCCACGTAGTCCAGTTCGAGTTCGGCGGCCAGCAGGATGTCCTGACGATCCTTGTCGGTCAGGCTGGGCGCCGAGATGCCGCCGCCGCGTCGGTTGATGCCCTTGTTGTTGGACAGCGGCCCACCGACTTCGACCCGGGTGTGGACGGCATCCGCATCCACTGTTTCGACCCGCAGGATGACCCGGCCATCATCCAGCAGCAGTTCGTCTCCCGGCGCACAGTCCTGGACCAGGGGGGGATATTCGATCCCGACGATGTCGGCGGTGCCGGCATCCAGCGGATGCCGGGTGGACAGGGTGAAGGGCGCCTGCGCGGCCAGTGTCACGGTGCCGGTCGTGAAGCGGCCAATGCGGATCTTGGGCCCTTGAAGGTCGCCCATGAGGGCGATATGGCGGTTGTGCCGAGCGGCCAGTTCGCGGATCAGGCGGACCCGTTCGCGGTGGTCTTCGGGGCTGCCGTGGGAAAAGTTCAGCCGGGCCACATCCAGGCCGGCCAGGATCAGGGACTCGATGCGTTCCGGGCTGGAGGTCGCGGGCCCCAGCGTGGCGACGATTTTGGTGCGGCGGCGGGCAGTCATGGTCGGCATGGAGGTCGTTTGAGAAAGATCCCAAGCATACCGCACCCGCATCGGCGCGCTTCAGGCGCGGTGGTAGGGATGACCCGCAAGAATGGTCCAGGCGCGGTAGAGCTGTTCGGCCAGCAGGATGCGAACCATGGGGTGGGGCAGGGTCAGGGAAGACAGACGCAGGGTCTGGCGGGCGGTCTGCTTCAGGGCGGGATCCAGCCCGTCCGGACCGCCGATGATGAAGGCAATGTCGTTGCCGCAGGTCCGCCAGGTTTCGAGATGCGCCGCCAGGTCCTGTGTCGTCAGATCACGGCCGTGTTCGTCCAGGACGACGCGCCAGGCCTGTGCGGGCAGGGTGGATTCAATGCGCTGGGCCTCGGCCTGCATCATCTGCGGCACGGTCTTTCCGCTGGTGCGAGGTTCGGGGCGGATTTCGTGCAGTTCCAGCGAGCAGTCGCGAGGCATGCGCTTGGCAAAATCCTGCCACGCCGCCTGCACCCAGGCTGGCATGCGGCTGCCTACGGCATAGACCTGGAGTTTCATTGGCCTGCGGCGAAGTCATCCGGTTCGCTGGCCTGGGCGGGTCCTGTGGGCAGCAGGCGGACTCGTACCGGCTTGGCCCCCCAGATTTCTTCCAGGTTGTAATAGGCGCGGATGGCAGGCTGCATGCAGTGCACCACGATATCGCCCAGATCGATCAGCAGCCATTCCCCGGTATCCTCGCCTTCGTAGGCGATGATTTCCAGACCGTGTTTCCTGGCTTGTTCGGCGACATGGCGGGCGATGGCGCGCGTCTGGCGGTTGGAGGTGCCGCTGGCGATGATGACGCGGTCGAACAGGCCGGTCAGGCCTGTGGTGTTGAAGACCTTGATGTCCTGGGCCTTGGCGTCTTCCAGGGCGTCAATGACGAGGCGTTGCTGTTTTTGCAGGTTCATGGGGTCTTGGGGTCCAGGTAGAGCCGGTGCGTGCGAATGTAGTCCAGCACGCGAGGATCCAGCAGGGATTCGGTGGGCCGACCGGCCGCCAGGGCTTGTCGGATGGCCGTGGCGGACACAGGCTGAGGGCTGAAGGGGATCTGGACCAGGCCGCCGGGTGTCAGGGCATCGGCCAGTTCCGGCGGTGGCGTGGCGGGGGCGCCAGGCCGTTCGGCGACGGCCAGCCGGACGTGCTGCAGCAGGTCGCGCCAGCGGTGCCAGGTGCAGAAGTTGGCCAGTTGGTCGGAGCCCAGGATCCAGGTGTAGCGGGCAGTGTCGGGCAGGGCGGACAGGGTGTCGATGGTATAGGTGTTGCCGGCGCGCTGCAGTTCGATCGGATTGACGCGCAGACCGGGAATGTCGGCGCAAGCCAGTTCCAGCATGCGCAGCCGGTGTTCCGGGGCGGCGCCCAGGCGGCCGCGCTGCCAGGGACGTGCGGCGGGCAGCAGTTCGACATGTTCCAGGCCCAGTGCGTCCCGGGCCGCCAGGGCCAGTGCGATGTGGGCGCGGTGGACCGGATCGAAGCTGCCGCCCAGCAGGCCGACCTGGGGCATCACAGCCATGTGCGTGGCCGCAGATAGTCGGCCAGGGCCGATTCGGGGGATCCTGGCGTGGGCGTCCAGTCGTAGCGCCATTGGGCGCTGGGCGGCATGGACAGCAGGATGGATTCGGTGCGCCCGCCTGATTGCAGGCCGAACAGCGTGCCTCGATCGTAGACCAGGTTGAATTCCACGTAGCGGCCACGGCGGTAGGCCTGAAAGGCGCGTTCGCGTTCGCCGTAGGGCGTATTGCAGCGGGCCTGGACGATGGGGACGTAGGCCGGGATGAAGCAGTCGCCCACTGCCCGGGTCAGGGCGAAACAGGTGTCGAAGTCCGGGGTATTCAGGTCGTCGAAGAACAGGCCGCCGACACCGCGGGTTTCGTTGCGGTGGCGCAGCAGGAAATAGTCGTCGCACCAGGCCTTGTAGCGGGGGTATTTGTCGGCCCCGAAGGGGGCGACTGCGTTGTGGCAGACCTGGTGGAAGTGGCGCACGTCGGCCTCGACCGGATAGTAGGGGGTCAGGTCCAGGCCCCCCCCGAACCAGAAGACGTCAGCATCGCTGCCCTTGCCGTGGGCCACGAACAGGCGCACGTTCATGTGCGTGGTCGGGACATGCGGGTTGCGCGGATGCAGCACCATGGACACGCCCATGGCTTCCCAGCTGCGGCCAGCCAGTTCGGGGCGGTGCGCGCTGGCCGAAGGCGGCAGTGCGTGGCCGTGCACATGGCTGAACAGCACGCCGGCTCGTTCGAAGACTGCTCCGTCTTCGCAATAGCGGGCCAGGCCGCCGCCGCCCTCTGGGCGGGTCCATGGGTCGCGGCCGAAGGCTGCGCCTTCGAGGTCTTCCAGGGATTGGACGATGCGGCCCTGCAAATCGGAGAACGTGTCGTGAACCAGGGAGACGGGGATGTGCATATCGGGAGCCTGCGCGCGGACTGTCAGTCGTGCCGTTTGCCGGGTGCCAGCGCGCGCCAGCCGATATCGCTCCGGAATTGGCGGCCCTCGAAGCGAGTCTGGTTGACGGCGTCGTAGGCGGATTGCCGGGCACGGAGCACGGAATCGGCCAGGGCCGTGACGCACAGCACTCGCCCGCCGCTGGTGCGCAGCGTGCCGTCGTCGGTCGTGGTGCCCGCATGGAAGGTGACGCAGTCGGCGGTATCCGGGGCCAGCGCCGTGATCGGGTCGCCTTTGTGGGGGGCGTCCGGATAGCCGGCAGCCGCCAGTACGACCCCTACGGCGGTACGCCGGTCCCAGTCGATTTCGGCCTGGTCCAGTGTGCCGTTCAGGGCATGTTCCAGAGTTTCGGAGAAATCGCTTTTCATGCGCAGCATGATGGGCTGGGTTTCCGGGTCTCCCAGGCGGCAGTTGAATTCCAGGACTTTCAGGCTGCGGCTGGCGTCGGGGCCAGGGCCGATCATCAGGCCCGCGTACAGGAAGCCGGTGTAGGGGATACCGTCGCGCGCCATGCCCTGGATCGCTGGCTGGATGATTTCGCGCATGACACGGTTGTGCAGGGCCGGGGTGACGATGGGCGCAGGCGAATAGGCGCCCATGCCACCGGTGTTGGGACCCTGGTCGCCATCCAGCAGGCGTTTGTGGTCCTGGCTGGTGGCCAGCGGCAGGACGTGCTGGCCGTCGCACATGACGATGAAACTGGCTTCTTCGCCCATGAGGCATTCTTCGATGACCACGCGCGCGCCAGCCGCGCCAAAGGCGCCCTGTTCGCCCAGCATGTGGTCGATGGCCGCCAGGGCCTCGTCCAGGTTCTGGGCGACGACTACCCCTTTGCCGGCCGCCAGTCCATCGGCCTTGATGACGATGGGGGCGCCCTGGGCACGGATGTAGGCGCGGGCCTGCTCGGCATCGGTGAAGGTTGCGTATGCGGCGGTGGGAATGCCATGGCGCACCATGAACGCCTTGGCGTAGTCCTTTGAGCTTTCGAGCTGGGCAGCGGTCCGGGTGGGGCCGAAGATGCGCAGCCCGGCGGCCTGAAAGGCGTCCACGATGCCGGCCGCCAGGGGGGCTTCGGGGCCGACGACGGTGAAGGCGATCTTTTCCTGGCGGGCGAATTCGATCAGCGCGTCAGTGTCCTGCAGAGGCAGGTTTTCCAGTGTGGGCGCGCGATCCGTGCCGCCGTTGCCAGGTGCCACATAGACCTTGTGTACCCGAGGCGATTGGGCCAGCCGCCAGGCCAGGGCGTGTTCGCGGCCGCCGGAACCGATGACGAGCAGTTTCATTCGGCCTCGTCCAGAACGGCATTGGTAAAGACTTCCTGGACATCGTCCAGATCTTCGAGGAGGTCGATGATTTTCTGCATCCGTTCGGCGTCTTCGCCGGCGAGTTCGACTTTGGACAGGGCTTTCATGACCACGCCGTGGACCTCGGCCTGCAGCCCGGCGGTGTCGAAGGCCTGTTTCAGGGCGGCATAGTCGCCTGGTTCGCAGGTGACCTCGATCACGCCTTCATCGTCGGTCTGGACGTCGTCGGCGCCATGGTCCAGGGCGACGTCCATGACCTGTTCTTCGGACGTGCCCGGCGCGAAGATGAACTGGCCGCAACGTTTGAACATGAAGACCACGCTGCCGTCCTGGCCCAGGTTGCCGCCATGTTTGGACAGCGTGTGACGGACTTCGGATACGGTGCGCTGGCGGTTGTCGGTCATGCAGTCGATGATCAGGGCTGCGCCGCCGATACCGTAGCCTTCGTAGCGGATTTCCTCGTAGTTGGTGTCGTCCTCGGTGCCGGCTCCGCGCTGGATGGCACGCAGAATGTTGTCCTTGGGCATGTTGGCAGACGTGGCCTTGTCCCAGGCCAGGCGCAATGCGGGATTGGCATCGGGGTCGGGGCCGCCGGCGCGGGCGGCGACGGTGATTTCACGGATGATTTTTGTCCAGAGCTTGCCGCGCTTGGCGTCCTGACGCCCCTTGCGGTGCTGGATGTTTGCCCATTTGCTGTGTCCGGCCATGATGATTCGAGCTCAAGATGATGCGTTCAATGAACCTTAGATTCTAACGCCTTGGGCCAAATCAGTCTGCGGCGCTGCGCTGCAAGCCCGCCCAGATGATCGCGCCGATGATGATGGCGCCGCCTGCCAGCGCGCGCGCCGAAGGATATTGCGCGAACAGGATGGCGGCAAACAGGATGGCGTAGACGGGCTCCAGGGCGATGACGATACCGGCAGTGCGGGCCTTCAGCCGCGCCAGGCTGGAGACCAGCAGGGCATGTGACAGGGCAGTGCAAAAGACGCCAAGCACGAACAGCCAGGCCCAGTCCAGCGTCCGCAGGCCAGTAAATTCCGCCAGGCACCAGGGCAGCGTCAACAAGGCGACGATGCCATTTTCCCAGCAGGCGAGTTCATGGGCCGGCAGCAGGCTGACGGCCTTGCGATTGGCCAGGGTGAACAAGGCGAACGACAGCCCCGAGGCTACTGCCCAGCCCAGGCCGACCGTGGCCTGGTCGCCGAAATCGAAGGATGGCGTGACCAGGGCCAGGCCTGCGCTGACCAGGGCGACCACAGCCCATTCGGAAGCCCGGGTGCGTTCCTGGAACACCAGGCCTTCGAGCAAGGTGATGAAGGCGGGGAAACTGGCGAATCCCAGCGTGGCGATGGCGATGCCGCCGGTTTTCACGGCAATGAAAAAGGTCGTCCAGTGCATGGCGAGCAGCACGCCGGCGGTCAGCAGCACGGACAGGGTGCGGCGATCGGGCCGCGTGGGCCGGTGGCCGGCGCGGGCCATGAACAGCAACAGGGCTGCGGCAGCGAATGTGGCGCGGCCTGCCGTGATCAGGATGGCGCTGGCCTGGATCAGTTCGCCAAAGATGCCGGTCAGGCCGAACAGGACGGCGGTGATGTGGATGGCCGTCGTGGCCTGGCGGGAATTCATGCTAGTCTGATTCGATGTCGAAATGTCCGGCCCGGTGGGGCCGCAGGAGTTCATCGTGGAAAAGATCGAAAAGACGCGAGTGATCCGCGTCCATGAACATGGCGGACCTGAAAAAATGCGTTTGGAAGAGGCGGATGTCCCGCCCCCCGCGCCGCACGAAGTCCGCATCCGACAGAAGGCGGTCGGCTTGAATTTCATCGATATCTATTGTCGCACGGGACTGTATCCGAACCCCTTGCCGCACGGCTTGGGCTTCGAGGCGTCCGGCGTGGTCGAATCGGCGGGATCCGAGGTGCGCCACCTGCGGGTGGGCGACCGCGTGGCCTATGGGCAAAGTCCCATCGGGGCCTATGCCGATCTGCGCAATGTGCCCGCCGATCGGGTGGTCCGGATCCCCGACAGCGTGGATTTCGAGCAGGCCGCGGCATTGATGCTCAAGGGCCTGACGGTCCAGTATCTGTTTCGCCAGACCTACCGGCTGCAGGGCAATGAGACCATCCTGTTTCATGCGGCTGCCGGTGGCGTTGGCCTGATCGCCTGCCAGTGGGCCAGGGCGCTGGGTGTGCGCCTGATCGGCACTGCGTCCACCCCGGAAAAGGCGGCGTTGGCTCGTCGCCATGGCGCCTGGGAAGTCATTGATTCCAGCCGCGAGGACATCGCTGCCCGGGTCAGCGAACTGACCGAGGGGCGCAAGGTTCCGGTGGTCTATGACGGGGTGGGCAAGAGCACCTGGGACATTTCGCTGGACTGCCTGCAACCGCGCGGGCTGATGGTCAGTTTCGGCAATGCGTCCGGGCCGGTCGAGGGCGTGAACCTGGGCGTGCTGGCGGCCAAGGGTTCGTTGTATGTGACCCGGCCGACGCTTGGCGCCTATGTGCCCACTGCCCAGACCATGCAGGCCGCCGCCGATGAACTGTTCGAACTGGTGACGGCCGGCAAGCTGGATATCGTCATCGGCCAGCGGTTTGTCCTGGCAGATGCTGCGCGTGCGCACGAGGCCTTGAATGCGCGTGGCACGACGGGGGCGACGGTGCTTACCCTGGACTGATCGATCAGGCTTCCTGGTGGTAGCGCTGCAGGCGCTCGACTTCTTCGCGCGAGCCCAGGATCACGCCGATGCGCTGGTGCAGCGCATCGGGCTGAATCTCCAGGATGCGATCGGCACCGTCGATAGCCCGTCCGCCGGCCTGTTCGACCAGAAAACTCATGGGATTGGCCTCGTACATCAGGCGCAGCTTGCCCTTGCGTCCCGAGGGGCGTGCATCGCGGGGATACATGAAGACCCCGCCGCGCGTCAGGATGCGGTGCACGTCGGCGACCATGGAAGCGATCCAGCGCATGTTGTAGTTCTTGCCCAGGGGGCCGGTTTCGCCTTGCAGACATTCGTCGATGTAGCGGCGCACGGGGGCTTCCCAGTGCCGCATATTGGACATGTTGATGGCGAATTCCGCAGTCTGTTCGGGCAGGCGGATGTTTTCGTGCGTCAGCAGCCAGGACCCCATTTCGCGGTCCAGCGTGAAGCCCATGACGCCGGCGCCCACGGTCAGCACCAGCATGGTCTGCGGGCCGTAAATGGCGTAGCCGGCGGCGACTTGGCGGGTGCCCGGTTGCAGGAAGTCGTCTTCGGAGATTTCCCGTCCGGCGGCCTGGGCGGGCGCCTGCAGTACCGAAAAAATGGTGCCGATCGATACGTTCACATCGATGTTCGAGGAACCGTCCAGGGGGTCGAACAGCAGCAGGTTCTGGCCCTTGGGGTAGTGGTTGGGGATGCGATGGATGGTCTGCATTTCCTCGGATGCCATGGCCGCCAGATTGCCACCCCATTCATTGGCTTCCAGCAGGATCTCGTTGGATAGCACATCGAGTTTCTTCTGCACTTCGCCCTGGACGTTTTCAGTGCCCAGGCTGCCAAGTACGCCACCCAGCGCACCCTTGCTGACAGCATGACTGATCGCCTTGCAGGCGCGCGACACGGTTTCGATCAGCAGGCGAACCTCGGCCGAAACGGCCTTGTGCTGGCGTTGCTGTTCGACCAGATACTGGGTCAAGGTCTTGTATTTCAAGGCATTTCCTTGGAAGAATAAAAAACGGGGATATTCAGGCGTCAAGCGCTTTTGAAACGATTTCGCGGACGTTGCGCGACAGCCCCGGCGCATCCAGCACACGTTGCAGGGCGGCCTGCATGCCAGCCCGGGCGACGGGTTCGTGACGCGCCCAGTTGTCGAAGGCGCGCGACAGGCGCGCTGCGATTTCCGGGTTCAGCGCGTCGAGCGCCAGCACCTGTTCGGCCCAGAAATCGTAGCCTGCCGGAGTGTGCAGCTGAGCCGGGTTGTCCAGGCAGAAACGGAAAATGACGGCGCGCGCGCGGTTGGGGTTGCGTAGCGAAAAATCCGGCAGGGCCATCAGGGCGCGTACCGCGTCCACTGAGCAGTCCGGCGCGCTGGCCTGAGCGCCGAACCAGCGGTCCAGCACCAGCGGATCATTGCGCCAGCGGGCATGGAAATCGGCCAGTGGCGCGGCGGCGGCCTGCGGGGCGTGTTGCAACAGGGCGGTCAGTGCGCCCAGGCTTTCGGTCATGTTGCGGGCCTGGCGATATTGAGTCAGGGCCAGTTCAGTGGCCCCTGGTGCCTGGCCGGCCAGCAGATGGTCCAGGGCCAGGTTGCGCAAGGCGCGGCGACCGGACGAGATCGGGTCTGGTGAGTAGGGGCGGCCATCGTCGGCCTGGGCATCATAGGTGGCACGCCAGGACTCGGACAGTCGTGCTCCCAGAGTCTGCCGGGTACGGGTCCAGGCGGTGACCGCCGCCTGGGGATCCATGGGTTCGGTGCGGTCGATGATCTCGCGCACGGAGGGCAGTGTCAGCAGCCGCGCCCGGTAGGCGGGGGACAGGGCCGGATCACCCAGAGCAGCGCGCCAGATGTCCAGCAGTGTATCCGGCGATGGCAGTGGATCGTCGTTGCGGCTGGCCTGCATGAAATCTTGCAGATAGCGATGGGCGATTTCCTGGGCTGCATCCCAGCGAGCGAATGGATCCGGGTCGTGGCGTGCCAGCAGGGCCAGCTCGTCCACCGTGCGGTCTGTTTCCAGAATGACGGGGGCGGAAAAACCGCGCAGCAGGGACAGGACCGGCGCGCGTGGAATGTTCTCCAGAACCCAGGTCTGGCTGGCTTCACGCAGTTCCAGGATCAGAGTGTCGCGGGATACGTCCCCCCAGGTGAGCGGCATGGGCTGGCCGTCCGGGTCGATCAGGCCGATGGCAATGGGGATGTGCAGGGGGGGCTTGGATGCGTTGGATGACGATTGCCGGGTTTCCAGGCCCACCGGTGCGCAGCGCTGTTCGAGCGTGATGCGGCAACGGCGGGAAGCCGGGTCGTAGTGTGAGCGGACCCGCACGCGTGGCGTGCCGGCCTGTTCGTACCAGCGCCGGAACACAGACAGATCCTGGCCTGGGTGGCGCTGCCTGTAGACTGATTCCATGGCGTCGACGAATGCGTCGCAGGTGACGGCCTGGCCGTCGTGGCGCCGGAAATACTCATCCATGCCGGCGCGGAAGCCGTCTTCACCCAGCAGGGTGTGTTGCATGCGGATGACTTCTGCCCCCTTTTCGTAGATCGTGGCTGTGTAGAAGTTGCCGATTTCCTGATAGCTGTCCGGTCGAATGGGGTGGGCCATGGGGCCGGCGTCTTCCGGGAACTGGGCCAGGCGCAGGGTGTGCACATCGTCGATGCGTTTGACGGCCCGGGCGCTGGCAGCCTCGGCGGGCGGCAGGCCCTGGGCCAGCATGTCGGCGGAAAATTCCTGATCGCGAAAGACAGTCAGGCCTTCCTTCAGGGATAGCTGGAACCAGTCGCGGCAGGTGATGCGGTTGCCGGTCCAGTTGTGGAAATATTCGTGGCCGATCACGGCTTCGATGCCGCGGTAGGCGGCATCGGTGGCCGTGGCCGGGTCGGCCAGGACGTAGGCGGCATTGAAGATGTTCAGGCCCTTGTTTTCCATCGCGCCCATGTTGAAGTCGCGCGCCGCCACGACCATGAAGCGATCCAGATCCAGTTCCAGGCCGAAGCGTTGTTCGTCCCAGCGCATCGCGTTTGCCAGGCAGTCCAGCGCCCAGCGTGTCTGCTCGCGGCAGCCCCTGTCGCTGTAGACCTGCAGCAGGACTTCGCGGCCGCTGCGCGTGGTTTCGGTACGTTCGATGCAGTCGAAATCGCGGCCACCAGG